>CATKZW010000070.1 GCA_949841465.1 uncultured Oscillospiraceae bacterium
TGTTTCAAAATTTTTCAGGGACAGGGCTTGGGTTGGTGTTGCCTTTTTTCTGGTCCTCTACGCGGTTTCCCTTGCTTCCCTCTGAATTTTTCCTTCAATCACCCCTTGACTTCATACCACTGGACTTGAGAAAGAATTTGTTTTATTAGAGCCCGCGCTTTGGTCTTAAAGCTCTCCAGGTCCCCGTCGTTGCGCAGGGTGTAGGTGCACCGCTCCTCAAACCAGGAGCTGGGCTTTTGCGCCGCGGCGCGGGCCCGGGCGTATTCCTCCGAGATGCCCTCCCGGGCCATGATCCGGCGGACCCGCGCCTCCTCGGAGGCGGTGACCGCCACCGTGACGCGGCACAAGCGGCCCGCGCCGCTCTCCAGCAGGGCGATGGCGTCCAGGGCGACGGCGGGGCGGCCTTCGGCTTCGGCACGGGCGATGCGCCGCTTCAGCTCGGCCACGATGTGCCGATGGGTGATGGCGTTCAGCTCGGCCAGTGCGGCGCTGTCCCCAAATACAATAGCACCAAGTTCCTTCCGGCGCAAGTGACCATTTTCATCAAAAATCTCCGCGCCAAACCGGTTTTTCAGCTCATATTGCATGGGGACGCTGGAGAGAAGCAGCTGGTGGTACACCGCGTCGCAGTCCACGCTGGTCCCGCCCAGCTGGGTCAGCACATTCAGCACCGTGGTCTTGCCCGCCCCGGTGGGGCCGGTGATGCCGATGACGATCAAAATCTCAGGCCCTCCCCAGCCAGGACAGGGCCTGTTCCTCCGTGGGCTGGAAGCAGATCTGCCTGCCCTGGTTGCTCTCCCAGATAAAGTCTTGGAGCGGCTTGCTGGTATAGCCGGAGAAATCCCCCACGATGCCCAGCCGCATTTGATAGTTCACAAACTTTTGCAGCACCTCTCCAGCCAGTCCGGTGGACAGCCGGAAGAAGGATTCGTCCAGCTGCTCCCGGAACAGCACCATGGAGGAGCATCCCGTTTCATAGCGCACAGCAGCCAGCAAATCCATGGCAGAGCCGCTGTCCGCAATCAGCAAACCGGGCTCCCGCACCACGGCGATTTGATTTTTTACCTCTATATTCATGATGTTTTCTCAATTCCCTTTCCAATATGTTCTATTATTTCGCGGCCTAATGCGCGCTCAATGGACTCCCGATCCAGCCCGCCCCGGCGCAGGATGCGGTATGGGGTGACGGTCAGGTCCAGAATGGTGGACTCCACCCCCACCATGCAGGGCCCGCCGTCCAGCACCGCGCCGATCCGCCCGCCCAGCTGGGCCAGCACCTCCCCGGCGCTCCTGGGGCTGGTCTGTCCCGACAGGTTGGCGGAGGGGCAGGCCAGCGGACGGCCCAGCGCCTTGATGACAGCCAGCGTATCCGGATGGTCGGGGCAGCGCACCCCCTGGGTTGCGCCCCCGGCGGAGACGATGGAAGGCAGGGAGCCGTTCCCCCGCAGGATCATGGTCAGCGGCCCCGGCCAAAACGCCTCTGCCAATTGATATGCGTCCTCCGGGATGTCCCGGCACACGGCCTCTGCCATGTCCATGCCGTTCACCAGCACGTTCAGCGGCTTGGTGTCAGGCCGGCCCTTCGCGTCATAATTGGCCTGGACGGCCCCCTCCTGGGTGGCGTCGGCGGCGAGGCCGTACACCGTCTCGGTGGGGACGGCCACCAGACGGCCCTGCCGGAGCAGCTCCGCCGCCAGCGCCGCCTGACCGGCCGTGAGCAGGGCGGTGCCGGTGACAATGGCGGACAGCTGGTCCGGGCTGTGGATGATCCAGTCGGCCCCGGCGTCCTTCAATTCCTGACGGCCCCGGAAGCCCCACAGCACGCCCGCCACCGTGAGCCCTCCGTTTTTGCCCGTGAGCACGTCCACATTGCTGTCGCCCACAAACAGGGTGCTCTCAGGCCGGGCGCCAATCTTTTCCATCAGGGCCCGGAGCAGGGTGGGGTCGGGCTTCAGCGGCGCGTCGGGGAGGGCCCCCTGCACGTACTCAAACACGCCGGGAAAATAGCTCTCCACCACCGGCCCGGCCAGTGCGTGGGCCTTGTTGGACAGCACCGCCAGACGCACCCCCGCCCCCTTCAGGGCGGCCAGCAGCTGAGGCACGCCGGGATAGGGGGCGGTCTTGTCTGCTTTGTGCCGGCCGTACCAGTCGGAAAACTCCGCCAGCGCCCCGGCCAGCTCCTCTTCACTCAGCCCCTCCGGGGTGAACCGGGACACCAGGTTAGGGATGCCGTTGCCCACCATGTATTTGAACTCGTCCACCGTGTGGGTGGGCCAGCCGTGGGCGGCGCAGACATGGTTGCCCGCGTCCGCCAGATCGTCGATGGTGTTCAGCAGGGTGCCGTCCAAATCAAAAATCACATGCGTATTCATGATGTAAACTCCAAAGTGTGTTTTTCTTCCTTTTTTCTTTCCATGGGCCGCCTACGGCGGCTTAGGCTGCTAGTGTCCGCTGTGCGGGCACTGCACGCAAGAAAAAGGAACTACCCCCGTTCCGCAAGCTGTTCCGCCTGCCGGGCGGTGGTGAGCGCGTCGATGATCTCGTCCAGGTCGCCGTCCATCACCGCGTCCAGTTTGTACAGCGTCAGCCCCACCCGGTGGTCGGTGAGCCGCCCCTGGGGGAAGTTGTAGGTGCGGATGCGCTCGTTGCGCATGCCCGTGCCCACCTGGCTGCGACGGTTTTCCCCGTACTCGGACTCCACCCGCTCCCGCTCCCGGTCGTAGAGGATGGAGGCCAGCAGGCGCATGGCCTTCTCCCGGTTCTGAAACTGGCTGCGCTCCTGCTGGCACTCCACCACCGTGCCCGTGGGCTTGTGGATCAGCCGCACGGCGGAGGAGGTCTTGTTGATGTGCTGGCCGCCCGCCCCGGAGGAGCGGAACACCTGCATCTCCACATCTGCGGGGTTGATCTCCACGTCCACCGTCTCCATCTCGGGCAGCACCGCCACGGTGGCGGTGGAGGTGTGCACCCGCCCGCCCGACTCCGTCTCCGGCACCCGCTGGACCCGGTGGACGCCGCTCTCAAACTTCATCCGGGACCAGGCGCCGTCCCCCTCAATGGTGAAGGAGATCTCTTTCACGCCGCCCAGCTCCGTCTCGTTTGCGGAGTTGACCTCCACCCTCCAGCCCCGGGCCTCGGCGTACATGGTGTACATCCGGGTGAGGGAGTGGGCGAACAAGGCGGACTCCTCGCCGCCCACCCCGGCCCGTATCTCCATGATGACGTTTTTGCCGTCGTTGGGGTCCTTGGGGAGGAGCAGAATTTTGATCTCCTGCTCCAGCCGGGCGATGTCCTCCTTGGCCTGGGCCAGCTCCTGCTGGGCCAGCTCCTTCATCTCCGGGTCGCCCAGCAGCTCTTCCGTGTCCGTCAAGCTGCTCTGAGCCTTGCACAGCGCCCGCCAGGCGGTGACCAAGGGCTCCAGCTCCTTCTGCTCCCGGTTCAGCCTGGACACCAGCTCCGGGTCGGAGTACGTTTCGTTGGCGGCCAGCCGAGCCTCCAGCTCCTGATAGCGCAGCTCAATATTTTTCAGGTTGTCAGTCATAGCGTCACCTAATCCCAGATTAGAAATTCCCGGTCAAACAGGAAGGATTTGACCAGCGCCAGCGGTTCCCGGAAGAACATCTGCACCCTTGAGGGGAAGTGGCTCACCGGCGCGGGCAGGGTGGTTACATTGTCGGTGCGGCCTGTGGCCCGCTCCCACAGCATGAGGATGCGGGACAGGTGAAAATCGCTGGATACCAGAACAAAGGAAGAAGGGGGGGCGAAGTCTTCCGGCTCCCCGCTGAAAACCACCCGGTTTACACGGTTAATGGTTTCCTGAATGTTTTGATGAGTATTCCGTGACCTGTCCTCCATGAGGATACGTTCACCGTCCACCCCGTGGGCGGTGAGATAGTCGTACATGCACTGGGCCTCGGACTGGTGCTCGTCGTCCCCCTTGCCGCCGGACACCACAATGAGGATGCCGGGATGCTCCTCCCAGTAGGCCAGCGCCGTGTCCAGCCTGTCCCGCAGGAGAATGGACGGTCCCTCCGGTTTCACCTGACAGCCAAATACAACCATGACCTCAGGGCCGCTGTTTGCTTGGGAGGTCTGGCCCCGGGAGCCCATGGCGATGACGATTTCCAGCGCGCCGAACAGCACCAAACCCAGGCCAATCAGGACCAGCAGGGCGGCAACCCAGCGCTTCTTCTTGTTCTGGGGACTGTTTCCCCGGTAGCTTTTGTACTTCATGCCCTATCCCTTCGCCTCTTCCAGCTCCGCCGCCAGCCGTTCCCACTCCGCGTACAGGTGGGCCAGCTCGTCCTCCACCGCCTCCCGCTCCTTGTACACGTCCTGGAGCTTCAGGTAGTCGGACGCGGCTTCCTCCGCCTCCTGAGCCAGCTCGTCCAGGCGGACCTCCGCCTTCTCCACCGCCCGTTCGGCGGCCCGCACCTGCTTTTCCAGCTCCTTGGTGCCGCCGCGCCTTGGCTGCGGAGCCGTCGTGAGCAGCGGGCTAAGGCCGGAGCGGCGCGAGGGGTCTGAGGCCCCGTCCTTCGGGGACTCAAGACACCTTGCAGAGTCGGAGGGCTTAGAACCGCGTCGCGAACAGGCGGAGCGCGACAGTGCCTCCTGCCGCTCCCGGAAGGCCCGGAACTCCCCGTAGGTGCCCTGGAAGTCGGTGATCTGCCTGTTTTCCAGCATCCAGATCCGGGTTGCGAACTTCTCAATAAAGTAGCGGTCGTGGGAGACGAACAGCAGGTTGCCGCCGTACTCCTCCACCGCCTCCTCGATCCACTCCCGGGAATCGATGTCCAGGTGGTTGGTGGGCTCGTCCAGGATGAGCAGGTTGATCCGACTGTCCATGAGCATGCACAGCCGCAGCCGGGACTGCTCCCCGCCGGACAGGGAGGACACCTGCTTGAACACGTCCTCCCCCCGGAACTTGAAGGAGGCCAGCCGGTCCCGAGCCTCCTGGGTGGTGCAGTTCTGGGCGTAGAGCATGGTGTCCACCAGATTGCGGTCGGGCCGGTCGAAGTGGATGATCTGGGGCAGGTAGCCGATGCGGATGGAGGGCCCCAGGTAGATGGACCCGGAATCCGGCGCCTCCTCCCCCATGACGATCTTGATGAAGGTGGACTTGCCGGTGCCGTTGTCGCCCAAGAGGGCGATGCGCTCCCCGCCGGTCACGTCCAGGTTGATGTGGTCAAACAGGGTGCGCTCCCCAAAGGACTTGGACAGCTCGGTGACCACCATGGCCTCGTCCCCGTGGAACTCCCGCTCCCCAAATCGGGTGGCCAGCTTCTTTTCCCTGGTGGGCTTGTCGGTGGTGCGCATGCGCTCAATGCGGCGCTCCATGTTGATGGCCCGCTTGTACTGCTTGTCGTTGCCCTTGAAGGCCCACATGCGCATCTGCTCCGCCGCGGCCTCCAGCTGGCTGATCTTCGCCTGTTCCTTCTCGTACTGCTTCAGGCGTTCCTGATACCGCCGCTCCTTCTCCTCCACGTAGAAAGAGTAGTTGCCGGAGTACAGCTCCGCCTTGCCGTCCTGGATCTCCGCCACCCGGCGCACCACCTTGTCCAGGAACCAGCGGTCGTGGGAGATGGCCAGCACGGTGCCCTTGAACCGCTCCAGATAGCCCTCCAGCCACTCGGTGGCGTTCAGGTCCAGGTGGTTGGTGGGCTCGTCCAGCAGAAGGATGTCGGTGTCCTCCAGAATGAGCCGGGCCAGGTTGATTCGGGTCTTTTCCCCGCCGGACAGGGCGTCAAAGGGGCGGGAGCGCATGTCGGCTCCGATGCCCAGGCCGTTGCACACCTTGTTGAGCCGTGTCTCCGTGTCGTAGCCGCCCCCCAGCTCAAAGGCGGCGGTGAGCTTGTCGTACCGGGCCATTACCTGGGGATCGGCACTGTCCCCCATCTGGGCAGCCAGCCCGGCCAGCTCCCGCTCCATGGCGTGGAGGGGGGCAAAGGCGGTGTCCAGCACGTCCCTTACGGTGTACCCTTCGGGGTAAACCGGAATTTGTGAGATCAGCCCCAGCCGCTTGCCGGGGGCGATGGAGATGGTCCCCTCGTCGGGGCGGACCTGCCCGGTCATCATGCGGAAGATGGTGGTCTTGCCCGCGCCGTTGCGGCCCAGCAGGCCCACCCGCTCCCCCTCGTCGATCTGGAGGGAGAAGCCGTCTAATATTCGTTTGCCGACCTCGAACTCCTTGACAAGGCCGGTGAGCTGTATGTCAATCATTGGTAGTCGTTCTCCTTAAGAGGTTCCTTCCTTTTTTTCTTTGAAAAGAAAAAAGGAAACGAAAAAAGAAACCTTGGTTCGTTACCGACGTGAGCAGTCAATTAAAGCATTGCGTCGGCCACAAAGGAAATTATAAATAATAATATATATTTATTGCTTTAATCACGATAAGGGGTTGGTTGTCGTGCGCATACTTGCCAGTGTCAATATTCATTCCGTCAGCGGTCTAAAAGTTCTTTTTGCTTCTTTTTCTTTCCGTGGGCCGCCTACGGCGGCTTAGGCTGCTAGTGCCCGCTGTGCGGGCACTGCACGCAAGAAAAAGAAGGCCCTTTACCCCGGTACGTTTGCCAGCAGGAAGTCCACGATCTTCTCGAAGGCCATGGAGCGGGAGGCCTTGACCAGGATGGTCACCCCGGCCCGCACCTCCCGGGACAGAGCATTCCGGGCGGTGTCCAGGGTGGGGAAGTAGTCCGCCTGCTCCAGCCCCGCGTCCCGGGCCCCCTCGGCGATGAACCGGGCCAGGTTGCCCACGGCGATGAGCCGGTCCGTCCCGGCCTGGGCAAAATACCCCCCCACCGCCCGGTGGAACTGCTCCGAGCTGGGGCCCAGCTCCTTCATGTCGCCCAGCACGGCCACCTTCCGGCGCTTCTGGGCGGCGTCGCCCAGCACGGCGGCGGCGGCCCGCATGGACTGGGGGTTGGCGTTGTAGGCGTCGTTCAAAATCACGATGTCGCCGGGGCAGCGCACGATATTCATCCGCATTTTGGTGGGCAGGAAGGCCCCGATGCCCCGGACGATCTCGTCGGGGGCCATGCCCAGCGCCTCGGCCGCGGCGGCGGCCATGAGAGTGGGGTAGATCATGTGGCTGCCCAGGGCGGGTATGCTGGCCTGGAACTGGCTCCGGGGGGTCTTGATCCGGCAGCTCAGGTGGCCCACGCTGTCGCTGCTCAGGTCGCAGGCGGCGTAGTCCAGCCCCTCGCCGCTGCCCACAAACACGGTGCGCTGGGGCAGGGCACCCTTCAGCGTGGACAGCATGGGGTCGTCCCCGTTGAGGACGGCCAGGCCGTCAGGCTTCAGATGGGGGAAGATCTCGCACTTGGCCTTGAAGATGTTCTCCCGGCTGCCCAGGTTCTCAATGTGGGCGTCGCCGATGTTGGTGACAAGGGCTATGTCCGGCTTCACCAGTTCGCCCAGGTAGTCGATTTCCCCGGCGTGGTCCATACCCATCTCCACCACGCAAACCTGGTGGCGCTTTTCCAGTTTGAGCAGGGTGAGGGGTACGCCGATGTCGTTGTTGAAGTTGCCCTCCGTCTTGTGGACGCAGAACTTCGCGCCCAGGACCGCCGCCGCCATGTCCTTCGTGGTGGTCTTGCCCACCGAGCCGGTGATGGCAATGAAAGGGATGGGGAAGAGCCCCTTATAGTACCGGGCCAGCTCCCACAGGGCGCGCTGGGTGGAGCGCACCTTGATGTAGAATTTACCGGGCAGATAGCTCTCCCGCTCCCGGGCGGTGAGACACCCTGCCGCCCCCGCCTCCAGTGCGGAGCTGATGAAGGAGTGGCCGTCGAACCGCTCCCCCTCCAGGGGGATGAACAGGCAGCCCGGTTCGATCCTCCGGCTGTCGGTGCTCACCTCGGCCACGGCGGCGTCCAGGTCGGAAAAGTCCCCCAGCAGAGTGCCGTTTACCGCTTCCAGCAACTGTCTCAGTGTCAATGCCTCCATCATGACGCTCCCTTTCCGCTCGCTTCTTTGTTGTTATTTCCCGGCGCGCCGGGCGGCCAGGGACGCTGTGATAATGCGCTCGCACAGCTCGCCGTAGCCGATGCCCACCGCCGCCGCCTCCTGGGGCAGCAGGCTGGTGGGGGTCATGCCGGGCAGGGTGTTGATCTCCAAAAACCAGGGGGTGCCGTCCTCGGTGACCATAAAGTCGGCCCGGGAGTACACCGACAGCCCCAGGGCGCGGAACACGGTCAGCGCCGTCTCACCCAGCCGCTTTTCCCACTCAGCGGGGATGGGGGCGGGGGTGATTTCCTCCGCCGCGCCGGGCTGATACTTGTTTTCGTAGTCGTAAAAGCCGGTGCTGGGAATGATCTCAATGGAGGGCAGGGCCCGGTCCTCCAGGATGCCCACCTGGATCTCCCGCCCGGCTATGTACTGCTCCACCACGCACACACCGCCGAAGGCCAGGCCGCCGGTGAGGGCGGCGGAAAGGGCCGCCTGATCGCGGACGATGGACACGCCGATGGACGACCCGGAGGCCACCGGCTTCACCACGCAGGGCAGCTCCAGACGCCGGGTGAGGGCGGGTATGTCATCCGCGCCGTAGCGCACCAGCTCCCACTTGGGAGTGACCACCCCCAGAGGGGCTACGATGCGCTTGGTCAAATCCTTATCCATGGCGATGGCGCTGCCCAGATAGCCCGCGCCGGTGTAGGGGACGCCCAGCAGATCCAGGGCCGCCTGGACCCTGCCGTCCTCGCCGCAGGTGCCGTGGAGGCCCAGGAACACCACGTCCGCCATGCGACACAGCTCCAGCACGCCGGGGCCGAACTGCCCGCCGCCATCGGAACGGGATGCCTTCACCTGATCCAGGTCGGGGGCCTGACGGCTGATTTTGGTCAGCTCCACCGGGATGGGGGCGTGAAACAGGGACTCGGGGGCCTCCTGAGTGCCCAGGTACATATCAATAAAAGCGGCCTCATGCCCCCGCTCCCGCAGGGCGGCGCACACCTTGCACCCGCTGGACAGGGACACGTTCCGTTCCGGGCTGAGCCCGCCGGCCAACACAACGATTTTCATAGCGATGCTCCTTACCGTTTGGCTATTCTACTCCTACTTTATGCTTGAATGCAAATTATACCACAACTGTTCCGGAGAAACAAGAGGCAACCGCCAAAGCAGCAGGGCAACAGCATTTAAAATTAGCGAGAGATATGGTAAGCTAGAGGTATGGAAGTGAAAGAATTAAGGACAGCGTTGGCAGAGCTGGAGGATCCACGGCGGACAGACCGGGGGCACATTCTGCAC
>CATKZW010000071.1 GCA_949841465.1 uncultured Oscillospiraceae bacterium
CAAATCCTCTCGTATCTGCTCGTATTCTTCCCGATTGATGTCGCTTGGATATTGATGCATCCCAACCTCATCTCCCGCCTGTTTTTCCCTTATTATCCGCTTCTTTCTACATCTTGTCAAAAGTTTTAAACAGGCTCTAAGAAATCACTGATTAATTGGGTATATAGATTTTATAAAAGAAAAAAGCACAATATATTGTGCTTTTCTTGAAAGTTCGGCGATTAAATCAGTGCTTCTCTAATTTACCGTTGGAAAAGCAATACTGGGCAGAACAGTGAGATCGGCCCGAAACCTGGCGGGCGTTCCTCCGCCGTATTTATGCGGTGATTGAATACCTTCCGGACGGTTCCGCAGTGATTCGCAAGGAAGGAGGTGTGGTAAAATGGAGGGTATGGAATACATCGACTTGAGGAAAGCAGGGAGAGAGGGACTCAAGGAGAAGATAGAGGTGTTCTTCCTGCCTCCCTACGCGCCGGAATACAACCCTGCTAAACGCATTAAAACAGGACCGGGGCGGAGTGTACTACAGGCCTGTTATTGAGGGCCTGGGCGGCGAGGTGATCGACATCTCCGCCACCTCTCGAAACCACATCAACGCCATGGACATGGAGCAGGGCTACGGGGGCGGGGACATCCCCGTAGTGCTGAAATCCGAGTTTCTGCTGTCCCTGTGTGAACAGCTGGTGGGTTCGGGGAAGCTGTCTGCCAAGGAAAAATCCATCATCGGCCGCTGCACCGCCCAGTGCTACAACGAGTACATCCGGGTGATCCGCAACTCGGCCCTCCGGCGGGATATATAGGCGGTTGTCCATCAGCAGCCGATAGACCAACCGGACCAGTTTTCTGGGAGTTAAAGCGAGTGCGCGTTTATGCTGAAACTGGTTGACCTCCTTGCCGATCCTGCCGAAGCGGAGATGGTCGGCGATGACAAAGGCGTCCACCCAATCGTTCTTTGTGCGATGATGGCGGTGAAATTTGTGATGCCCTCTACCCAACAACCAGGCAGAGGGCATCACTAGTGAATGAAGAGGATAGCGAGTCGGGGAATCGTCATCACGTGTGACGCAAGTCTTTAGCAGATATTATGCGGAATTTTTTATCCGCTTGCCTGCTTCTTTGCCGCTTTTTTGGCCTGCTTCTGCTCCAGCTTGGCCAGCTTGCGCTTACTTGGCTTGAAGCCCCGGAAGATTACATAGGTAAACCATGCCGCCAGCAAGCCGAATACGATATCCACCGCCAGCAGGACCTTATCTGTCAGGCGCATCCCCTCTTTGAACACGCTGCCGGGCATAGCGCCGTTCATAGCATTGGTATTGGCAATGGTGTACAGCGTGCGGTGGAGGGCCTCCCTGGCATAATGATAGTGGGCGGAGTTTTGGGCGTCGAAGTCGAACCGGGCACTCTCCTGGGCGTAGGTCAGCTTCACGTCCGCCCCGGCCTCGATCATCTGGTAACCATCCATGAACACGCCGGTGTTGGCATTGTCTGTCATGATGAGGCCGTTGAACGCCCACTCGTTACGCAGAAGGCCGGTGATCAGGTTGTAGTCACCGCCGGTCCAGGTAGCCCCCACCCGGTTAAAGGCAGTCATCACGCCCATGCTGGCCCGGAGGGAGCGTGTGGCGTTGCGGTAGCCGCCGTTTCCATCGCTCTCCACATAGTTGAGCTCCACGTCTCCCGCCTTCATACACATCTCGAAAGGCTTGAGGTAAATCTCGCGGGCGGACTGCTCGTTGAGCCAAGTGGCCACGCTGAACTGGCCCGGGCGGTCACCCCGGTGGTTCTCCTGATCGTTGAAGGCAAAGTGTTTGATATAGGCATACAGTCCCTTAGAAGCCGCGCCATATGTGGCGTTGGAGCCGACGGCACCGGACAGGAAGGCATCCTCGGAATAATACTCGCCGTTGCGCCCGGAGAAGGGGGTGCGGTGGATATTCATGGAAGGGGCGTACCAGCCGTTGCAGCCGCCCAACAGCGCTTCATTGCCGATCATGGTGCCGAACTCCCGGGCCAACTCCTGGTTCCAGGTCTGGGCCAGGGTCATGGAGTTGGGAAACATCTTGCCGGTGCCGCCGTAGATGAGGCCCGCGGCGGTGTCCGCATCGATGGTAAAGGGCTTGTTTACGCTGTCGATGGCCTCGATGCCGTAGCCGGACAGGCCGATGGTGTTGTAGTAGTCCTCCTCAGTGAGCTGATCCAGCAGCTTATCCCACTGGGGATCATCAAAGTCAAGGCCGCGCATCTCAATGAGAGTCAGGCCGTTTTTCGCACCGTAAACCGGAGTGTCGGTGAAGGAGGCAGGGTCCACAGGGGAGTTGGAGTCAAAAGAGTCCAGCTGGGCAATGCGGTCAGCGCTGGCAGTCTTTTTCCAGGTGTAGGACACGCCGTCGGAGCCATTAATCTCGCCGCCCCAGGTGCTGACGATATCGCTGGGTTCGCCGTCATGGACGGGGAAGGTTCCGCTCCAGTCGTTCCGGGTAAGATAAGCGATATCGCCCCGGGCATGATCGAAGAGGTTGGACACGGGCGCGCCTGAATAGGAGTCCACGGCATAGGTGTCAGCATCCAGGGCAGAAACGGTGTAGGTCTCTACAAAAGCGGCGTTCCCGTCCTCTGTCATGCCGTCAGCAGTGGTAAAACCCTTGGCGGCCAGCACGTTGTTCACGGCGGCGTGGGCGTTGGCGGCGGCAGTGATGTAATAATCACCAGCGTCCAGAATGTAGGTCTTGGCGTGGGTGGAGTCGTAAGCCTTGAGCTGTTCTTTCTCAAAAGTTACCGTCACGGTCTCCGACGCGCCGGGGACCAGCTCAGCAGTCTTGGTATAGCCCACCAGCATAACGGCGGGCTTCTCCACTCCGTACTGCTTGTCGTAATCGGTATAGGGGCTCTGAACGTAGAGCTCCACCACGTCCTTACCCGCCATACTGCCGGTGTTGGTCACATCCACGCTGACAGTGCAGGTGTCGCCGGACCAACTCACCTTAAAATTGGACCAGTCAAAGGTGGTGTAGGACAAGCCGTGTCCGAAGGGATAGACCACCTCGTTATCATAGTCGAAGCTCCCGGCGCTGCCGGTTCCCATGACTACGTCCTCGTACCGGGTTTCGTAGTATTTGTAGCCCACATAGATGCCCTCGGCATAGGAGACGTAATTGTACTTGGTGGGATTGCCGCTCTCGTCGAAGTACAGGTAGTCGCCGAAGTTTTGGGCGGCGGGAGAGGCCAGGGCGTCAGCCGCAAAGGTGTCCGCCGTCCGGCCAGATGGATTGATGGTCCCGGTAAGGATACCGGGCAGGGCCTGAAGGCCATCAGGTGCGCCGATGACTGCCTTAATGCTGGGGTAGTCCGCCAGCCAGTCCAGCTCCAGGGCAGCATTGGAATTGAGAACCAATACCACAGTGTCAAAGTTTTCATCCAGATACTTTAGGATCTCCCGCTCGGTGGAGTCAGGCTCCAGGTAGGTCCTGGCCTTGTCCTCTGCGGAGTCGGCATGACCATACATACTCCGGGGCATATCGCGGCCCTCGCCAGCCACCCGCTTCAGGAAGTAGACGGGAACGGTGCCGCTCAGGCTGTCCAACACGCCGTCGGCGCTTTGCATGACGGACAGGGGGCACTCGTTGATGCGAAAGTCCTCCGCGTCACCGAAGCTGAAGGAGCCAGAAGCCAGGCCGTATCCCTTGCCGCCGCCGTTGGCGTAGAAGTCCCACAGGGTCTCATTGACGCCCACCCCGGCGCTCTGGAACAGGGCGTTTAACTTGACGCCGCCGCCCAGCATACCGCCGCCGGCGCTGACGGTGGTGGAGTTGACGCTGACCAGGCTGAAGGTGGTGTCCTGGGCCAAGGGCAGAGTGTTGTCCCGGTTCTCCAGCAGCACCACGCCCTCCTGGGCGATGCGCTCGGCCAGATCGTCCTCTGCCGCACCAATGGTCTGGGCGCTATAGTCTGGCTTGTTGTATTGCAGGTCCAGCCCGGTGGTGCTGGCCTTGGAATTGTCAATCTTGCGGTCAAACCCGTTCAAAATGCTGTTGCCCATCCGGTCATAGGACGGCACCAGGGCGTTGACCCCCATGATGCCCGCCAGCAGTACCACGATGAGCACCGCGCACACCGCTGTCCGCAGGATCAGCCGCACCATCTGACCAGTGGTACGTTTTTTCTTCTCCATGTCATGTCCTCCTTCAATCTTTTTGCCGCTGTATACGGCCTTGCTGATGATGTGCTTGAGGGCCGCCACCTGATGTTTCAGATCGTGGCATTTACGGTTGATAGTGTCGATAGGATTCGGCTGTGGGTGGGGGTTAGTGCTTCCCTGTCTGTACCCGGCTTACATCCGGGGGAACCCTTTTATCAAAGCAGGTCCTTCTTTTTCAGGATAATTCCCGCTGCCACAATGATAACGGCGGAGATGATGAGCGGTGGCCAGAAGCTGTGGGCAAAGGGCAGGATATCCACGTTCATCCCGTAGAAGCCGAACACGATGTTGGGCACCGTCATCAGGATGGTCACGGAGGCCAGCAGCTTCATGATGACGTTCAGGTTGTTGGAGATGACAGAGGCAAAGGCGTCCATCATGCCCGAGATGATGTCGGAGTAGATCTGCGCCATCTCGATGGCCTGACGCACCTCGATCAGCACATCCTCCAGCAGGTCGTGGTCCTCTTCGTAGAGGGTGACGATCCGCCCGCGCAGAATCTTCTCCAGCGTCACCTCGTTGGCCTTCAGCGAGGTGTTGAAGTAGACCAGCGACTTCTCCAGGTCCAGCAGCTGGATCAGCTCCTTGTTCCGCTGGGATTTGTACAGCTGGCGCTCCATATGGCTGTAGGTCTTGTCAATCTGTTTCAGGTAGCCCAGATAGCGCTTTGCCACCAGCAGCAGTATGTTCAGGATGAACCGGGTGCGCTGCTCGGTGCGCACGTCCCGCACCGCCCCGGACTGGAGATCCCGCACCACCGACGTCTCTTTCAGGCACACGGTAATGATGTGCTTCTCCGTCACGATGATGCCCATGGGCAGGGTGGAGTACACCACACCGGTCTCGTCCTGCTCCATGGCGGGGGTGTCCACGATGATGAGGGTGCAGCCGTCTTCCTTGTCGATGCGGGAGGTCTCCTCCTCGTCCAGCGCCGCCCGGAGGAAGGACGGCTCCACCGCCAGGGTGGCGGCCACGGTTTTCAGCTCGTCCTCACTGGGGTTGATCAGATTGACCCAGCAGCCGTCCGTCACGGAGCTGAGTGGGGTCATTTTGCCGTCCACCGTCTTGTGGATGGTCATCATAGCTCTCACACACCTTTCCCAGGCTGGCGGAAAGGCAAAAAATCCCCCCCCCGCGGCCCACATAAAATGTTCCCGTCGGCAAAAAAGGCCGACAGGCGACGGGCGCACGGGGAGGCAGCGTGAACTGACTCAGCGGGTGCGCCGTGTTTTCTGCATACAACTTCGACCAAACGGATCGCCTGACACGACGCATCTCACTTCCTTTATGAATTCAATTTCCGCATTTTACGGCTTTATACATTATATGCTTTTTTCTCCCCGATTGCAAGGAGAAAATCATCCCATACTGCGTCCCATACTGCTCCCATACTAGTCCCATACTCAGCAAGAGTGCCGGCAAGCATGCGCCGCAAATCTTTCCTTGCAATTTAATGCGCCAAATGGTATAATCCTTTCAATTTGGACCCTGCCGCTTGGGGTCACCCATATACAAACGGAGGTCATCCCCATGTCCATCAAAGTCACCGCCACCAGCACCTGCGACCTGCCCCCCGACCTGCTGGAGCGCTATCAGATCACCATTGTTCCTTTATACGTGTCCTTTGGCGGAAATACCTACAGGGACGGCCTGGAAACCGGCCCTGAGGACATCTTCCGCCATGTTGACGGCGGCGGCCAGCTGCCCTCCACTGCTGCCGTCAACATCGCGGACTATCAGGAGCTGTTCACCGAGCTGTCCCCCCGATACGACGATGTTATCCACATCACCATCGGCAGCGAGTTCTCCTGCTGCTATCAGAACGCGCTGGTGGCGGCGGAGGAGTTCTCCAACGTCCACGTGGTGGACTCCCGGAACCTGACTGTGGGTCAGGGCCTGCTGGTGCTGGAGGCCGCCATGGCCGCCGAGCGTGGCGACGGCATCCAGGACATCTTGGCCATGCTGGAGGGCATGGCGGACCGAGTGGACACCACCTTTGTGGTGGACAAGCTGGACTACCTGGCCAAAGGCGGGCGGTGCTCGTCGGTGGTGGCCCTGGGGGCCAATCTGCTGAAGCTGAAGCCCTGCATCAACCTGGTGGACGGTAAAATGTCCGTGGGTAAGAAGTACCGGGGGGCGTTTGACAAGGTCCTGCCCGACTACGTCCGGGACCAGCTGGCGGGCAAGAACGTAAACCTGGATCGGGTCTTTGTGGTCCACACCCGCTGCGACCCGGCCATCCCCGCCGCCATCTGCCAGCAGGCCAGGGAATACGGCTTCCGGGAGGTGCTCACCGCCGTGGCGGGCTCCACCATCTCCTGCCACTGCGGCCCCAACACCCTGGGCATCATTTTCATGCGGAAGTGACGCAGGCGTCCCCGTCCTGTTTCATCAGGGCGGGGACGCTTTTCGGCTTCATTGGTCCCCGGATACAAAAACCGCCCCCGCTCAGAACGAGCGGGGGCGGTTTCGCTTATTTCAGATGCCAAATGTCCTTGTTGTACTGCGCGATGGTGCGGTCGCTGGAGAAGAAGCCGCAGCGGGCGGTGTTCACCAGCATCTTCCGGGCCCAGAAGGGCTTGTCGCCGTAGTCGTGAATGGCGCGGTCCCGGGCGGAGATATAGCTCTCCACGTCCAGCAGGGACATGAACCAGTCCTTGCCGGTGATGTCCTGCCACAGGGCCTTCAGTGCGTCCGCGTCCCCGTACTGGGTGAGCACGGGGTCCAGCAGGAAGTCCACCAGCGGCTTCACGTCCGGACGGTTGTAGTAGATATCGGAGTGGTAGCCCAGCTTGCTGTCCCGGGCCTTCTGCTCGTACAGTTCGATGATCCAGTTGCTGGACGCGCCGAAGCTGTAGATGTTGTCCGGGCCCACCAGATCGGCGATTTCCACATTGGCCCCGTCCCGGGTGCCCAGGGTCACCGCGCCGTTGGCCATGAACTTCATATTGCCGGTGCCGCTGGCCTCCTTGGAGGCCAGGGAAATCTGCTCGGAGATGTCGCAGGCGGGGATGAGCTTTTCCGCCCAGGAGACGTTGTAGTTCTCCACCATGACCACCCGCAGCCAGGGGCGGACCTGGGGATCGTTCTCGATGAGCTGGCGCAGGCACAGGATCAGGTGGATGATGTGCTTGGCCATGACGTAGGCCGGGGCGGCCTTGGCGCCGAAGATGACAGTGACGGGCCGCTCGGGGATGATGCCCGCCTTGATGTCCAGGTACTTGCGGATGACGTACAGGGCGTTCATCTGCTGGCGCTTGTACTCGTGGAGGCGCTTGACCTGTATGTCGAACACGGACTGAGGGTCCATCTCAATGCCCTGCTCCCGGCGGAGGGTGTCGGCCAGCGACTGCTTGTTCTCCGCCTTGATGGCAACCATCCGGTCCAGCACGGAGCTGTCGTTGTAAAAGTCCATCAGCTGGTTCAGCCGGGTGGGGTCGGTGCGCCACTCAGCGCCCACGCACTCGTCCAGCAGGGCGGCCAGCTTGGGGTTGCACACCTCCAGCCAGCGCCGCAGGGTGACGCCGTTGGTCTTGTTGTTGAACTTGCTGGGGTAGATATCGTGGAAGGGCTTCAGCTCGGAGCTCTTGAGGATGTCGGTATGAAGGGCCGCCACGCCGTTGACGGAATAGCCGTAGTGGATGTCCAGGTGGGCCATGTGGACCGTCTCCTTGCCCGCCTCACCCTGGATGATGGCCACCTTGGGGTCGGCGTGGGCCGCCTTGGCGCGCCGGTCCAGCTCCTTGAGGATGGGCACCAGCTGGGGGGCCACCTTCTCAATGAAGGTGAGGGGCCACTTCTCCAGCGCCTCGGCCAGGATGGTGTGGTTGGTGTAGGCGCAGGTCTTGGCCACCTGCTCCACCGCCTCGTCCATGCTGAGGCCCCGCTGTGTGAGCAGGCGGACCAGCTCGGGGATGACCATGGAGGGGTGGGTGTCGTTGATCTGGATGACCACGTGGTCGCTGATGGCATGGGGATCGAAGCCCCGCTGCTCCAGCTCCTTCAGCACCAGCTGGGCACCGGCGGACACCATGAAATACTGCTGGTATACCCGCAGCAGCCGTCCGGCCTCGTCGCTGTCGTCGGGGTACAGGAAGGAGGTGAGCCGGGCGGGCAGGTCGTGCTTGTCGAAGTCGATGCCGCCCTCAGGGGCCGGGGCGGGGTTTTCCACGTCGAACAGGTGGAGGCGGTTGGCAATGCTGGTGTGAGCGCCGGGGACGGCGATATCGAGCAGCCTAGCCTTCACGCCGCCGAAGCCGAAGGGCACCTCGAACTCAATCCCGGTGGGGATCAGCCAGCTCTCGTCCTCAATCCAGGGGTTGGGGCGCTCGTTCTGCTTGTTGTTCTCCAGCTTCTGCTCGAACAGGCCGTAGTGGTAGTTGAGGCCCACGCCGTCGCCGGGCAGGCCCAGGGCGGCGATGGAGTCCAGGAAGCAGGCGGCCAGGCGGCCCAGGCCGCCGTTGCCCAGGGAGGGCTCGGGCTCCACTTCCTCCACGGCGGACAGGGTATGGCCGCACTCGGCCAGCACCTGGGACACCTGGTCGAACACGCCCAGGGCCAGCAGGTTGTTGCTCAGCAGCTTGCCGATGAGGAATTCCGCGGAGAAATAGTACAGCTTCCGCTCCCCGGCGGGGGCGGGACGGGCCTGGGACAGCTCCTGGGTGAGCTGGAGCAGCACGTGATAAAGCTGCTCGTCGCCGCACTGGGCCAGCTCCTGACCATACTTGGCCTGAGCCAGCTCCTGCATCCGTTGCTTGACGTCCATATATGATCTCCTCGTATAATAAGATTTGCAGACGATTTAGAGTGTGTCTGCTTAGTTCACTTTAGGGCAGCAGGCTATGAGATGCCCATGATAGAATAGCTGTAGGACAGCAGGGTCAAGTTCTCAGTCTCCT
>CATKZW010000072.1 GCA_949841465.1 uncultured Oscillospiraceae bacterium
ACTCTGGTGAGCGCTTTGCCAATCAGGTCAAGGAGATTTGCGGTGCTCAGGTCGAAGTAGTAAAGCGTAACGAATTGCATAAATTTGTTGTGCTGCCGCGCCGTTGGGTGGTAGAGCGTCTTTTTGGTTGGCTCGACAAATTCCGCAGACTTTGGAAAAATTGTGAACGCAAACTCTTTATTTCTGCCCAGATTCTTACTTTTGCCCTCATTGCCATCCTTATTAGAAGATTTTAAACAGGCTCTAAGATTTCATTTAGATGAAATGCTCAGGGATGAGGCAATACCGTCTATTAACGTGTTTTTTGAAAACATTTTTAGATATGCTTCACAGCAAAAAAGCCTAACTCAGTTTAGTGATATTACTGGACTGAAAACCGTTGGGCAAGTTACAATGGATTGCATCCTCGGAGAGTTACCAAAACTTTTTAGTGGGGTCTTAAAAAAGGGACACCATTACTTAACTTGTAATTTTGAAAATTAGCCTGGAAAAACCTCTTGTTGACGGTCTGTAAACCATTGATATGACTGACTTTTTTGAAGTCCTATAATTACACTCGGACCAACTTGCATTGACAAAAAAGATGCAGGCAAAAATCCCGCACTTCGGTGCGGGATTTTTGCGCTAAAATAGCGATAATGCAGAAAAGAAAGAATAATTTTCGGACGTTTCAAAAATTTGGGTGCGTAAAATAAAAATAACGCACCGGAGATGCAAATTTCTCGAATTTGGAGGTTTTTGGAAACATATATGACTCGAACTCCCCATCATTCAAAAAAGAAGAAATCCGCCGTCCACGGTTTGCCGCTCACCCAGGCAGCCGTGGGCGGCTTTTTCATTATCTGGTATGTTCACATTGGTAGGTATGCTTCGTTTGTCCATAATTCCTTGGTGGTAATGGTAATAGCTTTCTTCATGCCTTTCAGCTATACTTGCGTTGTAATCAGCGGAAAGGAGAACGACACCATGCCAGCCACTCGAAACTTATGTGCCCAGCTTCCCTTAGACCTGCACCAGCGCGTCTGCGAGGCCAGAGAGCAATCGGGCCTAACCACCGCGCAGTACATCACCAACCTGCTCATCGAATACTACGAAATGAAAGAAAACGGAGGTAATGAAATCATGGCGAATGAGAAAACCAGAACGATGGCCTTCCAGATCTCGGAGGAGCTTTTCCAGCGGATCAAGGCCCACCTGGAGCGCGAGAGCGCCCGCCTCGGCAGAAAGGTCACCCAGCGGGAGTTCGTCCTAGGCGTGATCGAAGCGGCCTTGAACATGGCCGAGCCGATGGACGTGGACGAGGGCTATGCCGGCCCCTGTGAGGCCGGGTCGGAGGACGGCAGCCCCCAGCCCCAGGAGGAGGGCGACCCCGCCGCGTTGAGCGCGTAAAGGGCCGTGTGAGGCCGAAACAACCAAACAGCAGATGAGAGGCCCCCAGGGCATCCCAGCATGGGATGTCCTAGGGGCCTCTTTTCGTTTTCGCAAGAAGGAGGTGATCACTACGAGACGAACCCCAAACCCGGAGGATTTCTGGAAATTCACAGACGAGGAGATGGAGACCGCTAAGAACACGGATCTGCCGGACCTGCTGGAACACCTGGGCTATTGTATATGGCGAGCGGTAGATGCAAAGCCAGGGTGTTATGTATTGACACCCTGGCTGTCCTCAAATTGGGATATTTATTTGACAAGGGTGTCTTTGTTGACACCCTTGCTGTGAAAGGGAGCGATTAAAATGTCGGTATCCACCATCCACACTAAAAATAATTTATTGGAGGGTTTTACATGGACTATCAGGCTCAATTAGACCGTTGGCTGACGCAGGCAGGGGATGACCCCGATCTCATTTTGGAATTGAATGAGATTAAAAATGACCCGCCGGCAGTATCCGACCGTTTCTACCGGGATTTGGCCTTCGGCACCGGTGGACTGCGGGGCGTCATCGGTGCGGGCACAAACCGGATGAACATTTACACCGTCCGGCGGGCCACCCAGGGGCTGGCCGACTATCTCAACGCCTCGGATTTGCCCAAGTCCGCCGTCATCGCCTTTGACAGCCGCATCAAAGGCCAGCTCTTTGCACGGGAGACCGCCCGGGTGCTGGCGGCCAATGGCGTCACCGTCCATCTCTACCCCCGCCTGGAGCCCACCCCGGCCCTGAGCTGGGCGGTGCGGTATTTTGGCTGCGGCGCGGGGGTGTGCGTCACCGCCAGCCACAACCCCGCCAAGTACAACGGCTATAAGGTGTATGGCGCGGACGGCTGCCAGATCACCCCGGAGGCAGCGGATAAAGTGCTGGCCGCCATCGAAAAAACCGACTGCTTCGACGGCGTGAAGCTGACAGACTATGACCAGGCCGTCGCGGAAGGAAAAATCAAGCTCATCGATGACAAGTGCCTGGACGATTTCGTGGATGCGGTGCTGGCTCTGCGCCCCGGCAACGACGTGAGTAAGCTGAATCTGGTCTACACCCCCCTCAACGGCTCCGGTCTGGAATGCGTGCTGAAGCTGCTGAACAAGATGGGCGTGCCGGATGTCACCGTGGTCCCGGCCCAAAAGGACCCGGACGGCAATTTCCCCACCTGCCCCTACCCCAATCCGGAGGTCCAGGAGGCCATGGAGGAGGGGCTGCGGCTGTGCGACAAGGTTCACCCCGACCTGCTCATCGGCACCGATCCCGACTGTGACCGTATGGGTGCCGCCGTCCCCGATGGCAAGGGCGGCTACCGTCTCATCACCGGCAACGAGATGGGCGTGCTGCTGTTGGACTACCTGTGCCGCACCAGGGCTGCCAAAGGCACCATGCCGGAAGCTCCCGTGGCCGTCACCACCATTGTGTCCACCGATATGGCCACCCCCATTGCGGAGCACTACGGCGTGGAGCTGCGCCGCACGCTCACGGGATTTAAATATATTGGGGAACAGATTGGCCTTTTGGAGGCTGAGGGACATAAAGAGCGCTATATTTTCGGCTTTGAGGAGAGCTATGGCTATCTGTCTGGGGCCCACGTCCGGGACAAGGACGCGGTGAACGCCGTCATGCTGGCCTGCGAGTGCGCCGCATGGTACGCTGGGCAGGGCATGACCCTGCTGGATGCGGTGAACGCCCTCTACAAGAAATTCGGCTTCTACCGCAACGGCCTTATCAGCATCGCCTTCGAGGGACAAAACGGCATGAAAGCTATGGAGGGCCTGATGGCTTCCCTGCGCACAAATCCCCCCAAGAAGGTCGCTGGGCGGAGCGTCAGCCAAATGGTGGACTATCTCAACCACAGCACCGGCCTCATTCCCTCCGATGTGCTGGAACTGCGGCTCAATGGAGACGCCAAGCTCATCGTGCGGCCCTCCGGCACCGAGCCCAAGCTGAAGCTTTACCTGTCCGTCAAGGGGGGCACGGAGGAAGAGGCCCTTCAGGCGCTGGACCAGCTCAACGCCGCCGCCAATGCCCTGGTGAGGGAGAGGAGCGTGGACTGATGACGAGATTTCCGCAGGGCTTCCTCTGGGGAGCGGCTTCCGCCTCCTATCAGATCGAGGGCGGCGCGAAGGAGGACGGCCGGGGCGAGAGCATCTGGGACGTGTTCTCCCACACCCCCGGCAAGGTCAAAAACGGCGACACCGGCGATGTGGCCTGCGACAGCTACCACCGCTGGCGGGACGATATCGAGCTGCTCAAGGAGATGGAGTTGGGCGCTTACCGCTTTTCCATCGCCTGGCCCCGCATCGCCCCCAATGGCGACACTAATTGGAATCAGAACGGCTTCGACTATTACGACTGCCTGGTGGACGGTCTGTTGGAGGCGGGGATTCAACCCTGGGTGACACTGTACCACTGGGACTTGCCCCAGGCGTTGCAAGCCAAGGGCGGCTGGCAAAATGAGGAGACCGTCCGGGCCTATGCCGCCTATGCCGAACAGGCGGCCCGGCATTTCAAAGGCCGTGTCACCCGCTGGTTCACTTTCAACGAGCCCCAGTGCTTCATCGGACTGGGCTGCGGCGGCGGAAACCATGCACCGGGGCTGCTGCTGGACGAACAAGGCCTGGAAACGTGCTGGACAAACTTCCGCCGGGCCCATGCCCTGGCGGTGGACGCCCTTCACCGGGTGGACGGGACCAACCTGGTGGGGCTGGCCTCCACTGGAGATGTGTACTACCCTGCCACAGACCGCCCAAAGGACGTGGAAGCCGCCCGACAGCTCACCTTTTCCACTGCCCGCGGCCCCTATTCCTTCTCCCATGCCCTCGCGCTGGACCACCTGTGTGGCGGGGAGGACTTCATCGGCCTGAACATCTACAACGGCACCGCCGCCCGCATGGGGGAGCAGGGCCCGGAGACAGTTCCCTATCCCGTAGGCGGCCCCCGTACCGCCATCGGCTGGACTATCACTCCGGAGTCTCTGGAATGGGGGCCCCGTTTTGTGGCGGGGCGGTATCATCTGCCCATCTATATCAGTGAAAACGGCCTGTCCTGCCGGGACAAGCTCTTCCTGGACGGTCAGGTCCACGACCCCCAGCGCATCGACTTCCTGGCCCGCTATCTTCAGGCGCTGTCCCGGGCCATTGAATCCGGAGTAGACGTGCGGGGCTATTTCCAATGGTCCCTCATCGACAATTTTGAGTGGGCAGAGGGCTACGACCAGCGGTTTGGCCTGGCCTATGTGGACTACGCCACCGGTGAGCGCACCCTGAAAGACAGCGGACGCTGGTACGCCTGTGTTGCGGGCAGCAACGGAGTAAATCTATTTTAGAACGGAGACTGAGTTATGCCCATCTCTTACAACAGCGATTTGCGGGTATTCCGGCTGGACACCCCTCGCACCACCTACCTCATGGGACTGGCGGGGAAGGAAAATTTCCTGGGCCACATCTACTACGGTCCCAGCGTTCCCAATGACGGCCTGTGTGAGCTGCTCCGGCTGGATGAGCGGCCCTTCACCCCCGGCGAGGTCCCCGGCGAGCGGGCGTCCTTTTATGACGCGTTTCCCTTTGAATATCCCGCCTGGGGCGGCGGAAACTTCCGGGAACCCTGCCTGCGGGTAATAGACGCCATGGGCGGCGGGAACTGTGAGTTGTTCTACGAGAGCCACCGTATTCTCCCCGGCAAGCCCCCGCTGGAGGGCCTGCCCGCCGCATTTGGCACAGAGGACGCCTGCTCCTCTCTGGAGATCGTCTGTCTCGACCCGGTCCTGGGGCTGCGCGTGCATCTGCTCTACACAGTGTTCGACGACGTGGACGCCATCTGTCGAAGCGTCCGCATCGAAAACGGCGGAACGGCCCCGGTGGAGCTGTCCGCCGCCCTGTCCGCCTCCCTGGAGCTGGACAACCGGGATTTTGACCTCATCACCCTTCACGGCAGCTGGGCTCGGGAGATGGAGATCGACCGGCGGACCCTGGCCTTCGGCAAGCAGGAGGCGTTCTCCCTGCGGGGCATCTCCTCCCACCAGTACCACCCGTTCCTGGCGCTGTGCGAACATTCCGCCACTCAAGAGCAGGGTTCGGTCTATGGCATAAGTTTTGTCTACTCCGGAAACTTTCTTGCTCAGGCGGAGCTGGATCAGTTTAACAAGGTCCGGGCGGTCATGGGGATCCACCCGGATGGATTCTCCTGGCATCTGGAACCGGGAGAGAGCTTCCAGGCCCCCGAAACGGTGCTGGTGTGCTCCAACCAGGGTCTTGGCGGCATGAGCCGCACCTTCCACGACTTTTTCCGGGGTCATCTCATCCGAGGGCAGCATCAGCCCCGGCCCGTGCTTCTCAACAGCTGGGAGGCGTGCTACTTCGATTTCGACCACGATCGGCTGCTGGAGCTGGGGCGGGAGGCGGCACAAAATGGCATTGAGCTGCTGGTGGTGGACGATGGCTGGTTTAGTCACCGCAGCGATCCCACCACCAGTCTGGGCGATTGGACGGTCAACGAGGAAAAGCTCCCCGGCGGGCTCAAGAGGTTGGGAGATGAGCTGGCTGCGCTGGGGGTAAAGCTGGGCATTTGGATGGAGCCGGAGATGATTTCCCCCGACTCTGATCTGTACCGCGCCCACCCGGACTACGCCATGACCATCCCTGGCCGCGCTCCCACCCTGGCGCGGGACCAGCTGGTATTGGACCTGACCCGGCAGGAGGTGCGGGACTGCGTCTTTGAGCAAATCGCGGCGGTGCTGAATTCCGCCCCCATCACCTACCTGAAATGGGACATGAACCGCCCCCTCATCGACGTTTACAGCACCTCCCTCCCGCCCCAGCGACAGGGTGAGGCAGCCCACCGCTATGTACTGGGCCTGTATGAGCTCCAGGAGCGGCTGGTGTCCAAATTCCCCGATGTTTTGCTGGAAAACTGTTGCTCCGGTGGCGGGCGGTTTGATCCGGGTATGCTGTACTACAGCCCCCAGATCTGGACGTCGGATAACGCCGAGGCCATCGACCGGCTGGTGATCCAGGAAGGGATGTCCCTCATCTATCCCTATTCCGCCACGGGGGCCCATGTTGCCGCTTGCCCCAGCCACGTCAACGGGCGCGTCACTCCCTTTGCCACCCGGGGGCGGGTATCTCTGCCTGGCTGTTTCGGCTATGAGTTGGACCTGGGCAAACTGTCCGAGGAAGAGCTGGCCCTCATTCCGCAGCAGATCCAAGAATACCGGCAGTACGCCCCGGTGTTCCACAATGGAGACTGCTACCGGTTGGCCTCCTACCGGGAAAACCACTCCTATGACGCAGTAATGGCCGTAAGCAAAGATAAGTCCCTGGCTGTAGTCAACTTTGTGCAGGTGTGTTCCCGCGCTTACCGGCGCTCTCTGCGTCTGCCTTTGGCGGGTTTGGCGAAAAATGTCCGTTACCGGGAGCGGGAAACAGGTGTCATTCGCTCCGGTGCTGGTTGGATGGAGGGCGGCTTGCTGTTTGAAGCATTGCAAGCAGACTTTTACAGCAAGCTAGTTGCACTGGAACAGGTCGATTGACGAAAATAAGTCCTTTGAAGTTTCTGCTTCTATCTTGACATTCTTTCCCAACAATGCTATTCTTAAAGCACAGCGAATAATTGGAACTTTTATTTTCTTGTAATTAAACCACATTCTAACAGGCTTCTTTCATAATCTAATTGGACATCATTTGTGGAACACACGCTGTTCCGGGGTATTGTTATACCCTGGAAAAAGTGAATGACCGTCCAATCAGATACTTTTTCGGGGAAGCCTGCCATGATTTCAGTTTGAGGGAGCGGGCCAAGAGAAGCCATACGACACAGCGCCGAGCAGGGTTGCCTGTCAGGAACCGGATTGGGTAGAACGGCAAATCTCAGCGGAAGCTCAAATTCAAACTGAAAGGAATGGTAATTTGCAAAACACAAAGACCGAATACAGCAGCTCTGAACGGATGCCCGTCATCCTGCCAGAGATGGAACAACTGCTCCCGCCCTTGAGCGCGGAGCAGTTTTCTGCGTTAGAAGCGGATATTCTGGAAAACGGCTGCTACGCTCCCATCATCGTCAACGAGGATATGGTGGTCATCGACGGCCACAATCGTTTCCGAATCTGCGAAAAGCACAGTCTGCCGTTCACGATGAAGGTGTTTTCCTTCGCTGATTTGCTGGAGGCCAGACAGTGGGCGCTGGACACCCAGAAGGGACGCCGTAACCTGGATAAATGGGAGCTGGGCAAAATCGCGCTGAAACTGAGACCGGAGATCGAAGCCAGGGCAAGGGCAAACCAGGGAACCCGCACCGACCTTTTGGTGAATTCACCGAAAGGTTACTCGCCTACGGACACCCGCAAGGAAATGGCTCAGGCCGTTGGCATCGGGGAGCAGGCCATGGGCAGGATCGCGCAATTGGCCGAGAACGCTCCCCCATCACTGAAAGAGGCTCTGGAAAACAAAAAGTGTCCGTCAACCGAGGCTGGAAAATCCTGAAAGCTGTCCAGCGGCTACCGCCGGAGGAGCAGGAATCCGCAACAGAGGAAATGCTGGCGGCTGTTTATGAAATTGACCAGGCGGATGCTGAAATTGAGCAGAGAGCAAAAATTGCCGGAATTTTTTGCAAAGCTTATGAGAAGGCTGTGCTTCTGACACCCACAGTGGAAAACGTCCGCTGCTGGACAGAGTGTACCCGCATGAGGCCGGATGAAATTGAGGACTCCATCGCGGAATCCTACGAGCTGGCCCAGACATTCCAAACGATTGGAGACATTTTGAAAAAGGAAATACTGCCGCTTCATTGAGGCATTTATGTTGTAGGCTGGGGGTTAGACGTGACCCCCAGCCTCTTTTTTACGGGAATATGGGTGTCTGCGTGGACCCCTGGGCAAAAGCCATTATGTGCTCTGAAATGTGAATGACTGCCGCATAGTACAGCACCCTGAATACTGCGTTCCCCGCTCTTTGCCCTTTCAGAATACAATCACTTTACCGCTCGAAAACGGCCCCAGCGGGGCCGGAGGCCCTCGCCGCCCCCTGGCGGCGAGGGCGCAAGCATCGCGCGGATGTACATCCCGCACACTTGCAGGGGAATTCCCTGACCCCGATGCCGCCATTTGGCGGAAATTTTACGGCTATTGCCGAAGGAGGAAAACGTGTCTAACAAATCGTACTCTCTTGGGCGCGTCTTTTTCCGCGCTCCTTCCAAATCCTCTCGTATCTGCTCGTATTCTTCCCGATTGATGTCGCTTGGATATTGATGCATCCCAACCTCATCTCCCGCCTGTTT
>CATKZW010000073.1 GCA_949841465.1 uncultured Oscillospiraceae bacterium
TCCGCCCCCCCCCGCACAAAAACATTTGTGTCCCCGCCCCGCGGCACTTTTGCCTTTAATCGCAGTATATAGCGTGGTTTTGAAAATCAATATTATTCAAATTCCACCGTGGCGGGAGGCTTCGAGGTGATATCATACAACACCCGGTTGATATGGGGCACTTCATTAACAATGCGCACGCTCACCCGATCCAGCAGTTCAAACGGAATCCGCGCCCAGTCCGCCGTCATAAAGTCGGCGGTGTTCACCGCCCGCAGGGCCAGGGCGTAGTCGTAGGTCCGGCCGTCCCCCATTACCCCAACGGAGCGCATATTGGTCAGTGCGGCAAAGAACTGGCTCAGCTTCTTGTCCTCCCCTGCCTTGGCCATCTCCTCCCGGAAAATGGCGTCCGCCTCCCGGAGGATGTCCAGCTTGTCCTTTGTCACCTCGCCAATGACCCGGATGGCCAGCCCCGGCCCTGGGAACGGCTGGCGAGAGACCAGATACTCCGGCAGGCCCAGCTCCCGGCCCAGCCGGCGCACCTCGTCCTTGAACAGCAACCGCAGGGGCTCCACAATCTCCTTGAAGTCCACGTAGTCCGGCAGGCCGCCCACGTTGTGGTGGCTCTTGATGACGGCGGCGTTCCCAACCCCGGACTCAATCACGTCGGGGTAGATGGTGCCCTGGGCCAGGTAGTCCACGGCCCCCACCTTCTTGGCCTCCTCCTCAAAGACGCGGATGAACTCCTCCCCAATGATCTTCCGCTTCCGCTCCGGGTCGTCCACCCCGGCCAGTTTAGCCAGGAACCGCTCCTCAGCGTCAACCCGGATAAAGTTCATCGCCCACTTGGAGAACGCCTGCTCCACCTCGTTCCCCTCATTCTTCCGCATGAGGCCGTGGTCCACAAACACGCAGGTGAGCTGCTCTCCCACCGCCTCGGCCAGCAGGGCCGCCGCCACGGAGGAATCCACACCGCCGCTGAGGGCCAGCAGCACCCTGCCGTCCCCGATCTTCTCCCGCAGGGAGGCCACCGCCGAACGCTTATAGTCCCCCATGGTCCAGTCTCCCGCCGCATGGCACACCTCATAAAGGAAGTTGCGCAGCATATCCCCTCCGTACTGGGTGTGCTCCACCTCCGGGTGGAACTGTACGCCATAGAAGCCCCGCTCCTCGTCCGCAATGGCCACGTTGGGGCAGGCGTCCGACCGGGCGGCCAGCGTAAAGCCCTCCGGCACCTTCTCCATATAGTCCCCGTGGCTCATCCAGGTGACGCTGGTCTCGGGCAGGCCCCGGAACAGCCTGCACCCCGTCTCAAAATAGGTGGCGGTCTTGCCGTACTCCCGGGCGGAATCCTCCTGGGCGGCGGTGACCCGCCCCCCCAGGGTATGGGCCATCAGCTGACAGCCGTAGCAGATGCCCAGAATGGGCACGCCCCAGGTGAAGATTGCCGGGTCCACATGGGGGGAGCTCTCCAGATAGACGGAATTGGGGCCCCCGGTAAAGATGATGCCGATGGGGTCCATGGCCCGCAGCTCGTCCAGCGGGGTGGTGTACGGCTTGACCTCGCAGTACACGCCGTGGTCCCGCACCCGGCGGGCGATGAGCTGATTGTACTGCCCTCCAAAATCCAGCACGATCACAAGCTGATGCTTCATGACGCTCTCTCCTTTTTACCGGCTTCCGGCCCGGCCGGAGGCCATACTTTTCACCATCGTTTACCCAATCGTCACTGCCGCCAAACGTCGTCCAGCTCCCCGTTTCGGAATACGATGCTCCCCTCCCGCTTCTCCTGGTCCCGCACGGGGAGGAAGGGGTTCAGCACCGTCACCCGCTTGCCGCACCCGGAGCAGCGGTACTGAATGGCGGCGCAGGCATACATGCCGGGGGGAATATCCGCCCTTTGGGCCACGGCGTACAGGTTTTCCTGATAAAACTCCGGGTCCGTATGCTCTACGTAGTGGCCCACGCTCATGCAGGGAAGGGCAAAGAGCTGCTCGCCGCTCTCCTCCATCTCCAGCCTGCACTCACGGCACCAGTCGGGCTGACGCCGCCTCAAAATGCCGTCCAGCAGCCCCATGTCAGACCTCCGCACCCTGCTGCCGGGCCTGCTCCAGCACCTGTACCCACAGATCCGCCTTGGAGATGCCCTCCAGCACCTTGTCGTCGTTCAGCTTCCAGCGCTGGTTGGAGACGAAGGTGTTCACCCGGATCTTGACGCCGTCCACCTCGAACAGAAAGCTCACCCGGCTGGTGCCCCGGAGGATGCCCACTCCGCCCGCGCCGTCGTCCGTCCACGCACGGGTGACCCGGCCGGCGGGCAGCACATAGAGCGCAAAGGGGTTCCAGAAAAACAGCATTGCCACCTTGGCCTGCCTGATGTCCATGGACACCACACAGCCGTCGCTGTAGAAGATCTGGCGGCGGTCTATTTCCGCCTCATCCAGCTTCTTGAGCATCCGCTTTTTGGCGATGCTGTAGATGATCCTGCCGCCAAAAACCCACCAGAGGATGGCCAGGATGGGAACACACATGTCAAAGATCACCGCTCCCACGCCTCCGTCATGGTAGAAGGTGTAACCGATCCACAGGCCCAGGGCCGCCAGGGCCGCGGGCACCAGGATGTATGCCAGCAGGTACACATAATTCACCTTTTTCACATGGTCCGTTTTCACGCTCTTCGCTCCCTTTCTCACTTTTTACTGCGCTCCGCCTGTCAGACGGCCTGAGTGCAGTTCACTCTAAACGGTTTCACCGCTTCTTAAATCGTTGTGATGTCGATGGCCTGGAGGTCCCGGCTCCTGCCCTGCTGGCGGGCGGTAAGCAGGGCTCGGGCCGTGTCGATGGCGGTGACGCAGCCCACGGAGTGCTCCACCGCGGCGCGGCGGATCCTGAAGCCGTCGGTGTTCTGCTTCCTGCCTCGGGTGGGGGTGTTGATGACCAGATCAATGGTCCCCGAGGCGAGCATGTCCATGATGTTGGGGTGCCGCTCGGACACCCGGGCCACCGGGGTGCAGGGCACGCCCGCCTTCCCCAGCGTCTGGCAGGTGCCCTCGGTGCCCAGGATCTCCACCCCCAGGTCCGCAAAGCCCCTGGCAATGCCGATGGCCTCCCCCTTGTCCTCGTCCTTCACGGTGAGGATGATGCGCCCGCCCTTCTTGGGCGCCCGCATGTTGGCCCCCTTAAACGCCTTCAACAGCGCCTGGGGGAAGGACTCCGCGATGCCCAGCACCTCGCCGGTGGACTTCATCTCCGGTCCCAGGCCGGTGTCCACATCCGCCAGCTTTTCAAAGGAGAACACGGGCATTTTCACCGCAAAGTAGTCCGCCTCCCTGTAAATGCCGGTGCCGTAGCCCAGGTCCTTCAGCTTCTGGCCCAGCATCACCTTGGTGGCCAAATCGATGATGGGCACGCCGGTGACCTTGGAGATATAGGGGATGGTGCGGGAGGAGCGGGGGTTTACCTCAATGACGTACACCTTGTCGTCGTAGATGATGAACTGGATATTGATCAAGCCCACGACACCCAGAGCCTTGGCCAGGTCGTGGGTGTAGCGCTCGATGGTCTTCTTGTGCTTGTCCTCCACGTGGATGGAGGGATAGACGGAGATGGAGTCCCCGGAGTGGACCCCGGCCCGCTCCACGTGCTCCATGACGCCGGGTATCAGCAGGTCCTCCCCATCGAACACGCCGTCCACCTCCACCTCCCGGCCCATCAGGTATTTGTCGATGAGGATGGGGTGCTCCTGAACGGTGAGGTTGATGATGCGCATGAAGTCGGTGATGTTGCGGTCGTTGTAGGCGATCTCCATCCCCTGGCCGCCCAGCACGTAGGAGGGGCGCACCAGCACGGGGTAGCCGATCTCGTTGGCGGCCCTCAGGGCCTCCTCGGTGGTGAACACCGTCTGGCCCTTGGCCCGGGGGATGCGGCACTGGTTCAAAATATCGTCGAACCGCTCCCGGTCCTCGGCGGCGTCCACACCGTCGGAGGAGGTGCCCAGAATGGGTACGCCCATCTCCGTGAGGGCCTTGGCCAGCTTGATGGCGGTCTGACCGCCGAACTGGACCACCGCGCCCCAAGGCTTTTCCTGCTCCACGATGTTCTGCACGTCCTCGGCGGTGAGGGGCTCGAAATACAGCTTATCCGCCACGTCAAAGTCGGTGGACACGGTTTCGGGGTTGTTGTTGACGATGATGGTCTCATACCCCAGCCGCTTCAGCGCCCAAACGGAGTGGACGGAGCAGTAGTCAAACTCAATGCCCTGGCCGATGCGGATGGGGCCGGAGCCCAGCACCAGCACCTTTTTCCGGCCGCTGTCCCCGGTGTCCGCCTCGTTCTCCCCGTCGTAGGAGGAGTAGTAGTAGGGCGTCTCCGCGTCGAACTCGGCGGCGCAGGTGTCCACCATCTTGAAGGAGGGCACAATGCCGTACCGCTCCCGCAGGGCCTTTACGTCCTTCTGCTCCATACCGCACAGCCAGCCGATGTAGCTGTCGGCAAAGCACATCTCCTTGGCCCGGTACAGGGTGTCGGCATCCGGCTCCCCCTTGCACATCACCAGGGCCTGCTCCATGTCGATGATGTTCTTGAACCGGTCCAGGAACCAGATGTCCATCCGGGTGATGGAGTTGATCTTCCGGGGGGACACGCCCCGGCGGATGGCCTCCGCCACCACGAACAGGCGCTCGTCGTCCACGTTTACCAGCAGGTCCTCAATTTCATCCGTGTACAGATTGTCCAGCTTGGGCAGGCGCAGGGCCCGCACATTCAGCTCCAGGGAGCGGATGGCCTTCATCAGCGCCCCCTCGAAGGAGTTGGCGATGGCCATCACCTCGCCGGTGGCCTTCATCTGGGTGCCCAGGGTGCGGCTGGCGGTGGTGAACTTGTCAAAGGGCAGGCGGGGGATTTTCAGCACGCAGTAGTCCAGGGTGGGCTCGAAGCAGGCCGTGGTCTTGCCGGTAACGGCGTTGGGGATCTCGTCCAGGGTGTAGCCCAGGGCGATCTTGGCCGCCACCTTGGCGATGGGGTAGCCCGTGGCCTTGGAGGCCAGGGCGGAGGAGCGGGACACCCGGGGGTTGACCTCGATGACGGCATACTCATAGGAATCCGGATTCAGGGCAAACTGGCAGTTGCAGCCCCCCTCGATGCCCAGGGCGGTGATGATGTCCAGGGCGGCGGAGCGCAGCATCTGGTACTCCCGGTTGGCAAGGGTCTGGGTGGGGGCCACCACGATGGAGTCGCCGGTGTGCACGCCCACCGGGTCCAGGTTCTCCATGGAGCAGATCTGGATCACGTTGCCGGCGGAGTCCCGCATGACCTCGAACTCGATCTCCTTCCACCCGGCGATGCACCGCTCGATGAGCACCTGGCCCACCCGGCTGAGGTGGATGCCCCGGTCGGCAATCTCCCGCAGGGACAGCTCGTCATAGGCGATGCCGCCGCCGGTGCCGCCCAGGGTGTAGGCGGGCCGGACGATCACCGGGTAGCCGATCTGCTCGGCGAAGGCCACGGCGGCGTCCACGCTCTCCACCACGTCGGAGGTGACGCAGGGCTGGCCGATGGACTCCATGCAGTCCTTGAAGCCCTGGCGGTCCTCCGCCTTGTGGATGGACTCGGGGCTGGTGCCCAGCAGGCGCACGCCGTATTTCGCCAGCGTGCCGTTCTCGTGGAGGGCCATGGCCAGGTTCAGCCCCGTCTGCCCGCCCAGGGTGGGCAGCACCGAATCGGGGTGCTCCATCTGGATGATCTGGGTGACGCTGTCCACGTTCAGCGGCTCGATGTAGACGTGGTCGGCGATATCCTTGTCCGTCATGATGGTGGCGGGGTTGGAGTTGACCAGCACCACCTCCACCCCCTCCTCCTTCAGGGCGCGGCAGGCCTGGGTGCCGGCGTAGTCAAACTCGGCGGCCTGGCCGATGACAATGGGGCCGGAGCCCAGCACCAGCACCTTTTTAATGTTCGTGTCCTTGGGCATTACCGGTCACCTCCCATGGAAGCAATGAAGCGGTCGAAGAGATATTCCGTGTCCTCGGGGCCGGGGCTGGCCTCGGGGTGGAACTGGACGGTAAAGCAGTTGGGCCGCCTGTACTTCAGCCCCTCCACCGTGTTGTCGTTCACGTTCACATGGGACACCTGGGCCACGGACGGGTCCACGCTGTCCCCGTCCACCACGTAGCCGTGGTTCTGGCTGGTGATGAAGCACCGGCCGGCCTCCAGATCCTTCACCGGGTGGTTGCCCCCCCGGTGGCCGAACACCATTTTATGGGTTTTCGCGCCGGTGGCCAGGGCCAAAAGCTGGTGGCCCAGGCAGACGGCGAACATGGGAATATCGGATTCGTACAGCGCCCGGACTTCCTTGATAATGTCCACGTTGTCCGCCGGGTCGCCGGGGCCGTTGGACAGCATCACGCCGTCGTAGCCGCCGCCCAGGATGTCCCCGGCCGGGGTGTGGGCGGGAAACACCGTCACCTCACAGCCGCGCTTGCGCAGGCACTCGATCATGTTCTGCTTCACGCCGTAGTCCATCAGGGCCACCCGGAGCTTTTGCCCCGTCAGCGCGGGGAACACCTCTTTTTCCGCCCGGGTCACCCGCTCCACGGTGCCCGACACCCGGTAGGCCGCCAGCTTGTCCATAACCTCCCGGACATGAAAATGCTCCGCACAGGTAATCATGCCGTTCATGGTCCCCTGGCTGCGGAGAAGCTTGGTCAGGGCACGGGTGTCCACACCCTGGATGCCCACAATATGGTTTTCGCGCAGATAGCTGCCCAGACTGCCCTCACAGCGGAAATTGCTGCCCACCGGGGACAAATGCCGCACCACCAGCGCCTCCGCCCAGGGCCGGGCGGACTCGTTGTCCTCGTGGTTCACGCCATAGTTGCCCATCAGGGGATAGGACATCACTACGCCCTGTCCGGCGTAGGAGGGGTCGGTCAGGATTTCCTGGTAGCCGGTCATGGAGGTGTTGAACACCATCTCGCACACCCGGTCTTCCATGGCGCCGATGGCATCCCCCCGGAACACCGCGCCGTTGGACAAAATCAAAGTCGCTTTCAAGAGCGCATCCCACCTTATATTAACTTCGTTTATTTTACTGATTCCGCCCTGAAAAATCAAGGAAATCCCGACCACTTTTTTCTTTTCTTACGAAAATTGGAGTTTTGGACAAACCGATGGCATATCCGCCCCATCCCAAGGGCAAAATGACGTCGTCGCAAAGTCCGCTCAATTTCGTTTCCGCCTAACGGCGAAAACGAAATTTGCCGTGGGCCGCGCTTTGCGCGGCTTAGGCCTGGGGCGGCTTTGCCGCCTAACGGCTTCCTTGCTCCTCCTCTCCCCACAAAACCAAAAAGCGGTTTTGCGGGGCCCCCTTTTTTGCCCAATTTTCCAGAAACGAGGTGTTTTTGTGTTCGTAGTACTCATACGCACAGTCGTCCTTTACCTGTTCATCATCGCGGGCATCCGCCTGCTGGGCAAGCACCAGATCGGCCAGCTGGAGCCCTCCGAGCTGGTGCTCACCCTCATCATCGCCGATTTGGCCTCCGTCCCCATGCAGGACAACGGCATCCCCCTGCTGTCCGGGCTCATCCCCATTGTGGTGCTGCTGTCCCTGTCCACCATCATTTCGGTGCTGTGCACCCGGTCCATTCGGTTCCGGGCGCTGCTGTGCGGGCGGCCCTCCGTCATCGTGGAAAACGGCCAGGTGCTGGAGGCGGAGCTGAAAAAGAACCGCCTCACCCTGGACGAGCTGATGGAGGAGCTGCGCATACAGGGCTACGCCGACTTCAAATCCATTAAGTTCGCCCTGCTGGAGACCAACGGCCAGCTGTCCGTGCTGCCCTACGCCGCCGACAAACCCGCCACCGCCGCCCAGATGGGGGTGACCACCCAGGAGACGGGGCTCCCCGTGGTGCTCATCAGCGACGGGCGGCTGCTGGAGCACAACCTGAAGGGAACGGGCTACGAGGAGATCTGGCTGGAAAAGCAGCTGGCCGTCCACGGGCTCCACTCCCCCCGCCAGGCGTTCCTGCTCACCGTGGACGAGGGAGGCAATACCTACTGCGTACCCAAAAAGGAGGCGGGAAAGTGAAGCGGCTGTATGTTTCCATCGGGCTCATCGCCCTGCTGGCCGCCCTGTCCGGCCTGCACATCTGGCATCTGAACAGCGTCACCGGCCAGCTCACCGCTCTGCTCACCCAGGCCCAGGAGCAGGTTGAGCGAGAGGACTGGGACCAGGCCGCCCGGCTCACCCGCCAGGCCAAGGACCGCTGGATGGAGCACGAGGGCTATCTCCATCTCACCCTGCGCCACACCGACACCGACGCCATCCTCATCTCCATGGACGAGGCCCTGGCCTTCCTGGAGGGCGGCGAGAAGCAGCCCGCCGAGTACGCCGCCGTCAACGCCCGGCTGCTCACCCAGATTGAGCTGCTGGTGGAGGCGGAGCTGCCCACCCTCACCAACCTGCTCTAAGCCGGCCCCCGCGGCGCGCGGGGGCTTTGCTTTGCCGCTGCTTTGGCCAGGGCAACAGCATTTAAGATTTGGCAAATAAAATTTGCAGGAAACGGTCAGGGTCAAGGGCGGCGGAAAAGCGTTTTCGCTTCATGCTGACCCTAGGGCCGAAGTCGGCGTGTTTGCAGAGAGCA
>CATKZW010000074.1 GCA_949841465.1 uncultured Oscillospiraceae bacterium
CCGCAAAGGTGACGGTCACGGTGTTGTTGCCATTGCTGGGCAGGACAACGTACTGCGGTCCAGCGTTGTCGATCTCGTAGCCCTCCGGGGCCTCCAGCTCGGTTACGGCATAAGTGCCCGCATCCAGGCCGAACAGGGTATAAGTCCCATCTCTCCCTGTCACGATTTCTTTTGAGTAGGTCCCGTTTTCCGAACGTACCATAAACCGCGCCCCGGCAAGACCCTTGTTGGGGTTGGTACTGTCTACCTTTTTGACGGTAAGCTCATATTTTTGGCGGGTGATGTTCAGCTCGCCCACCATAACGGCCTGCACATCATTTGCGGGGTGATAGTTGGAGCCGGGTCCGGCATAATTGAACTCATAAACGCTGCACTCGCCCCATACGCCCTGATTTCCCAAATCCAGAATATACTGGGCGCGGTCGCGGAACGATTTACCGTCCATGGTATCGTCAATACTGGTATAGCTGGTATGCTCCAGATTGTTGTAAACGCACAGCAGTTCCTCGGCGCAGGCCACAACGGGATCGGAGAGCAGACCGGACTTATAGCGCCAGATAATCGCCTGTACCCAAGCGTTCATGGTCCATGCGTAGCCGCTGTCCCACACATCGTCCACACCCAGAGCGCGGGCCTCGTCGGTGAATACGCCGGTGGAGTGGGCGTAGTAGTAGGCCATCATGGTCGATACAGTGGGATCTGAAACGGACCGGGGATTATCCCAGGTGTGTCCCTCCAGCGACCAGCCCATACCCTTGCCCTTTTCCGCGCAGAAGCCAATCGTACTCTGTTTGTTGTAGTCAAAGGTCATCTGGTGGAGGTAGCACGTCCCCAGGCTGGGGGAAACGTAGGATACGCCGTTGTGGGTGCAGTCCTCCATCTTGATGGTGTCCGGCGCGGCGGTGCTGCGCGTGGCGGCGCTGGCGGGAGCCGTCAGCATACTGAGGATGGAGACGACTGCCAGAAATAATGCGGTAATACGGTTTTTCATATAGCCTCCTGTTCATGTTCGTGCATGAAAGGAAACTGTAACTCCCCTGAAAAGTTGGGAAAATCCTCCTTTCATGCGTGATTGGAAGTTCTTTTCCCGTTCTCATTTTTCGGGGATATAAAAACGCCGCCCTGTGCGGCAGGACGGTCATGGGGAAATGTGTCGAAATGCGTCTCAACTTGAGACGCATTTCGGGCAGGGAAAAGGCCCTCCAGCCTGGGGCTGAACGGCCTTTCCGTGTCCATATTCAGTTATTCGTAGGGGTTGTGGGTATTCGGCTGGCCGATGAACATATAACAGTAAGTCACGCCGCCGCTTTCAGTCACGCCCACGCCAATGCTGTCGCAGGCCGGCTTTAGCATAGTCTCAAAGTGGCCGGGAGAATTGATCCAGTTTTCCAGGGCGTGCTGGGCGGCGTCCTCTGTGGCGACGCCGGTGAATACTGTCAGATTTACGCCAAAACCGTAAGGGTAGCCGCTGGCGAGTGCGGCTTCACATTCCTCCTGGGAGTGATGCCAGGAATACCGCTTGTCCGAAATAGTCTGGGCTGCGTTCATCAGGGCCTCGTTTACCATCAGTTCCGATACGCCGTTGGCCTTGCGGGTCTGATTGATAAGCCGTATCAGTTCCTGCCGCACATCCAGATTTTCCGGCTGGCCTGCGCTGTTGTCGTTGGCGGGAGCCGTTGGAGCGGCGGAAGTGCCGGAGCCAACGGTAAGCGTCAGGGTTCCGCTCTCTCCGGCACGGTTGGCGGCGGTGATCTCAGCGGTTCCCTCTGCCTTGGCTACGGCCACCCAAAAGCCTGTGATCTGCTCCACCAGCACCGTGTCCGGGTCGCTGGAGGTAACGGTGTACTCCGTCCCGCTGGGGCCGATGATAAGGCCGCTTCGCTCTCCAACTGCCAGGGTATTGCCTTTATAGCTGCTTACCCGGACAGCACTTGCCGGGGGCGCGGCGGCCAGGGCAGGGACAGGGAGTAGGGAGAGGGCCAGAATGGCGGCGGTGAGCCGGGCGGTCAATCCTGCTTTTTTCATGGTCGTTTTCCTCCTGTAATGTAGTTTTTAGGTTGGTTTTCCTACAATTATTATACTACATTCAAGGGAATTTGTCTAAAAATGCAATATCACGTCGGGAAATGCGTCTCGAACTGAGACGCATTTTTCGTTAAATTTCCACCCCCCGGACACACCAGCGGTACTCGCTCTCATTCATTACACAAGTAAACAGCGTAATGCAGTTGTCACTGGTGGCCTCCAGCATGGTATTGTCCATCACGTCAACCTTTGCCACACTGGTAACGGCGTAAGTGCGGGTTCCCAGGGCCGTGGTGAGGGTGATGGTATTGCCCGTGTCAAGCGTATGGATTTTCCCGAAATGGTTATTTACCCCCCGGTTGTGCCCGGCCAGCGCCACATTGCCGCCCCAGATGCTGGTGTTGGTGAAGTGGCCCGCGCCCTTTTTCAGCGCGGCGCTGTCCGTCCCCTGCATGATCTTGACCGACAGGCCAATGGACGGGATCTCCAATGTCCCCAAACTGCCGTTGCTGTAATAGAGGTCGGCGGTCACATCGGTAAAGGCGGTGACGGGGCCGCTGGTGGTGGGATAGGCCGGACTGGTGGGCGCGGAGGTGTCAACCACGCCGGGGAGGGCCGGTGTACCGCCGCCCGTGCCGCCTGTCACGGTGAGGGTGTAGCTCCCGCTCAGGGGGCCGTCCGCCGCGAGGTTCGGGGTCAGGTACTCCCCGGAGTTGGGCAAGTAGCTGGTGGGTGTCCCAAAACCGGGAGGAATGAGGGCGCTGCTCTTGCTCCTGTCCTTGTTGGCGGGTTCCGCCCCGGTCTGGATGATGTCCTCCGTGCTGGTGGGGGTGCCAAAATCCCCGGTGGGAGGGCCGTCAAAGGTATATTCCAGCGCATGGGCCGGGGTCACAGCCAGAGCCAGCAGCAGGGCGGTGGACAACAGTGTGGTTTTCCATTTCTTCATGTGGTGTACTCCTTCCATTCTTTTTTAGCCTTGTATTTTTTCAGCAGGAACTTCCCCAGGAAGGCCAGCCCTGCCGCCCCCGCCCCGATGGGCAGGATCAGCAGCCATTTCAGGCCGCTCCCGCTGGAGCTGCCGGGTTCTGCCGGCTCCGGCGGCTGGGTCTCCGTACTGTTATCCTCTGCTCCCGGTTCGTTCTGGACGGGGGCATTGATGGGGGTGCCGCTGAACACCGCCGTATAGATCATCTCGCCGCTGATGGTCTTGACCACCTCGCCGGCGTATTCGGCGGTGATAACATAGCCGGTGGCGTATTTGCTGGTAGCGGTGCCGGTGTAGCTGGCGGTGGCGTTGTAAAACTCCCCGGCCTCCAGCCATTGAACGTCCGCCAGGGTCAGTGTCCGCCCGCCGTCCGTAATAGTCTTGGGGATCAGGGAGGAGTCGGCGTCGGACAGATTGGGATAGGTGCGGGTGGCGGTAACGGTGCGGGAGGATGAGCCATAGCCCGCAGCCTCCACGGCGATACTGGCGGTGTCCAGGGTCAGGATGCCGGTAAAGCCGTCCTCGGTGGTGACTTCCCGCGTGGCGGCGAGCTGGGGCATGATCTTGTCCATGTCCTTGGTGCCGCTGTCCAGGGTGACGGTCTCGGTGTGTTCTCTGGTCTCGCTCTCGGTGTAGTCCTGCCGGGTCACGTCCAGCAGGGTATAGCGGTATCCCTCCCGCTCAAAATCAGCGGTGGGGATATTGGCCGGATTGTCGGCTGCGGTGAGCAGATAGACTTTCTCCAAACGGCGGCCGCTGCCCGTCTCGGTTTCCACGATCTCCGTGGGGTACAGGGCGGCGGGCCGGACGGGGGCAGTCCCCTCCGGCGCCTCCGCGGCCAGGGCCGGGCAGGTCATGGCGCAGGCCAGAATCACCGCCATCAGCAGGGGTGTGATGCGTTTCATGCAGATAACCTCCAATTTCAAGTAATGTCGAAATGCGTCTCAAATTGAGCCGCATTTCCGGGCTTGCCGCCCCGCCGACGGCTTACGGCGGGGCGCTGGAAGGGTTGCTGGCGCTCCCGTCAGGTCCGCCAGCTCCCCAGGATAGCAAAAGCCGCTGACAAGCGGCTTTTGGGGTGTTTTCCCCTTGGTGACTAAAAAATCCGGCGAACGGCCCCTGTCAAGGTCCGGCCAGTCTGCCGACTGGCCGGCTCGCGGACGATTGCGCCAGCAATCGTCCGGCCTTGACGGGGGACGGGCGGCGGATTAGTCTCTCAAAGGGGAAAAACACCCCTATTCCGGCTCTACCTTCCGGGACGGCGGGGCGGGATCCGGGTCCGCTGTTTATCCGCCTCCAGATTTTTGTCAATGGAGCGGCCTATTTTTTTGCTCATGTCCTGAATGGTGTCCAGTGCGTGCCTGCGGTCCTCGGTTTCCCAGCCGTCATACAGCTCCGGCAGGCGTTCCGTCTCCGGCATAGGCCGCTCGATCCCGAACCTGCGGCAGAGGATGTAAGACACGCTCTGGGCGTCCAGCTCACACTCGGCCCGGTTGTAGCCGGGGGTCGCGCCCTTGGCGTGGAAGCGGGACTGCGCCACCTCCGCGGCGATGGCGGCAAACGCCTCATGGTCGGGGAAATCGGGGTTGATGGCCAGCTCTATGCTGCCGGGGTCATAGTAGGCGGGAACGGGCAGCTCCTTGTCAATGACCACGGGAGCCACGGCGTAGTTGAGTACCGTAGTCAGCGCGGTCTCCATGCCCTTACCGCCCTCCTTCAAAACGGAGCGTTTCATATCCCGGCCCTGGGTCTGGCTCACATCATAAGCGTCAGCCAGAACGTACCCCCGCCTCATGGGGTCCCTGGCGAAGATTTTCACGCCGTTGTTCATTTCCTCGCCCATAACGGAGCGGTTCAGGGCCCGCCAGCGGTCACGGGTGCCGAACACGGTGGCCTGGGGCAGCGCCACCATGACCAGGGCGATGTTGCCCACACTGTACGCCGGGTTGTCCCCCTGCATATCCAGGTAGCGGGCGTATGCCTCCGGGCTGCTGGTGATCTGCATAATGCCCGCGTCCTGCAAGGCGACGGTGTTTTCCCGTTCCGACTGCTGCTGTGCCTTCCAGCGGGTGTCATTCTCAGCCTTTTGGGAGACGATCTGTTCCAGATTTGCCATAAAAAATTACCTCCATTTTATCGTGTTTGGGGCGGGCGCTTGGGGGCCTGCCGCTGCGGGGCCTTGCCCGGTTCCTTCATCCCCTCGGACGCGGCCCGCAGAGCGGCCAGCCGTCCCTTGACTGTGGGAATGTCCCCCACCTTGGCGGGGGCGTCAGTAGTCCTCGTCGTCCTCCTCTCGCTCTGCGATGGCGTCGAGCCACTCCCGCGCTGTGGTGAGGAGCTGCCGGGCCGAGCGCGGGGGACGGCTTTTTTTGGCTCCCCGTCCTCCTTTCCTCTGGCGGGAGCGCCGTAGCCCCGCCGCTCCATGAACAGGTTGACTTGGGACACAAAATCCACATTCGTCACAAGGTCCACCACGCCGTCTGTTCTCCGTTTGTCCTTTACAACAGAGTAGAGGACATTTTTCTTGGCATAGGCCCGGAACTCCGCAAGGTCGCTCTCCTTGATCTGGAACACCTTCAGCTCCTTGTTCTCCCGGAGCAGGCGGCCCATGCCAGCCTTGCCCACCAGCTTTTTGTCCTCCTTTGCCAGCGCCCACAGCAGCGCCGCCAGACTGGTGCCGCCTGCCGCCAGCAGCTTGATACTGGCCTCGGTGAGCTGGATGCTCTCTTTCACCATCAGGTCGGCCACATCACCGCTTACATCCATTGACTTTCACCCCTTCCTGTTTTCAGATATTGAATGACTTCCAGCATAGAGCAGTAACAGGTATGGTTGGCATACCGTTTGGAAAGCAGACGGATATGCCGCTCCCGCTGGCTCTCCGGCAGGGCGGAGAAGATACGCACATCCTCTGCGGCTGTCTGGTGGTTCAGCAGGGTAACACTGCCCCAGGGCTGGCCCTCCACGGTTTTGTCCGCACGGAGAAAGAGGGCAATCACTGGCCATGCTGTGACGCCCTGGCAGGCCAGCCATTCCAGATTTGCGGGAGCGCCGGGTTCGTACACCGTTGGCAGGTCGGACAACCGGCAGCGCCCGCGATGGGCCAGAAACAAATAGTCGGTATGCCTGCGGCGTTGCAGCAGGGCAATACTCCGTTCAACGCTCCCGTCCATGATCGGCTGGTGTTCTCCGGCCAGTTTCAAAATGCCGCTGAGGTCCGCTTTTATCAGTTTTTTCATGGATCACGCTCCTTGCTTCGCTGGTATCGGCCCGCACTGTCTCCTGTACTGCGGAAATGCCTTTCTCAATGCGGGCACACAATTTCAACTCCCGGCGCAGCTCCCGCAATTTGGCGGTCAGGCCGGTGATCTCGTCCGTCACAGTGCCGCCACCATGACCGGCGCGGCGGATTCTATGCAGTTCCCGCCGCTGGTCCGTCAGTGCGTCGATGCTGGCTTGCAGCGCGTCATACTGCATGGATAGCTGGTCTGCTGTCTCAATGCGGTTTTTCATCAGATATTGGAATTGCTCTTGATAGCGGTCAAACTTGATGATCTCCGCCCGTGAGACGAACGCCGCCCGTTTTTTCGGACGGCGCTTCGGGACAGCCCCCAGCAGATAGAGATACTTGAAGTAGAGGGCACGCAAGCCTTTCAGTTTGCGGGGCCTGCCGGGGATGCCGCCTTTTGGCCGGTATCTCCGGCCCGGCATCAGCGGCTGGACGAGGGGGTGGAAGGATGGGCTGGCTGGAGCGGACGGCGGGGCCTCGCCGGAACGGACGCCGGACAGCCGGGCTTGAATGTCCGCTTCCGTGTAGCCGCCGCCCAGACTGTCCAGCCGGAAAAACCGCTGGCCTCCGGGGGGCTTGACGGCGGTGTGCTTGACATTGGCCCCCCGCTTGACGGTATAGCCCAGCTCCTCCAGCTGCTGCCAGAAGGTTTTCATGGTGTAGGCGCTGGCGATGGCGGCCTCAATGTCCTGCCGGACCAGTGCCCGGAGAGTGGGCCTGCCTTGGGCCTCCGCGTCCCATTCCGCATAGTGCCTGCCGCCCTCTCCCGGCTCGATCACGGAAAGGCCGTGGGTGCGGCTGACTTCATTGGAAATGCCGCGAATATCCCCGTAGTAGTCCTTAAAAGTATTCTTGTACTTAGCCCCGTCCACAAAGGAAACGGAGTTGAACAGGATATGACAATGCAGGTGGTCCCGGTCTAAATGGGTGGAAATGACCGCCTCGTAGCGGTCCCCCAGCAGCCGGGACGCGAACTCCACACCGATCTCATGGGCCTGTTTCGGGGTGACTTCTCCGGGGGCAAAGGCGTGGATCAGGTGATACCCTAAAACGCCGCCGGGCTTTCCCCAGCGGCGCTTGGTCTCCTGCATATCCTGATAGGCGCTCTCCAGATCACAGTTGATGGCCGTCTCCAAAACGGAGCGGCCGTCTGGCAGGGCGTTTTTATCTGTCCGGCCAATGTAATCCAGCACAGCGGCCATGTCGGTTTTTTCATGGTTCAGCACATAGTCCACACAATGGTCCAGTCGGGAACGGACGGTGATAATTTTATCGTAGGCCATTACAGGGCCTCCTTTATCAACCGGTATGCCTGCCGCACCAGCTTCACGGCCTCGTCAATATCGGTCTGGCCCGCCTCCTTTCTGGCGTTGGTGTTGTGGGCGATCTGATTGATATTTGTCCCGATGGCGTTTAGCTCCCGCAGCAGGGCGGCATAGGTGTCGGGGGGCCGGGGGCGGAGGTTCACGCCCATAATGAGCTGGCGGAGCAGCGGCTCCATTTTCAGCCCGGACGCCTCTGCCTGACGGCGTAGGTGGGCGTACTGGCTGGCGGTCAGCCGCAGGGTG
>CATKZW010000075.1 GCA_949841465.1 uncultured Oscillospiraceae bacterium
AGGCCGGTGAAACGCAGACGCGGGAGCTGGTCTTTTTCAATTCCCTGAAACCGGGCATCCATCTTATCAAGGTGGACAGCATCACCATGAAATCCCTGCCCAACGTCCGCTTTGAGTTCAAGCTGGTGGGCGGCAGCTACCGGCAGGAGTTCACCACCGATATTAACGGCGAGATCGACCTGTCCAAGCTGACCCCCGGCGCATACGAGGTGCGGGAGCTGGAAGCGCCGGAGGGCTACCTGGTGGACGATGCTGTGCGGGTGGTGCAGGTGAACCCGGACGAGAACGCCAATTTTGTGTTCACCAACACACCCAAGCCCGCCCTGCGGCTTATCAAGACCAGCTCGGACGGCACCCGGCTGGGCGGCGTCCATTTCCGCATCGCCCGCATTGAGGACGGCACCCATTATCTTGACCGCATCACCGACCAGGACGGAGAAATCAACATCGTTAAACTGGAGCCGGGAGTATATTCGGTGAAAGAAACGGCCACTGTTTCCGACCACATCCTCGACCTTCAGGAGTACCATGTGGAGCTGTTTCCGGGCCAGACCAGCACCATCACCATTGAGAATCAGAAGCGGCCCAACCTCATCGTCTACAAAAAGGACGCCGATACTGGCGACCCTATCCCCGATACGGTTTTCCTGGTGAAAGCGGCGGACGGCCACAGCGTGGACGAGATCAAGACGGACAGCCAGGGCAGGGCCACCCTGTCCAACCTCCTGCCCGGAGTGTACGAGGTGAGCGAGAAGTCCGTCCCGGCCCCCTGGCTCATGGACGCCCCCAGCCAGCTCGTGACCCTCTACCCCAACCGTGACCACACCATTTATTTTGAGAACCACAAGAAGCCCACCCTGACCGTGAACAAGGTGGACAGCATTACCGGCAGTCCCATCAAGGGGGCCAAGTTTGAGGTTTGGTACGGCTCCAACAACACGACCACCGGGGAGTTGAACAGCCTGGGGACATTCTTCTCCGATGAGAACGGCCAGTTTTTCGTTGACCTGCTGCGGGATGGCTGGTACAAAGTAACGGAGCTGGAACCTGCGGCTGGCTACACCATCAAGCAGCCCGCCACCCAGGAATTTTATATCAAGGGCGGCGAGAGCAAGGTCATCACCTTTGAGAATGTGCCCAAGAACGCCATCATAGTTGAAAAATATGATAGCGTCACTGGCGCAGTTTTGCCCGGATGTACGTTCCAGTTGCGCTACCTGGGCGGCACCAGCGGCACGGGCGGCACCGTGATCGGCACCAAAGTCACCGGCAAAAACGGCACTGCCATGTGGACGGGCCTCAACCCCGGCGCGTATGTGCTGGAGGAGGTAGACGCAGTGGACGGGTACAATATCATCCAGTCCTCCGAGACGATCATGCTGGCCGACAGCGGCGAACAGAGCGTTGTCACCGTCAGATTTTCCAACGCGCCGGACGGCATTTTGTTGATCCGCAAAGTCTGTTCCGTCAATCCCAGCGTGACCCTGCAAAATGCGGAGTTCAAGGTTGCCTATGCGGACGGCACATTGATCGGGGACAGCAACGGCATTTTCCGAACGGATGAAGCGGGGGAAATCCGCATTACCGGACTGACCCCCGGCAAGAGCGTGGTGGTAACGGAAACCCGTGCCCCCGCTGGCTTCATTCTGGACACGCAGAGCCAGACCGTCCAGATAAAAGAGGGCAGAACCGTATCCCTCACTTTCAAAAATCAGCCCCGTGGCGCTATTATCATCCAGAAACGAGACAGCGCCACCGGCCAGCCCCTCCCCAGCGCGGAGTTTAGAGTGACCACGGCGGCTGGCTGTGAGGTGGGGCTGGACGGTGTGATCGGCACCAGCACCCTGACGCAGAACGGCATTTTTACCACTGACGCCCAGGGAGAAATCAAGATCACCAACCTCGCCCCCGGCGCGTATGTACTGAATGAAATCAAGGCCCCCACAGGGTACGTCATGGACAGCGCCAGCACCAATGTTGTCATTGGGCAGGGCGGCGACACGCAGACCGTCATCGTGAAAAACTCCAAGGCCGGGACGCTGGTGATCGACAAACGGGACGCCCTCACCGGCAAGCCCTTAAAGGGCATCACCTTCAAGGTGACCACCTCCACGGGGGAGTTTGTACCGGCTGAAAACGGACAGATTAGCAGCAACGGCTTGTACTTCACTGACAAGGACGGCAAGATCACCATTAACGGCGTGGTGGGGACGCTGGTGGTAACGGAAACGGCCACCATCCCCGGCTACACCATCGACGAGGCCACCCGGACGCAGACGGTGGTGGTGAACCCCAACGACACACAGACCCTCCATTTCACCAACACCCCCAGCACCACCCTTGTGATCGAGAAGTATATCGAGGGCACCACCACACCGCTGAAAGGCGTCACGTTCCTTGTGACGGACAGCAGCGGGGCCGTTGTGGGCAACTCCAACGGCGAGTTCATCACTGACGAGAATGGGCGCATCGTTCTGAACGACCTGACCCCCGGCACCACCGTCACTGCCAGGGAGGTCAAGACGTTGGAGGGCTATGTCCTGGACGGCCAGCCCAAGTCTATTCTGATTAAGGCGGGAGAAGTCCAGACCTTGCGCTTTTACAATCAGAAGCAAGGCTGTATTGTGGTGAAGAAGCTGGACAAGCAGACTGGGGAACCGCTGGCCGGGGTGGAGTTCCAGATCACCTACTCGGACGGCTCCTACCTGGATGATGACTACGGCCACCTGTCCAGCAAGGGCCTGTATAAGACCGACGCCAACGGGGAAATCCGTATTTCCGGCGTGGTTGGCACCCTGGTCATCACGGAAACCAAGCCCTTGCCCGGATATGTGATGGACGAGGGCACCAGGACGCAGACCGTCAAGGTGAACCCCACCGACACGCAGACCATCACCGTGTATAACACCAAAATCGGGGGCCTCACCATCATCAAAACGGACGAGGAAACCGGGGAGCGGATCAGCGGCGTCCAGTTTGAAATCCGCAAGCTCAACGGGGAGATCGTGGGCACCTACACCACCGACCGCTCCGGCGTCATTTCCCTGCCCGAAGCGGAAAAGGGCTGGTATCAGGTGACGGAGCTGAAAGCGGCCAAGGGCTATCAGTTGGACAGCCAGCCCTATCAGATCGAGGTGAAGGACGGCGGCACCGCCACCCTGGAGATCACCAACCGGCAGACCGGCAGCGCCATCATCCACAAGATCGACAGCGTGACCGGCAAGGGCATTTTCGGCGTGAAGTTCCTGCTTTCCGACGCCAAGGGCAACCCCGTGGGCACCTATGAGAGCGACAATGAGGGGTATGTCTATGTGGACGGCGGGCTTGCGGACGGCAAGTACACCGTCCGGGAGATCGAGTGCGCGGACGGCTATATCCTGGACACCCAGCCCAAGACCATCTATGTGGAGTACGGCGGCTGCACCACCATCACCTGGAAGAACACCGCCGTCACCGGGCAAATCCAAGTGACCAAGACCAGCGCCGACTACAACAGCATGAACGGCTGGCCCGCTGGCACCCCCATCCCCGGCACCGTGTTTGAGGTCTACCACTACCGCACCGGGAACCTTGTCGATACTATCCGCACCGACAAGAACGGCGTGGCCGTGTCCAAGCCCCTACCCCTGGGCCGGTACAAGGTGGTGGAATCCCAGGCCGCTGACTTCTACGCCCTGGACAAGACCCCCATCGACGTGGAGATCGAACACGCTGGGCAGATTGTCAAAGCGGCCATGACCAACAAAAGCCTTTACACCAACGTAGCCATTGAGAAAACCGGCTATGCCGAGGTCATGCCCGGTCAGAACATCCGCTACACGTTCTCCAACATCGGCAACAACTCCACCACGGCGCTCACCTCTTTTTATTGGAGGGACACCCTGCCCGTGGAGGCGGTACGGCTGGCGAAGATCACCACCGGCACCTACAACGCCGCTGGCAGCTACAAGATCGTCTACAAGACCAATCTCTCCGGGGCCGACTACCGTGTGCTGGCGGACAGCCTGAACACCCAGCAGAACTATGTGCTGGAGGCGTCCCCCGTGGCCCTGCGGCTGGCGTCCAACGAGTACGTCACAGAGGTGATGTTCGTGTTCGGCGTCGTTCCCGCCAACTTCCGGCAGGTGGAAGCCCCCAAGATTGACTGTACTGTTGTGTCCTGGGCCAAGGGCGGAAGCCAGTTTGTGAACCAGGCGGACGTAGGCGGCGTCTACAACGGTCAGTGGATCATGGCTACCACCCGCTGGGTGACGAAGGTCTACGCACCTCCCACGACCCTCCCCCGAACGGGGTATTACGCACATCCCCGTGGCCCGCACAGCGGGCCACTTACATACCCATTCGCACATTTGAAACCGCTTGCTTTTTCCTGTACTATGTGGGCAGAGAAAGGAGTTGTTTCAAATGTTCAAACGGGAAAAGAAAGTCTATCTTGAACTGACTGATAAGGAATACCGACTTGTACGGAAGTACCTGATGGACTGGCGGAACAAGCTGACCGCCCAGGGCCGGGACGCTGGGCCGGTGAACGAGCTTCTGATAAAACTGATGGCCTGCGGGTAAGGCGACCGCTTACATACGCCGCTCTTTGTCTGACGGACACAGGGCGGCGTAAATTTATGGACAAGGAGGGAATCAGATGAGCATAGAGAAGGAGAAACGCATGGCGGACGATTATGTTATCATCCATGCGTTTCATATTGGCGACCGTGAGATCGTGCTGGGGGAAAATCCGGCAGCCGAGCGCAATGAGCGGTATATGTGTGCGTTCTGCGATAATAACGGCCTGATGGCTGGCTACACCGAAGTAATGGTCAGCGACGACTATCCTGAACTGGCGAGGCTGTTTGGTGAGCGTGTGGCGGAACAGGCGGAGAAAACCCGGATTGACCTGAACGGCCCCAAAATTCAGGGCATCCCCAATGCCCCTATCACCGCCGAAGGATGTGAGGTAATCAACTACCAGCACGACCTCCAAGGCAAGATCGTTGTCATCAAGCCGGAGGTACTGCGCCCGGAATACCGCCGAGCCACCAGCCAGCTTCAGTTATGCACCGGGGGCTTTGGCGCTTCCCCAAACAGCCAGGGCACCGCCTGCTACTGTACGCAGTTGTACTCCGGCAAAACTTCCCGTTTTGAGCGGAGCGACATCCTCGGCGTTATCGCGCCGGAAAACCTGCCCAAGTGGGCGAAGCACTATCTGATTTGTCTGCAACAGGAGCGACAGGCAGAAAAGAGAGCCAAAGACAGGGAGGGCCGCTGATATGGACGCCAGAATAAACGAAGGCTACGTTATCACCGACTCCATCCAGGTTGGGGAAACGGAATTTGTATTTGGCAAGCTGGACGGCAAAATGCCCATGTATGTGACCTGGGCCTGCAAGGGCGGGGACTACTACTATTGGGGGCACTACTTCTCCGATCCCCTGGCAGCGAAGAAAGACTTATTGGGCCGTGCCAGTGAGGAATTGGAGTATCAGATGGAGCGGCGGGCGAGGGCTTCTGAAAGACAGCCCAAGGAGCCGGATAAGGAGTGTGAGCGGTAATGGATATGACCCTGCGGCCCGCCACCCCAGCGGAGCGGCTTTTTGCCTATGAACAGAGTGCGCAGATCAGTGAGCGGTGCGGGAATCCGGGCTATTTATGGGGCGAGCTGGACAACAGCGGCTCTATCTTCCTCCACAGTTGGGAAACTATTGTGCGTTCTGAAAAGACGCCGGAGTTTAAGGCCGAGTTTGACACGGTGCTTGATATGCTCCGCTTTGATGAGCGGTACGGCCATGTGCTGAAAAACCGGGCCACAATGATCGTCTACTGCCTCGACCACTCGCAAGGAAGTTTCCGCAACAGCTGCGAATATGCGTTTCGGGCCGACACCCGTGACTATTCCTATCTGATACGCTGTACCCCGGCTGGGGAGGATAATCACGTTCATATTTATCCCTATCGCCGGGACTGCCTTGACCGGCACATGAAACAGGCTGAAAAGGGCATCCGCTTTATTACCCCGGACGGCAAGGAAAAGTTCAGGGTGGCGGACGGCGATATGGTGCGTATCACCACCAACGAGGGCGCAAGCCGTGACCGCATGGCCCGGTATTTCGACGACTGCCACGCTGAAATTGGCGGCAGCTTTTACCATATCCGTGAGTTTGCGGAATGGATGAAAGACAGTAACAGCAAGGTTATTCCCATACGTCCAGGCTTGCCGGAAAAGTGCTATGCCGTGCTGCCCAGCGGCGACGAGATCATCACCATCAAGCACGGAGAGGACGGCTATTTTCACACCGGCAAATACGGTCATGACCGCGCCTACGCCCAGGCTATTGTTGACGAGTACAACGAACAAATCAACGTCACCAAAGCGCAAGCGGCGGCGATGCTGGCTGGTTCCATGTTTGGCTGGGAAGTTCCCGCCGCCGACCCGAAGAACTACGACAAACAGGGCCAGCCCATCAAGCCCAAACACCACGAGCGGGGCGACGCCCGGTGAAAAAAGCCTTTGAACTAAAACCGGCAAAGACGGCTTCCAGTGAATGAACTGGAGGCCGTTTTTCATTTGAGGGAGCGTGATAATAGATGAAACTTCTGCTGGGCGGCTCCCCCTGCACCCACTGGAGTATCGCACAGACCCGGAACCGGGAAACACAGCCGGAGGGCCTGGGCTGGGAGCTGTTTCGCAACTACCTGATCGCCAGGGAGCGGTATGGGCCGGACTTCTATTTATACGAAAACAACAAGAGCATGGCCCCGGCGATACGGGCACAGATCACGGCGGAGCTGGGCGTGGAACCGCTTTTGATAAACTCCGCTCTTGTGTCCGCCCAAAGCCGTCAGCGGCTCTACTGGACGAATATCCCCGGCGTGGAGCTGCCAGAATCGTGGGCTTATCCTGTTGGACGTTCTGGAAAGCGGCTTGCCGCTCCATGAAAAGGGCTACACGCTGAAAGCAAATTACAGCAAGGCCAGCGCCGTAAACGCCCTGGACGGCGGGCACTTCCCCGCTCCGATGGCAATAGAGCCGGTGAACGTCACCGCCGATGGCAAGGCCCAATGCCTGCGGGCCACCTATTATAAAGACGGCATCCGCAATATGGTTGGCAACACCATAGACCGCAAGACCTGTGTGGCCGAAGCGGTCAGCGTCAACCAGCTGGGCGGTCTTTACGGCCAGCATACCCGCTGGGGCGTGTTTGATGTAGATGGAAAAGTCCCCTGCCTGACGGCATCGGCGGGAATGGGCGGCGGGCATATCCCCATGTTCCCCATCCGTGTGGGCACCATAGAGAGCGGCACCGGCTCCGAAGGCCAGGGCCACCGGGTATATTCAGCGGACGGCAAGAGCAAGACCCTGTGTGGGAACGGCGGCGGGGCCGGGGCGAAAACCGGGCTTTATACTGTCCCCACCGACTGTCCCGCCCTGCGGGTGGCGGAGGCCACCGCCAAGGGCTACACCGACATTCTCCCCGGCGAGTGTGTTGACTTGACCATGCCCAACAGCAAGACCCGCAGGGGCCGCGCCATGAGGGAAAAGGCGAACTGCCTGACCACCTCCTGCCAGTATTATCAGTATTGCGGAACGCTGGACAGGCCCATCTACGAAGTCCGGGACGGCCAGATCACGATAAAGGGCCAGCAGTACCCCATCAAGCTGATGGACGGCTACTATATCATCCGCAAGCTGACGGTGCGGGAGTGTATGCGCCTTCAAACAGTGCCCGAGGACTTTGTGTTCCCGGTCAGCGACACCCAGGCATATAAAATGCTGGGCAACGGCTGGACGGTGGACGTAATCGCCCACATCCTGTCCTACTGTCCCGGCATCATCGTGGAACCGCTGGAGGTGCTGTCCATGTACGACG
>CATKZW010000076.1 GCA_949841465.1 uncultured Oscillospiraceae bacterium
GAGTAAGGCTCGACGTAGACTATGTCGTTGATAGGCCGGAGATGTAAGCACTGTGAGGTGTTGAGTTGACCGGTACTAATAAGCCGAGGGCTTGACCTTACAATAAGGTGAATGCAGGCTGCTTGTGTAGGATTCACGTTGTTCAGTTTTGAGGGTGCGACATAAAACCCTGAAACGCACCTTTAGCTCAGTTGGTAGAGCACCTGACTCTTAATCAGGGTGTCCAGGGTTCGAGTCCCTGAAGGTGTACCACTCCCTCTTGGGTGTGAGGCACCCAAGAGGGAGACCTAAGGAAAGCGGTAAGGACTCCAATCGAAGCCCAGCGAAGCGGGTTCGATTGGAAGAGGAGGAGCAGTGAAGTGAATGAGCTTTCGCCAAAGGCGGAAGCGAATGATGCGGAGCTTGCGACGACGATGGCCCGTTGGTCAAGTGGTCAAGACGGCGGCCTCTCACGCCGCAAACGGGAGTTCGACTCTCCCACGGGTCACCATTTAATTGAATAGGTTTTAACTGTGAGAGCAGTTGAAATAGAAGGGAAACGCTGAAGAGCGTACCCTTGAAACCAAATCAAAGCCCAGCGAAGCGGGTTTGATTTGGAGAGGAGACGTGACGGAGTGAGTGAGCTTTGGCCAGGGGTCGAGGCGAAGGATACGAAGTCCACGTCGACGAAGTCGGTGCTGATTGCGGTGAGGGTCCACCCGTTCCCATCCCGAACACGGCAGTTAAGCTCACTCGCGCCGAAGATACTTGGCTGGTGACGGTCTGGAAAAATAGGTAGTGCCGACACAAAGAGACGGACAGCTGAATAGCTGTCCGTTTTCTTTTTCGTTTCAAATGGGAGCCTCACTTTACAGGCTGAAATCCTCGTCCTTCAAGTGGTTGAATCTGGCAGCCAGAGGCTTAGGCGGCGTACGCTTCAAGGGATCGTAGCGAAAGCGGCGGCAAGAGCCGGTGCAGGCCACGATCCCCTTTTTGACGCACATCATCTGCCCGTCTTCCAAGGGCGACCCCCACTGGCAGTAACCGCAGTGGGGGTCAATTTTTTTGTCAAACAGACTGGCCATCCGCTGATCGCTCCTTAGCTCAATGGTATTGAATTGATTATACACGATTATGCGGCAAATTGCTACATTTATTTTGCCAGAGTGAGCGGCATAGCGCAGCCAAAATTAACCATCCCGCCAGTGCTGCCAGGGAGGAAGCAGCTAATGCTGTGGAAAAGTCCATGGAGGCAATGGATTCGGCCTGATCCGCCAGGTAGTCGGCCACCGGTGCGGACAGGGGGAACAGGCGGGTGAGGCACCAGGTGAGCCCGGCGGCGATCAGTCCATGGCAGAGCTTTCCCAGGAGGTATGTCTTGGCGGACAGGCCGCTGTCAACCAGGAAGGAAAGCACCTGGCAGTGGACGGATAACCCCGCCCATCCCAGCATAAACGCTGCCATGGAGACCCGTCCGGCAAGATGGGCACCGTCCCGGAGAGAGGACACGCCGGAGGACAGCTCCAGCAGCCCCGCAACCAGCCGCCGAGCCCACTCCGGCTCAAGGCCAGCCAGCGCCAGCAGCTTTGCCAGGGCGGTAAACACGCCATAGAAGGAGAAAAGCTGGAGCATGACGGCAAAAAACACCACAAACGCACAGATATTGAGGGTGCTTTGCAGGGAGCGCACCACCGCCCCGGTAAACGCTGCAGGAACGGTGACCGCCTGAATGGGTTTGGCCTGGACTTTGGGCGCACGCCTTCGTTCTGTTCCTCCATAAAAACGGAACAGAAGGCCCACCACCAGCGACGCCAAAGCATGGGTGAGGTAGAGCAGCAGTCCGACCCGGCTGTCCCCGAAGACCCCCGCGCCCACCACCCCCAGGATGAAGGCGGGACCGGAGTTGTTGCAGAACGCCAGCAGCCGCTCCGCCTCCGTCTTGGAGCACAGGCCCTGCTGATAGAGCTGGAGAGCGGTCCGCGCCCCCACCGGGTAGCCGCCGATGAAGCCCAGGGCCACCGCTGCCGCACAGCTGCCGCTCACCCGGAACAGGGGCCGCATCAGCCCCTCCAGGGCCCGGCCCAGATAGGCGGCCAGTCCCAGGTCAACCACCAGAGAGGAGAGCACAAAAAAGGGGAATAAAGAAGGCACAATGACGTTGAAGCACAGAGTGAGCCCATCCTTGGCCCCAGCGATAGCCTGATCCGGAGCCGCCACCAGTCCCGCCGTGGCAATCAGCAGGGCCAGCCCCACCAGCGCGTCCCGTATCTTCTTTTCTTTGAGCAGCCTCAGCATGCCGTCACCCCCGTGGGGAGAGATTATGCGGAGCGGCGGCGGGGTTTGCCTGTCCCAGTTAAATTTTTGCAGACAGCCGGTACAAGGGCTTGGCTCGATTGTGCTTGGCTATCTGGTGGAAGTGTGGTATAATATTTTCACCAAAATCGGCGAGAAAGAAGACCTCAAATTTGTGGGAGGTATCTGTATGCAGTATGAGATCACTGAGCAGATCCCCCTGTTGGACGGACAGGGAAACCTCACCCGGGCGGGCTATGCCAGGCAACTGCTCCCGGTGTACGACCGGAAAAAGGTGCGCGGCGGCCTCACCCGGCTGAAGGAGTGGGACTACTACTATGTGGGGAACGACCGTTTCGGGGTGGCCCTCACCGTTGCCGATAACAGCTACATGGGGCTGGACTCCGTTTCTTTTCTGTCCTTCGAGGGGGAGCCATGGGAGGTGACCAAAAGCCCCATGTCCGCCTTCCCCATGGGCAGGACCGGTCTGCCGTCCACCTCAGCGTCGGGCATCACCGCAAGCTCGGGCAAGACGCACGCCATTCTATTCCAGGTGGCGGACGGCCAGCGGCGGCTTACCGCCCATATGGAGAATTTCAGGAACGGCCGGCCCATCGACGTTCAGCTCACCCTCACAGGCGAACCGAAGGAATCCATGGTTATCTGTACGCCTTTTGATAAGCCAGGCCATTTTTACTATAACCAGAAGATTAACTGTATGCGGGCGGCCGGTGTGGTGACCATCGGCGAAACGCGGTATGAGTTTTCGCCGGACAGCTCCTTTGCCGTCCTGGACTGGGGCCGGGGAGTGTGGACCTACCACAACACCTGGTACTGGGGCTCCGCCTCCGGGCTGGCGGACGGAGTGGACTTTGGATTCAACATTGGATACGGCTTTGGGGACACCTCCGCCGCCACGGAAAATATGCTGTTTTACAACGGGAAGGCCCACAAGCTGTCCAAGGTGGACTTCGGCATCCCCATCAAGGACGGGAAAGAGGACTACATGAAGCCCTGGCGGTTTACCAGTGACGACGGGCGGTTTGAGATGGACTTTGTCCCGGTCATAGACCGGGCCTCCTGCACCGACGTGAAGCTCATCAAGAGCGACCAGCACCAGGTGTTCGGCCGGTTCAGCGGTACGGCGGTGCTGGATGACGGTGCCTGTATCCAGGTGCGGGAGCTGATGGGGTTTGCGGAAAAGGTGGAGAACAAGTGGTAGGAAGCGATTCCGAAAGGAGAATGGGCAATGAAGCTATGGCTATGCTTTTTCATGGCGGCTGCCTGTGCCGGGATGTATTTTTTGTATCGCCAAGGTATTGCAGTGTCAAAAAGTATCCGAGCGGTTTTATTTGCATTCCAGCCGAGCAAAGGGGCGGACAGGGCAACGCTGGATTCCTGCACTGGATGGACCAGGCACGTGGGTAGATTCCATAGAAGCGGAACTTATGAGTTTACCTTTGACAGCCAACTGTCGAAAGGGGACGTAGACGTTATCTTGCTGGACAGGGAAAAACAACAGCTATTGCGGTTGGACCGGCAGTCCCCTACCGGCAGCGTAGAAATAGACGGGAAAAACAAATATTATCTCCTTTGGGAGTTTAAAGGCGCTACGGGCAAATGCGAATTGCGCTGGTAAGAGAAAGGTGGGGCGGGCAGTCGTCCACGGAGGGCGGCTGCTCCGCTCTGACGCTTTAACGCGGAAAAAATTTCTTGAAAAAAGGGGTTGACAAATCGGGGGCGCCTGCGTATAATGACAACAACAACCAAACAGCACAAACCAGTGACGGAGAGAAGTACCCGGCGCGGCAGACCTTCAGAGAGCCCCCGATGGTGGGAACGGGGCGGTGAGCGGCCGGCGAATGGACTTCGGAGGGCGGACCGAACGGCGCAGGCCAAGTAGGGACCGACGGGTTTCCCACCCGTTATCCATCGGGGCGCGTATGATGGTACGTGTAAGCGAGCGGACGTTTTCAACGTCAATTTGGGTGGTATCGCAGAAGCAGCAGCTTTTGTCCCATGTGTGGGGCAAAGGCTTTTTTGTTTGCCTTTTCTCCCCGGATTCCGGCAAAATCCGGTCATCTGCCACCTAAAATCACATAATCGGAGGAAATTATCATGAAAAAGCAAAGCATCGTCAAGAAGTTCTTCGCCATGACCGCCGCCGCGGCCATGATCCTGTCCCTGTGCGCCTGCTCCAGCGAGGGTGAAAAAATTACCCAGCAGTCCCAGAGTGGTCAAACCCAGAACGTGGACAACAGCACGGAGCCCAGCAGCACGACAACTCAGCCCGGCAGTGACACCGTCTACAAGGTGGCCATCATCCAGCAGCTGGACCACGCCTCCCTGGACGAGATCGCCCGAGCCATCGAGGCCGAGCTGGACAAGATCGCGGCGGACAACGGCATCACCATTGAGCACACCCTCACCTCCGGCCAGGATGACCAGAGCACCCTGCGCCAGCTGGGCGACCAGGCCATTGCCGACCAGGTGGACGTGATCATCCCCATTGCCACCACCGCCGCCCAGATCGCCGCGCTGTGTGCAGAGGGCACCAAGACTCCGGTGGTGTACGCTGCTATCTCCGATCCCGCCGAGGCTGAGCTCACCGGCATCGACTACGTCACCGGAACCAGCGACGCGCTGAACACCAAATTCATCCTGGATATGATGCTGGCCCAGAACCCGGACGTGGCCAAGGTGGGTCTGCTGTACTCCCTGAGCGAGCCCAACTCCAAGACCCCCATCGCCGACGCCAAGGCATATCTGGACGGCAAGGGCATTGCCTACGTGGAGCAGACCGCCAACAGCAACGACGAGGTGGTGGCCGCCGTCTCCTCCCTGATTGCCGAGGGTGTGGATGCCATCTTCACCCCCACCGACAACAAGATTGCCCCCGCGGAGCTGGCCGTCTATGAGGACCTGGCCAAGGCGGGCATCCCCCACTACACCGGCGCCGACTCCTTTGTCCGCAACGGCGCGTTTACCACCTGCGGCGTGAATTACACCGAGCTGGGCGCCCGCACCGCTGATTTGGCTTACCAGGCCATCACCGAGGGTATGGGCGGCATGGAGGACTTCTACCTGATGGACGGCGGCATCATCACTGTGAACACCGAGACCGCCGCCATGCTGGGCGTGGACTACTCCGTCTTCAACACCATGGGCACTGTGGTGGAGGTGCAGACCACCGAGGATTAAGTTCCTTTTTCTTGAAAGAAAAAGGAACCGAAAAAGAAACCGAAAAAGAACTCTTAATTTGCTGACGGGTGGGCGAAAGCGCTGACCGCCTCCGCCCGGCGACAGCCGAGGAGAATAAAATGGCGGATATTTTTCGAAAATAATGACAGCCCGTTCACCCCTGGCCCGCCGCCGGGGGTGCGGGCATGAGGGGAGCCGAGATCTATGCTTTTAATTACACAGACCGCCTTTGAACTGGGCTTCCAGTACGCCCTGGTGGCCATGGCCCTGTTCCTGAGCTACCGCATTTTGGACGTGGCTGATCTGACCACCGACGGCTGCTTTGTCCTGGGGGCGGCGGTGTCGGTGACGCTGACGGCGGCGGGCCATCCCATCCTGGCCATCCCGGCGGCCATGGCCGCGGGGGCCTGCGCCGGGTTCGTCACCGCCTTTTTGCAGACCCGCATGGGGGTGCCCTCCATCCTGGCCGGCATCATCACCAACTTCGGGCTGTACACCGTGAACTTTTTTGCCATGGGTCGCAGCTCCAACGCCAGCCTGCTCCGGGCGGACACCATCTTCACCATAATGGAGAAGGCGCTGGGCCCCGCCCTGGAGGCCGCCCGCATCGGCAGCAGCTGGTGTGAGCTGATCCTGTCCGCTGGCATCACCATCCTGATGGGGGTGCTGCTGTACCTGTTCCTGGGCACCCGGCTGGGCCTGTCCATCCGGGCCACCGGCGACAACCGGGACATGGTGCGGGCCTCCTCCGTCAACCCGGCGTATACCGTGACGGTGGGCCTGTGCGTCTCCAACGCCCTCACCGCCCTGTCCGGCGCGGTGGTGGGCCAGGGGCAGAAGACGGTGGACATCAATATGGGCACCGGCATCGTGGTCATCGGCCTTGCCTGCCTCATCATCGGCGAGACGGTGCTGGGCCGACGCTCCATCGGCAAGGGGATCGTCGCCGTCATGGTGGGCGCGATCATTTACCGACTGATCTACGCCATCGTGCTGCGCACCAAGGTGGTGCCCACGGAGTGCCTGAAGCTGTTCGTGGCCCTGGTGGTGGCCCTGGCCATCGCGGCCCCCACCATCAAAGAGGGCGTGGGCTTCGAGAAGCGCAAGCTGGCCGCCGGCCGGAAGGGGGGACGCTGACATGCTGAACATCGCTGACATCTCCAAGACCTTCAACCCGGGTACGGTGAACGAAAAGACGGCGCTGTCCCACCTGTCCCTCCATTTGCGGCCGGGGGACTTCGCCTCCATCATCGGTTCCAACGGGGCGGGCAAGTCCACCCTGCTCAACGCCATTGCGGGCAGCTTCTATGTGGACAGCGGTTCTATCACACTGGATGGCAGGGATATCACCTTTACACCGGACCACAGGCGGAGCAAGATCATCGGGCGGCTGTTCCAGGACCCCTTGCGGGGCACCGCGCCGTCTATGACAATCGAGGAGAATCTGGCCCTGGCCTACCTGCGCTCCGCCCATGGCAAGGCGCCCTTCAGCCGGATCACAAAGAAGGACAAAGAGTATTTTTCTGAGCGGTTAAAACTGCTTGGAATGGGCTTGGAGGATAGGATGCGCCAGCCGGTGGGGCTGCTGTCCGGCGGCCAGCGCCAGGCGCTGACCCTGCTAATGGCCACTCTGGTCACCCCCAAGCTGCTGCTGCTGGACGAGCACACCGCCGCCCTGGACCCGGCCACCGCGGAAAAGGTGCTGGAGCTGACCAAGACCATCATTGCGGACCACCACATCACCTGCCTGATGGTCACCCACAACATGAAGCAGGCCCTGGAGCTGGGCAGCCGCACGCTGATGATGGCGGACGGGAAAATTGTGCTGGATGTGTCCGGTCAGGAGCGGGCGGGCATGACAGTGGACGACCTGCTTAAGCGCTTCCGCGCCGGGACGGGGAAGGACCTGGACAACGACCGCATTCTGCTGTCCGATTGAAAACTGCACAAAAAGGGGCTCTTACCGATGGCAAGGGCCCCTTTTGGCGCAAAAGGGAGCCGCCCGTACCATGAGGTACGGGCGGCTCCCTGGTTCAAAACGAAACATTGGAGGAGAAGTTTGTGTTAGTTTGCTGTCGCTAACCACTGGTATAAAGATAGCATAGGCTAACCAATTTGTCAAGAGGCAAATTGAAATTTCCCAAATTTTCTTCCTGCACCGCTTTTTCTTCTCAAGCGGGCGAAAATATGATATACTATCAACTCAAGGGCTGCGCCGGCTTGGCGTACCGCCAAACAACAGCGAGGAGTCCTGCAAACAAAAGTCAAGCCCCAAAATGAAAAAATTTGAGGGGGTGAAAAAAGGGTATAACAAACCAAGCCTGCAAAAGAAGATTTTTTGCAGGCCAGGCAAGCTGAAGATTTTAGGGC
>CATKZW010000077.1 GCA_949841465.1 uncultured Oscillospiraceae bacterium
CCTACACAGTGGCTAAGGTTGATCCCCTCGTCTGCCAATTCCCGGGGCTCGGTGGGCACCACAACGCAGTAGCCTTGGGCGCTATACTCCAGATCCTTGACCTGTTCGGCCTGTTCCATGAAGTTTTGGCACTGCTCTGCTGCTTTAGCTAGGTTAACCTTCAGCGCCATCACATCGTGGGCGGTTTTGAAATGTTCCGGGTACTTTTCCTTGACCTTCCCGTAGAAATTTTTCTGCATGGTGAGGTAGTCCATATACTCCCTAAAAAAGTTTCCATTCACATCACCATACCCCTGCCGGTAAAGGTCGAAACAGATATAGTCGATAAAACGGCGCAGATTGATGTTGTACCCCGATTCCATAACCTCAACAAACGCATGAATCATCCGATTTTCTGCGTAATGGTAACGGGAACTAAAATCCATATGTCGCACACCTGACTGAACCATCTGTTCAGCAAAGTACATCGCTTCGTTTGCCCCGTAGTGCTCCTCGATCCAAAAAATGATTGGGATACTGTTCTGATACTTCCCACTGGCAGTGCCATGTGTGGGGAACAGCTGGGCAATCCGTGTGAACAGCCGCTTGTTCTGCTCCCAGTAGCGCACATGTTGTCTGGGTTCCTCCTTGCTGATGGGTACGTTATGCCGGCACATATCCGAAAGAGTTGCATCTTCGATCACGGTGGTGATATAGTCGGCAGACTCCTTGAACAGGGCATCAAGCCAGTTTACCTGCTGAAAACTGATAAAGTTGCCCTTTAAATCCCGCAGGAACGAGCGCAGGCTTGCGTTGGTCACCGGATCAATGGCTCCGGTTTTGCAGTCACGGACATAGTAGAGGCCCTGGCTGACCAGAATCACCAACTCCCTGCACACCCTTTGGGTCTGACGCCGCAGAATGAAGTCGGTGTTGTTCTCCAGCACCACTTCATAGACAACAGCAGGCTTCTTCTGTGTGTTGTCCAAATCAATAATATAGTCCTTCAAAGAAACTGTGGTTGTGTTGACAATAGCTCCCGTCATGACAGTAAAACCTCCTGTTCATTTTTATGTGTGTTGTTACCACGCCCCGACAGGATATCGGGTTTCTGGAACTGCGGCCAAGTAGAAGACCCTGATCTTATCCAGGGCGGCCTTGACTGTGCGCTCCCGCGTGGACTCCTGATCGTTCAGGTAACGGATAACGGCTCTGCGCTCCTCTTCATCCAGACGGGACAGCGCCTGACGCATGGCAGGCGACAGTTCCACAGTCTCCTTTTCGGGCTCCGTGGTCAGGAACCGGTCCATCCCCTCCGATTGATCCAGGGACACGACGACAGGCCGCTGCTGATTGCCAAGGCCAGTGAGACCGCAGGGCCGGTGCTGCCGCTTGATGGTCAGCACGGCATACTGCAGCTTCATCCAGATATGAGCCTGGATGCACTCGGACCGGGCGGGGTCGAAGGTTTCAATGGCGTTCAGGGCGGCCATGGCCAGCTCCTGATACACATCGTCCCAATCCAGGCGCATAGCACAGATCAGCGCCCAGTTGCGCCGCATTACCCGGCGGATCATGCCCACGTTATCCATAAAAATATCGTTTCTCTCAATGGAATTCATATTGCTCCTCCTCAATTGTTGTCAGAAAAGCGGCAGGGCAAGGCCGATGCTTTCGGCCTTGCCCTGATTTGCTTATACGCGGATAAACCGCTTGATGATGCCAGCCAGCTTGACCGGCAGTTTGTTCAGATCACTGATGTCCAGGAAACTGTCACCATAGATCCGCTCAATGTTCTCCTTGTCGCTCCCAATGGCGGCAGCCACGAAAAGGATGCCCTTGCGCTGATATTCCTGTTTGACACCGCGCAAGTCCTCCTCGGCAGCTGTACCATAGTAGCCGGTATCCGCCGGCTGGCCGTCAGACACCAGCATCAGCAGCTTTACATCCTCGCTACGCCGGGACAGCCGCTCCGCCACATAACGCAGAGCGGCCCCGTCGCGGTTGCTGCCTCGGGCGGATATATCCATCATGCGGTAACGGTCATCCCGGTCGATGGCGTCAAACTCCGCATAGGAGTATAGATCGACGCCGCTTCCAGTGGAGTGGCCATAGACCATAACGGGAATACCCAGGGCCTGACAGAAGTCATAGAGGATAATGGCGGTGGCGCGAGCGTAGGTGGCCCGGTCACAGCTGCACATACTGCCCGACTCGTCCAGCAGCAGCCCTACGGAGAGGGCCGGGATCTCGTTTGGCAGTGCGTTTTTATAAAAGACGCGGCCATCGTTGCGGCTCAGCGCGTGGATATCCAGACGGCGGCCCATTAGAAGGCCGGTCTGCTTCCCGCCCCGGCGGCTGTCACGCATCTGCTGCAGAACAGATTTCTGAAGCTGCTTGGAAATGTGGAGCAGGTCGCCGGAAACCTCCCGGTACTGCTCTTTCAAATCGTCATCCACCTGGGCTATCCGATGAACCTTCATACTGACGCCTTCGTGGATATTCCCGTAGGAAATGCTCTGGGCCAGCTCGGTCAGCTCCTTAGTTCTCTGCCGCTCCAGCTCCTTGCAGACGCTGCCTTCAGCGATTTTCTCCAGAATCCGTTGAATATCAGAGGCGGCGCCGGTGTATCCTGTCCCCTTGTAGTCGTCATCCTGTTCCACTGTGCCGCCCTCCGGTGCGGAGAGCGTAGTGGTATCGGTCAGGGGGATGCGCCCAGTCTCGTGCTCAGCTATGGGTTGGCAGATACCAGGCGGGGACTGCCCTTCCATCGGCATCCCCTCTCCTTCCGGGTCAGCAGACGCAGTGGCCGCAGTTTCCTCCACAGGATCTTCTTTCTCCTCGCCGCCATCGGCCGCAGTGCCAGATTCGGATTCTTCCTCCTCCTTGGCTGTATCGGCGGCCAGCTGTGCGGTAGCGGCACGGACACCTGCAGTCGGGGAACCCCCGCCGGTGCCGGAAGGCGTGCCGCCGGAGACCGGCTCCGTTTCACCAGTTCCCTCAGCGCTGCTGCCAGCCAAAGCCGAAAGCAGCTGCTGGAGCACGTTATCGGCATCGCCCTCACCGCCGCCTTCTGCCGCCTGATCGGCTATGTCCTTGCAGTAATCCACAAAGTCCTTGATGTAAGGCCAGCAGCGGATCAGTACGATGTTGGCGGTACGGCATCTATCCCGGAAGTCCTGACTGGTCAGGGCTGTATCCAGGTCCCCCAGCAGGGAAAAGACCGTCTGAATCCGTTCATCTGTAAGCGGAGTCTCCCCATACTTGATCTGACCCCACTTCATGTAGGCGAGGATACACTGGAGCACCGTCAGCCAGATATGGCCGCCATCCTCCTCCTGTTCCGCCATTTGGGTCACGGTGGGCAGCTCCTTAAAAGAGCTCTCCCGTCTGATTTCCAGGTTTGCACCCAGAATGCCGGGGTAGTCCATAATCATCCGCTGCTCAATGTAGCCGTCCTCCAGGACGTTCAGGATGTCATGGCTGATAAGGCTCAGCGCTTTCCGGCACTTGGGGTCAGTCTGAAGCAGTTCAAGATATTCCGCTTCCGCACACCGGTCGGTACCATTGTGCAGCGGCGGCGGCCCCGGATACCACTTTCCACTCTCCTGAAACCCGTGATAGGTCTGCGAGGTAAGAAAATCGGTATAGAGGACATGCCCCAGCTCATGGGCGAACAGCCCGCAGACCTGCTCATACCGGGCCTGCCGGGTTTTGTGCGTAGTCACACTGGGATGGCCGGCGTTGATCCAGATTAGGCCGTTGTCCGTGCGGGCACTGCCCGATTCCTTTGGCTTCCAGACAATGCTGACCCTGACCCGCCGCCGATAGCCGTAGCGCCTGGTCTGGGCGGCGGCAATATCCTCAAAGTAGGCGGCCAAGGCCCGAGACGCGAAAAACTGCCGGTCAGTGATGGTCTTCTGCTTTTGTGCGATAAGCTGCTTGATCTTTTTATGATTCACTCTTGCCAAGAGTAAGGAACCTCCCTTCTGTTTTTAATTAGTGATACCGTTCAAACTGCCTTTTTCCGCTTGGGCGCGAAAATGGGCTCCAAGACAGAGGTAATGATGGCGGCCCGATCCTCGTCGTCTGCGGTGGCCTTGCTGATGATGGTGTACATGGCCGAGGTGTGGGGGTCGCCGGTAATCTCGGTGCTCATAATCCAGTCAATCAGGCTGCGCATCCCGCAGCTACCGTCGGAGATGCCGTTTTTGCGGCAGAAGTCGGCCATGTCGCTGACAACCTGTACCATTTTTGAAACCATGATGTCATCCTCACAGCCAGTAACGCTCATAGCCCGCTGTGCCATGATTTCCGGGGCCGGCAGTTCAATGTCCTGTGTCAGGTTCATGCGGTCCAGTACCGATTGGTTCATACCCCGGCAGCCCTCATAGCTGACATTGGTGGTCACAACAACCACAGCGTCAGGGTGCCGCCGGATGACTTCGCCGGTAGGCAGCGTGATAGTACCATTCTGCTCCAGCAGGGAGTTTAGGCCAACCAGCACACCGGGCTGCATGATCGTGGTCGGCTCCTGGATTTCCACCAGGTAGCCGTATTTCAGCGCACGGATAAAGTCCGTTTCCATATAGGTATAGGTCTGTCCGGCATTCGATGTCTCAGGTTTGACCGTACACAGTTTCTGAATCTTGTCCGTCACCCGGCCCATTACTTCCGCCATACAGTCCTGCGAGGTCGCGCCAGCTTTGGCGTGGCCAGTGAGCAGCTTATAGGTACCCTCCGGGTCATAGTCCATATCATCCAAACCGGGCAGATCCATCAGCTTCTTGACATTCTCAAACGTGATGCCGCCCATCTCCTTCAACTCCTGCCGCTCCCGGTCCAGCTCCGCGTCCCCGGTAGAGGGATCGTTGGTATCCGGGAACACCTGGCCGATGAAGTCATAGACCTCAGTATTGGCTGAACAGGTGTATTTCACATAGGGCAGGTGCAGGCCTGCGGCAATTGCCTTGGCGCCCTCGGTCTTGCCGGTTCCGGCCGGACCGCGAAGCAGGAAATTGCGCATGGGCAGGGATTTTTCTGTGGACTTCTGGGCGTGGGCACAGATGCTGACCACCTCCTCCGGCAGCACATACCAAGACGCCAGGGTAGGGACCAAGGCCTCCTCATAGGCAGTGAGGCCACGACCGGGGTTCAGAGCATATTTGCCGACAAAATCGCTATGCGGAATTGCCTCTTTTGGCTCCAGAACAACAGTTGCTCCGACGTGGGCCAGGATGGTAAACTCACCCGCCAGTACTTGGTTGGGCGCAAAACTACCGGAATCCAGATGAGTCGGAGAGACCCGCATCACATTTCCAGAGTTGTCGATATTGACTGGCAGATGTGCGGGGCAGGTTTTATCGCTCACACGGCGATAGACGTTGTCGCAGAGGATCGCCAGCAAATCAGTGGCCTTTTTCAAATCAGAAAAGGAGCCCTGATACTCCGACATGAAGGCGTCCAGGTTATCCCCAAATTCCTTGTCAGCTGCAAGGGCGGGGACCATGGCCAGTACTATGGCGGCGCCATCCTGGCCGCGCTTTCCCACGGAATAGGTTTCCATCATCTCAGTGTCGCTGTCATACTTGCTGGCCAGCACGGTTCCGTTCCCAGGGTCATAGACCGCCAAGTGATAGGCGTCCGCGCCGGAAGCCGACTTGTACTCGGCAACACCCTTGCTGCCGCAGATACCCACGGCGCCAGGCTTGGAGCCATCCTTGCAGGCACAGTACGCCAGCACAGCTTTCACAACAGTGTTGCTCAGCGTGGCCTCTGTGCCATCCCCATAGGTGGACGACACCTTGACTTTCTTCCCGCCCTTATCAAATGGCGCAGGCAGGGGTCGGTCAAATACGAACAGTTTTGAACTCATTTGTAAATCACGCTCCTATTCTGTTATTCTGATTTTGACATGGATCCCGTCAGCCATCGGTTCTGCTGCCGTGAACCCGTTGCGAACCAGTTCGGCACATAGCGTTGGCCAACTGTCCCCGTGAGGCAGTTCCTCTGCGGAGATGCGGAACCCGTCCTGACCCGCAGCAACGGCCTCATTGTTCAGTGCGTTCAGCCGCTGCATATTGGCTTCCACCCATTCAAAAGACAGCAGGCCATAATCAACCTCTTTTTGTTCTGCGGGTGGCTCCTCCGGCTCGGACGTCTGGTCACCGCTGTGTCCAGCACTGCTGCCTGATACGCTTGTATAGACCAGCCCCACAAATTGCAGGTCTTTGACCCACACAGTCGCCTTCTGATAGCCGCCTGCGCTATTGAGCAGAATCGTCAATGGCTGTCCGGCAGCAAACTGATCGAACGTGTTTGACGCACCCCATACCCATCTGGCATCCGGGTACCGGATAACCACCTGCTCTGTGATCTTTCGCTGAAGCAGACCGAACGCGGCACTCAAAAGCGACTGCTCGGTTACCGGCGCAGGCAGCATAGGCAGCGGGGCCAGCTCAGTCTTGACCGGATGCCTGGCCACATGGAAAAGCACCCACAGGGCATAGGCAATCAGGCCGATCAGCAATAGCAGCAGAAGCGGCCAGAGCCGGACAATAGTGAGCAGCGCTGCAAGCAGCATAATCACAACAACTATGTCATTGAGCAGATGTTTCTTCTTGTCGGGTGTCATCCCCTTTTTCCTCCCTCTGTGTCGGCAGATAAATATAAATCGTGTTGGACATTTCCCCCTGGCCTGGAGTGCGGACGAGCACAGCAGTTGGGCCTTTGGCCGTATCGCCGAAAATCCGGTAAACAGCGGCTTGACTATCCCCATTAGCCGTAAGGGCTGGCGCCCCAGGCTCATAGCACAGCTGGAAGCTGTATTGCTGGCAGCAGCCTACTGTCTGGCTGATCAGCTGCCGCTGTTGGTCCGTCAGGTGATCTCCGGTCAGTTGTCTCAATACGACCTCCAATTTTCTCCGCTTTCCTGTCTCAGTTCGTGCTTGAAAGGCTTGGTTTCGCAACGCATCACCCCCCAAAAACGCAAAAAAGGCGCACAGACCGCGGATGTGTTTCCACGAACTGTGCGCCTTATACGCCTGATATTCATTTGGTCCTACAGGAAGCCGATTAAAAGAAGGGATTGCAGGAATCGCCGAAGCCTTCATACCCGGTAAAACCTCCGGGCATGGGATCGGACGCCGGCTGTCCCTGGGCGGGCGGCTGGCCTTGCGGATAACCCTGCGACTGCTGGTTCTGAGCTGCCGGAGCGCCATTCTGCGCAGCAGGTGCGTTGCTGCCCTGGGGGGCCGTACCGCCAGAACTGGCCTGGCCATTCTTCTGGCCATTGCCGCTGCTGGCATACTCGATCTCGTCCAGGTACAGGACCACGCCTGTTCGGGTCTCATGGGTGTCCTTGGTCTCCCAGGTCTCCTCGTCATAGCGGGCGATGATGTTGATGTACGAGCCCTCCTTGAGCTTCATGCGCTTGACGCGCTCGCACATATCCCCAAACGCCTTGACGGTGAAGTTGAGCCAGCGGTGGTTGTTCTCCGCCTTGCTGTCGTAGACCCGTTTCCCGATCCGGAAGTTGGCAACCTGCCCGGTGTTTTCGCTATTGCTACTAAAATAGCGGACGGCGGGGTCGTCGTTATACCCCTTGGAGACAACGGCCTCTGTGATGATTAGTTTCAGCATGATGTGATGCCCCTTTCTGCAGGTCCTTCCCTGCCGTTGAAATAATTTATTTCAACCCGCATTTTCGCGGGCAGAAAACAAAAAAAGTGCCAAACAGCGCAATAGCGCCATTTGACACTCTGAAACACGGTAACTTTGTTT
>CATKZW010000078.1 GCA_949841465.1 uncultured Oscillospiraceae bacterium
AGCGCCGGCCGCCCCGGTGGGGCCGGCGCTGCCCGTGGCGCCCGTGGCGCCGGGAGCACCCGTGGCACCGGTGGGGCCTGTAGCGCCGGTGGGGCCCGCAGGGCCGGTGGGGCCGCCCGCAGGGCCGGTGGGGCCAGTGGGGCCGGTAGCGCCGGTGGCGCCCTGCATCTGGGACGCCTCCAGTGCGCCCTGCATCTTCGCCCTCAGAAAGAGCTGGTTCTGAACGGTGGCCTCCAGCAGGTCACGCACGCTCTCGTTGGCGGCCAGCACGTCGCTGACGGTGGCCGGAGGGCCGCTGAGACCGGGCAGGGTGCCCAGGATATATTGAAGCTTCTCGCCTTCGGCGTTCAAAATATGGCTGAGACCCAGCTCCTCCATAGCAATGGAGGACAGGATCTGATTGACTGCGTCTTCCCGGTCGATGGGGGGATCCACGACGGGAAAGCTGGGCATAGACATGGACAAAACTCCTTTCCATTCCATACGGTGCCAGACCGCTCATCGGGCCGGGCGTCCCGGCCCCGGCGGGCACCTGGCATATCTTATGTGCCTGCGGTCCGGCAGGTTCCTGCCTTCGACATTCTCCAACAAGGCGTTGGGTGCATAAAATAGACCGGCGGCGCGGAGCACGCGCCGTACATCCGCCGCTTCCCGTCTCCAAAAGAATGTCTTGGAACGGCGCGTTGATTGGAGCAGTAAACTATGTCTATGCCTTCCTTCCCCCCCTGCGGGGCCGATATGACAAAAGATGAGGCGCTCACGATGATCATTGCCTCCATTGCCATGGAGGAGCTGGCGCTCAGCCACATCGTCAACGCCGAGGGTGAAAAACTGCAGTATATTTTGGGTACGCTCCCGGGGAGCTGCAAGCCCTGCGCCAGCACCCAGGAAATTCTGGCAGTTAATCAGAGCGCGACGGCTCTGCTGGACACCGTAATGCAGAGCCAGATGCTGCTGAAGGGGAAGCTGGAAAAAGCGTTGGAGGCCGGCGGCCGCAAGCCCATGCCGGAGCCGCCCTGTCCTCCGGGCCGTCCATGCGATCCGCCTTGTCCTCCGGGCCATCCATGCGATCCGCCCTGTCCCCCGGGCTGCCTGTGTGAACCGCCCTGCGACGGCTCATCCTGCTGCCGGAAAAGCGTCCTCCAGTTGACCAGCCGATGCGAGGGATTCTCCTGGGACAACGGCTATCTGCTGTCCTGGAAGCGCCAGGGACAGCGGGGCAGCGGCATTTTCCTAAACGAGGAAAATCCCTCGCTGGTGGAGCTGGATCCCGGAAAAATCTATGCGTTGAATTACGCCGTCAACATCCGCGGCCCCTATCGCGGGGACAGCGCGGGGGCTGTCTTTGTCAGGCTCACACCCTGTGACGCCTTTCAAGAGATCCTGCCCCTCTATTTTTCTGTAGGCTGCTTGGGATGCGCACCCCTAACGCTGCACTACTCCACCATGCTTTTTCCGCAGGCGCACCCCGCACCCTGCGCCGACCTCTCCCTGCTTTTAAATTACGGAGGCGGCCTTTTCGTAGAGCAAGCGTCTCTCAACATTTATGAGATTTAGAAATTGATTTGACGGTATCGCTTTGATCCAATACTCCTTTAGACACCGCTTTGCTCATCCCGCTGTCCTTCATGGAAAGGCCCAAGATTTTACGCACAAACCCAGCTCTCTTCGGTACGATTTGCACAATGCCGTTCGGCTTTTTGGCTCAGCCAAAGAACTGCGTAAGGTTCAGTATGGTTTTTTGCTGCTCACACGGCGACGGACACCGAATTCTGCGTTTTACTTCTGGCCGGCGGCATAGTTTTGAGAAAGCCTGCAGCCCTTGGAGCGCAAGGGCTGCAGGCGAAGAACACCCCTGCTCGATCTGAACAGCTGTCAACAGTATGTTCAGATTGGGCAGGGGTGTTCAATCTATCAGCCCCATTTTTACATGGTATGGGAGCTTTCTGCAAGGCGCATCTCAAATTCGCTTTCTGGTACGGGCTTAGCATAGCGGTAGCCTTGTGCCACATTGGCCCCGATTTCGCGCATCAATTCCACATCCGCATCAGTTTCCACGCCTTCACAAACGATCTGTGCGTTCAAGTCGTCCGCGAGATCGACGATTCTCTTCATGATCTTTACCTGACGCTTCCTGTCCTCTTGATTCAGCAGGAAAGAACGGTCCAGCTTGATTACCGAAGCGGGAATTTTTTCAATAACGCCGAGGGAAGAGTATCCGGACCCAAAATCATCGATGGAAAGGCGGATGCCCCTGGTGTGCAGGTCGTGCATCGTCTGCTCTGCCATTTTCTGCTGGAGCTCCTCCATAACCAGCGTTTCCGTAACCTCCACCTCAATCAGCTCTCTGGGAATGCCGGACTCTTCGATAATGGACATCAAATGATCCACAAAATCAGGCTTAGTAAAATGCATCCTGGAAAAGTTGCAGGAAATGGTAACGACCGGTTCATTCTGATCTAAGCGCCTGCGGAGCATCCGACATACGCATTTGAGCACGAAAAAGTCGATGTCCACCACCTTGCCAGTCTGCTCATAGTAGGGCACAAAAAACCCCGGAGATCGAACGGCGCCGGCGGCTGTTGGGTCCAGGAAGCGGACCAATGCCTCCGCGCCCACCACCTTTTCTGTGCGCACATCCACTTTCGCCTGATAATAGGTGGCAAAATTGTCATCAATGCTGACAGAATCCAGCAGCTGCTGCCGTTCATGACGCTCTCGGATGGCGTCCTCCAGAGATGCGTCAAAGACCTTCACCCGTTCGCCGCTGCCGGTCTGGATAAAATCAATGGCCTGGGTGGCGCAGATAATGGCCTCACGCAAATCCTCGCTGTTTGGCGAAAGGAACCGCAGGCCCGCCTGGATTTCGATACGGCTGCCAATGCTGTGAAAAACATATTCCTCAATCAAACCGCCGATGTTTTTCAGTCGTTCCACAATGTCCCCGTATTCAGAAGACAGCATCAGCACAAAATGATCCCCATCCGCCTTTGCGCAGATCTCGCCCTTTCCCTGTACGCACCGCGAGAGCACATCCGCGATGGAGGCCAGCAGCTTCTGCCCGTTGTCCCAGCCGTAAACAACCTTATACCTTTGGAATTGAGTGATATTGAGGTAAGCGATGGCATACGTATGCTTACCCCGATCGGACTCCAGCACTTTCTTGCCGGTATAGATCAGGTGGTTCAGATTCCAAATATCAATTTCCACATCCTTATACATCAGCTTTTGTATTTTTTTCGTATCCCGGAAAATATGCACCGCCACCGCAGCCACGCTTACCAAGATGAGGAGAAGGAAGATGATGATGACAACGCTGTTATCCTCCAGGAACTGGCTCACGCTGGTTATGGCATAAAGGTTCCGCTCCAGCATATAATCGCTGACTGCCCGGGCGTCCACAGTCAAAAGCGTCTTGTTCAGGACCCCGGCCAGAAGGACGTCCTCGTCCCGCACGGTCATGGACACGCCATGCTCCTGGTTCAGCACTCTTCGGATTTCCAGGCTATGGTATCTCATTTCCGCGCTCAGCTGGTATTCAGCCAAATAGCCGTCGCACAGCGCGGCGTCCGCCTGGCCCTCTTTGACCGCGGTCAGGCAATCCTGCTGGCTGTCAAAAACCAGCAGGCCATCCTCCCCGCCCATTGTTTGGACGGCCTCTTCCCTCAGGTAATCCACGACAGCCAGTGTATGAATCGCGCTGGATTCCTGGTTTTTCTCCATGACAAGCGCCAGCGGAATGTCGGCATATTCATTCAGCCTGCACAGCAGGTTTTCGCTTGCCTCCTCTTCGGTGTGGACGCAGTAGGACATCACGTCGATCGTTCCGTTCACCAATGCCTCGCTGGCATGCTCCGGGTCATCGATTTTCCGCCACTGAAGAGACAGGCCGGCCACGCCCGCCGCGTTTTCCAGGAGCTCCCGGGTCAAGCCCCTGCAGTCCCCCTCCTCCTCGTAGACAAAGGGATAATAGCCGTCAAAATAGCCCACGACTACCGGGCCGGAATTGGCGATAAATTCCTTCTCGATTGTGCTGAACACGATGCTCTTATCCAGCCTGCTTTGATAAAATTTGTTCATCAGCTGTGCTTCCAGCCCGGGCTCATTCATTTTCATATCCGCAATGGCGTAATTCAGCTCCCGCATGACCTCGTCATTGCCCGGATAGCTGATATAGTAGAAGGGCCTGGGGGCAAAACGTCCAACCAGGCGCTGCCCCTCCTTGACCTCCATAAACGTGTGGACCATGGCGTCGATCTCGCCCGCCTCCAGGGCGCTTTGCAGCGCTTCCGTGGAATCGTACTCCCGGACTTTTGGCAGCACTATGCCGTGGTCCTGCATGTAGAGCATGAATTCATCCCGGCGCACATAGGTCTTGACCATGCCGAAGGTAATGCTCTTCATGGCCTCAAAGTCCTCGTAGGCCAGGCTGCTGTCCCCGTTTGCCGCGATGATACCAAAGGTGTAGCCGCTGGAAAGGTCCGCGTATTGGTAGGCGGAGGCCCGTTCGGCAGAATACTGGGCGCTCCCCACCAGATCGACCTTTCGCTGCGACAAAAGGGTCAGCGCGGCGTCCCAGCTGTCGCATTCCACAAATTCGAGGTTCCAGTCGGCATATTTACGCAGACTGTCCAGATATTCCACGTCCATACCGGCCTTGCTGCCGTCCGCGTTTTTCTCATGATACCCCTCCATGGGGAAAAAGGCGACCTTTACGGTCCGCCGGTCCTTGGCATAGGCAGTGACAGAACACAGCCCTGCCACCACGCAAAGCTCCAGAATAAAGCACAGCAACCTTGACATTGTTTGTTTAATCCTCGTACACTTCATTGTAAAATCCCCCGCTCTGATATCGATTCAGGTGTCATTCTGCTGGAGCAGCTCAAAAGGAACTGTGGCCTCCCCACTGTTTCTGCGTGAATCCGACAGCAAGGTTTCAGTTAATTATACCATATATTTGCATTTTTTCCAAGAGGTTTTTGCCCAGGAAATCAGATGATTTTCCATTGCGCTCCCGCTTTTTCTATGATACAATGCTTTAATCTACAAAATCGCGAAGGAGATTTTACTTATGCGTTCCGACAATGTGAAAAAAGGCGTGCCCACCGCCCCGAACCGCTCCCTGTTCTACGCCCTGGGCTACACCAAGGAGGAGCTGGAGCGGCCCCTTATCGGCGTGGTGTGCTCTTACAACGAGATCGTCCCCGGCCACATGAACCTGGACAAGATCGCCGAGGCGGTCAAGGCGGGCGTCCGGGCTGCGGGGGGCACTCCCGTCGAGTTCCCTGCCATCGCCGTGTGCGACGGCATCGCCATGGGCCACGTGGGCATGAAGTACTCCCTGGTCACCCGTGACCTCATCGCCGATTCCACCGAGGCCATGGCCATGGCCCACCAGTTCGACGGCCTGGTAATGATCCCCAACTGCGATAAGAACGTCCCCGGCCTGCTGATGGCGGCGGCCAGGGTGAACATCCCCACCATCTTCTGCTCCGGCGGGCCCATGCTGGCCGGGCGGCTTACCGACGGGCGGCGCACCTGCCTGTCCCACATGTTTGAGGCCGTAGGCGGCTACTACGCCGGCAAGCTGGACGAGGCCGGCGTGGAGGAGTACGTGAACAACGCCTGCCCCACCTGCGGTTCCTGCTCCGGCATGTACACCGCCAACTCCATGAACTGCCTCACCGAGGCCATCGGCATGGGCCTGCGCGGCAACGGCACCATCCCCGCGGTGTGGTCCGCCCGGCTGCGGCTGGCCAAGCACGCGGGCATGCAGATCATGGAGCTGGTGAAGCGGGACATCAAGCCCCGGGACATCATGACCGAGGCGGCCTTCCACAACGCCGAGACGGTGGACATGGCCCTGGGCTGCTCCACCAACACCATGCTCCACCTGCCCGCCATCGCCCATGAGTGCGGCATTGAGCTGGACCTGGACATGTCCAACGAGATCTCCTCCAAAACCCCCAACCTGTGCCACCTGGCCCCTGCCGGGGACACCTATATGGAGGACCTGGAAGGCGCGGGCGGCGTCCACGCCGTGATGATGGAGCTGGACAAAAAGGGTCTGCTGGACACCTCCGTCATGACCTGCACCGGCAAAACCCTGGCTGAAAACCTGGAGGGCGTGGTCAACCGGGACACCAGCCTGATCCGGCCCATCCACAACCCCTATTCCGCCGACGGCGGCATCGCCGTGCTCAAGGGCAACCTGGCCCCTGAGGGCTGCGTGGTGAAGCGCTCCGCCGTAGCCCCCGAGATGATGCGCCACCAGGGCCCCGCCCGGGTGTTCAACTCCGAGGAGGAGGCTATTGAGGCCATCTACGCCGGGAAGATCGCGGCGGGCGACGTGGTGGTCATCCGCTATGAGGGCCCCAAGGGCGGCCCCGGCATGCGGGAGATGCTCAACCCCACCTCTGCCATCTGCGGGATGGGGCTGGGCGAGTCCGTGGCACTCATCACCGACGGGCGGTTCTCCGGCGCCACCCGGGGCGCGTCCATCGGCCACGTCTGCCCTGAGGCCGCCCAGGGCGGGCCCATCGCATTTGTGGAGGAGGGCGACCAGATCGCCATCGACATTCCCGCCTGCAAGATCGAGCTGCTGGTGGACAAGGATACCCTGGCCGCCCGCAAGGCCGCGTGGGTGTGCCCCGAGCCCAAGATCAAGACCGGATATCTGGCCCGGTACGCCAAGCTGGTCACCTCCGCCGCCCGCGGCGCGGTGCTGGAGTAACTTACTTTTTCTCAAAAGAAAAAGTAAGCAAAAAGAGCTTTTAGTCCGCTTCCTTTGGGGCAGTCATCCGGCGTTTTCTTCACGACAACAAAACGGGCGCCTCCCTGTAAAAAATACAATCATAAAACGCCCCCCGGAGCCGTTTGGGTTCTGGGGGGCGTTTTTGTTCCTCTTGTCCTTTTTTGCTTACCCCTCTTTGTTGCCGTCCGCGATGAACATGGCGTCGCCAAAGGAGAAGAAACGGTAGCGCTCCCGCACCGCCTCGTCATAGGCGGCCAAGACATGCTCCCGCCCCGCCAGAGCTGACACCAGCATAATCAGAGTGGACTGGGGCAGGTGGAAGTTGGTGATGAGG
>CATKZW010000079.1 GCA_949841465.1 uncultured Oscillospiraceae bacterium
TAATGCCGTAGGACAGCCCGCCGGGGTCTTGTATCTCCTGCACCCGGTAGGGCATGAGGACGGCGGCGCTCTCGGTGGTCAGCGTCCGCAGGGCCTTGACGCGCCGGAGGCCGTAGGGCAGGACGGTGTTCAGCCCGTCCTCCTGCTGGTAGCGCAAAACGGAAAACTGGCATAGGTGTTCCCGGCCAATGGACAGCAGGGTTTCCGTGTCCGCGTCCAACTGCTCCAGCGTGTCCGCGATATGCACCAGCGTCACCACGGCAAAAATCATGCGCTGGTCGCGCTCGGTAAGGTCGGACAGAAATTCCTTTGTCTCGGAGCGGAGCTGCTCCAACTCGTAGGGAATGGCGGCGGTAAAATTATTCCGGTCGTTCTGCCGCTGCTGCCAGCGGGTGATGTCGCTCTCAATGCCTAAAATCCGGCTCTGGATTTCTTTCACAGCCTCATCCGTGGGAATGGGCAGGATGTCAATGGACAGCATGAGGCTGCGGTCAAAATCGGACAGGTCGGAGATCATATCGTCCTCAATATAGCTGGCGTACTCCTTGAGAAAGAGGACGCGCCCATACTTGCCGCCCATCTCAAAGTGTCCGGCCTTAAAGGAAATACCGTCCGGGCAAACCAGGTCTTTGAAGTCTACCCCATGCCGGATCGCCGCAGTTTGGTCGAAGGTGAAATACTGTTCCTCACCGGGACGGAAAAAGTCATGGAGGATGCGGAGCCGGTCATGGTTGGCAACTTCCCGCGCCGTGCTGTCCAGCCGCCCCAGGCTCTTGGTCAGGTTGCCGTCCACCCGCCGGAAATAAGAACGGGTTTCCTCGATCTTCCGCTGGGGGATGGACAGGGTGATGTACTTCTCCTGCACAAGATTGTTGCTCTCGGCGGCGCGGCGCTTCAAAATGGCGTTGGCCTCCTGCCGGTACTCGTCCAGCCCGTCCCAGCGTTCCTCCATCAAAATACTGCGCTCAAAGTCCACGGGGTTCAGACGGCGGTTGATAATGGTGATCTTGGTGGCGGCATCGGTGGGCAGGGAGTTAAGGACGCCGCCGTAGGCCAGGAAAATGCCCCGCCGCTCCTCGTCGGAGGCAGCGGCATAGTTCACATCGGTCAGCCGCCAGCTCTTGCTGTGCCGGTTCCCCACCAGCCAGATGCCGTCCGGGTACACGCACTTGACGGGGATCGTAGCCTGGACGCTCCGGGGGACGGTGAATTTCTCGCGCTCGCTCTTGTTGGCAGAGACAAGGGATTTAATCAAAGTCCTGCCCTCCTTTCCGCTTCAAAAGCTCGTAGTGATAGTTCCGGGAAACAAAACGGCGCTCCCCGGCGCAGAGGATTTCGGACTTGATAAAAGCCCAGGCAAACTGCTCCAGCGTCATGCCGTTGTAGTTGAAAAAGCCCGCCAGGGCGATGGGGGCGGCAGCGAGGATGCACACCCAGCTTGCCGTCTCCTTTCCGATCATGGGGCCGAGGCCCAGGTACACGCCCACGGCCAGCCCCACGGCGACAGCGGCGCAGAAAAACTGCCGCGCTGACAGGCCGAAAAAGATGGTTTCCTTGTGCTGGCGTACTTCTTTGGGGATTTTAATTTCCATGGGATTCTCCTTTCGCGGATAAAATAAAGGAACAGCGAATAAACCGCCGTCCCCTATGTGCTGTTATGCCATTGGATACTGCTGGGCACTTCGTTCCCCCACACGTCCCAGCCGGGGGCCGGGTAACGGGCGAACAGCTCCACACGGGGCACGTTGCCCATAAGGGCCACAATGCGCCGCCGGGCCTCGTCCGGCTTTTTGCTGTGTTCCTCCACATGGGAAATAATCACCTGATGGACATTCTTAGCCTGCCGCCTGGGTTGGCCCCTGGTGGCAAGCAGACAAATCTCGGCATTGGAGCGCGTCCAATAGCCCAGGCCCCAATAGATGCTGTCCGCTTTGGGGGCCAGCTTGATCCAGGTGAAAGCAACGGTCTTAAAGGTGAAGCCCCACGCCCGGATCACGTCCAGCGCCTCCGGGAGCATGGGGCAAGTGGCCCACAGGAACAGAACACAGTCTTTTCCGGCCAGCCCCGCTACGGGCAGGGCCTTGATGTCCTCCAACGTCATAGTGGGGTAGTGCCGCTCGGCCACGCCCTGCCCTTTCCAGTTTTGATAACGCCAGGGCGGGTCGGCATAAATCACACTGTATTTTCCTATAAGCCGAACATCTCCTTTACGATCCGGCTGGCCCCCCGGACAAGGCCGGTCAGGATAAGCATATTGAAAATGAGCTGTCCGATGTACTGCCACGCCATTGTGACGGCGGGCAGGCTGCTGTCCACGGCGGGGGCGCTGCTGGACAGGAACGCCGAGTAAATGAGACAGGCCAGCACAATTACTGCGCCCTCCATGCACACGCCGATGTAGCTCTTAATGAACGCCCTGCCGCTGGATGACGTGGTTTGACCGGCAAAGGAGGCTAACGGCAAGGGAGCCAGGGCGGTAAACATATACAGCCGGAAAAAGCGCCCGTAGACGGTGAGCAGCAGAATAAAGGACATGACGGTTATAAAGAGGGTGCCCAACAGGGACACCAGCCACAGGGGGATGCTCTCCAACAGGCCCACCCCCTCTATCGCGGTCACGATCTCGCCGGGCAGCGATGCCGCCGTGGTAATGGAGCCGCCCAGCCCGCTCATCACGGTTTGGGTGATGCCGCCGCAGATATTGAAAATTGCGGTCATAATCTCCATACACCGGCCCACGGCGGTTTTGGCGAGGATAAAGCGGATCAGGTGGCGCAGAACATACTCCGGCCTCTGGAAGTCCCGGAAGCTGGCGGCGCTCTGAAAGATAGCCATAGCGAAAAACAGCACCAAAAGGCCGTAGCCGATCCCCACAAGGGCATTGTGGACGTTGAGGATCAAGCTCCAAATGGTGCCGCCCTTGAACGTCTCCGGGGATTGGGTCAGCAGCGCCCATATCTCCCCCAGCTTCCCGTTCCAGTCTGCCAGGGCATTTTCCAGATTGCTGACAATCCAGTTGTCACTCAAAAAATCACCTCTTTCATTGGGGGAAATGCGTCTCACCGTGAGACGCATTTCCCCGGTATTAGGGTTGATGGGGCCGCTTATACCGCGCCAATGGCGGTCAAAATCTCCTTAGCAAAGGCGATCATAAGCCCGCCGAACAGACACAGGAAGCCCTGGGTGCGCTGGCTGGCGTCGTGAGACTGGATGGACATACCCACCTGCACGATGCCCCAGCCCAGGATAATGACGCCCAGGGCCTTAATGATGGAGAAAATAAAGTCGCTCAGGTTATTTACAATGTCCAGCGGGTCGCCGCCAGCGGCGGAGGCCGGGACGGTGAACAGGCACAAGGACAGCACCAGCGCCGTCCAGACGGCCATATAGCGGCGGGCCTTGCTCCGGGTGGTGAGGGAAGTGTTGGAATTGTGCTTTTTCATAGTAAAAATTCCTCCTTTTTTCATTCGATGATTTCTACATCGTCCAGCGACGTAAAGGAAAAGTCCAGGTCGCCCACGTCGTACAGGCAAACTGGACTGTGTATATAAGCGGCTGCGCCCCCGTCAGCCGTGAATTTGATAGCGGGGTGCTTCATTAGGTCGTATTTGTCGTCAATGACCGGGGCTTCGCCGCGAATGAGGACAATGGCCTTTTTGTTGTCCAGCATCCGCACTTCATCTGGCGTTAAGAGTTCGCGCCCGGCCTGTTGAAAATTCTGACTGTACGATCCGTTGCGCCCCTTGCTCTGGCTGCTGGTTTGGGTCTGGATCGTCTCCTTGCCCAGCAGCTCCGAAACATATTTGTGCGTACTCTGCTCGTTCCCGCCCAAATAGATAAAGGCATCCGCGTTGCCGATGATACCCTCCCAATCGTCTTTGAAAAGGGCCTTGAGCTGGGAAATGTTTTGCAGTATAATGGTGGCCATCACGTTGCGGGAGCGCATGGTGGCCTGAAGTCGGGCGTAGCCGTCCGGCAGTGACACATTGGCAAATTCGTCGAACATGAGCCGCACGGGAATGGGCAGACTGCCGCCGTGTACCTTGTCGGCTTGAAAGTAAAGCTCCTGGAACGCCTGGGAATAGAGCATACCAACAAGGAAATTGAGGCTCACATCGTTGCTGTCCGGGATAATGCAGAAAATGGCCTGTTTCCGTTCCCCCAGCTTGCCCAGCTCCATCTCGTCCCGGCTGGTGATGCGCTGTATCTCCGGCAGGGAAAAGGGCGCGAGGCGCACGGCGGCGCTGATCAAGATGCTCATGGCCGTTTCGCTGGGGGCCTGCTTGAATACCTTGTATTGCCGCACGGCGATGTGGTTAGGGTTTTCTTCCTCCAACGCTTGAAAGAGCAGGTCAAGGGCTGAAACATGGTCGCCGTCCCCCTCCTTGGCCGCGCCGTACTCCAGCATGGTGAGCATCATCTCCATGTTCTGATCCTCCGGCGGGGCCTCGTGGAGCAGATAGAGCATGAGGGCGCTGTCCAGGGCCGTCTCGCTTTTCTCCCAAAACGGGTCACTGGAATGGGCGTTTTTCGGGGTGGTGTTGCGGATGAAATTGGCGATCAGCTTCAACACATCCGCGTCGTTGCGGATGTAGTGGAAGGGGTTATAGCAGTCGGAGCGGTCCGGGTCAACCAGGTCGAAAACCTTGATCGTGTACCCCTCCCGGAGCAGCAGGGGGATGGAGTCGCGGGCAAGTTCCCCTTTCGGGTCAGTCGCTATATACGATGCGTTGGCCTCGTAAATGTTGGGCTTCACGATGTAGCGGGTCTTGCCCGCGCCGGAGCCGCCCACCACGATTTGCAGGAGGTTGCGGAAGTGCTGGCGGCTGTTTAAGCTCATCCGCAGGTTCTGCGTGAGGATGGCGTTGCGCTTGGGGTCTTTGTCCCGATACTTGCGGTCAAGCTGGCGGGGATTTCCCCAGCGGGCGCTGCCGTGTTCCTCTCCGGGGCGGCGGTTCTGCTTACCGGAAATGTACAGCACCACAGCAAAGGCATACACCACCAGCGCCCCCAGCATGAATTTAAGAGTATAGGGCGTCCAGCGGAGCAGAAACGGGTGGTCGGCCCACTCGGAAAACTTACCCAGCACTTCAAATGCTGTCATGCCGTCCTCATAGCCGGAGGCCAGCCCCGCGCCGATCCACAGCACGGGCAGGGCAAGGAACAGCCACTTGGAATAGCTGTTGTCCGATTGATTTTTCACCGCCCACCCCGCCTTTTCGCCGGAAACTCCAGCAGCCGTCCCTGCTCAGGCCGGAGCGCGGCAAAGATGGATTCCCGGTTACGCTTCACCTCGTAGTCCGTCGCGCCGCCCTGGGTGATGGTGGCGGTGTGCAGGCCCCGGATGCTGCGGGCGGCGACACGTCCAAAAAAACAGCCGTCCAATGTCGCGTTCAAAAAGCCGACGCCATCCAATTCACAGTCAACGGTATTGCAGGATTTGAGGCGGGCCTCTTGGAATGAAACATTTCGCAGGGTACTGTCGTGAAAATGGGTGTGGTCGATGGACGCATTAAAGAATGTGGCGTACTGCATAACGCAGCTATGAAATTCAGAACTGGACAGAGTTGCCCCGTCAAAGGTGGCCTCCCTGATCCGGCACACGGCAAAGGTGCAGTTGCTGAAATAGGAAAAGTTAAAATCCGTGTGGTCGGGTATGCAGTAGAATGTCACCTGGTCAAAGTAAGTTTCCCGGAAAAAGTTCGGGGGAAAGCCCGCCTTTGCCGCGCAGTCATAAAGCCGCTGATTGACGATTTTTAACTTGCGGCCAATGGGCGGGTCATAGCTCCGATATTTGTACTGCTTGCTGCTGCTTTTGGTATAGGGCTGGTCTAACAGTGATTTCTGATGCTGGAAATCTTCAATTTTCTGTTGAAATGCCAGCCATTCCGAATTGTAGATTCCCAACCGTCCGCATACCGTGTCTATTTCAGCCAGCATTTCCTGAACCGTCTGCTCCCCCCGTCCTTGCAGGGTATCGTTCAAGCGCCGTACAATTTTAGCGTCATCCCCCGGCGGGTATTTTACGGGGTCGCACATGATCAGAAATTCTTTCAGATATTTGCTGATGTCCAGACTGCTGGGTACTGCCTTAAAATCGTCTATGGTGTTCGCCTCCTTATAAGAGAGCGGAAATACGTCTCACGGTGAGACGCATTTCCGCTCAGAATTGGTGCTGAGAAAAGCCGCGCCACAGCTATGGGGGCGCTCTCGCGTTTGGGCTGGACGCCGGCGCATCGCCTCCGCTCACCGCCTGGGGCCAGTCCGCTTTTTCGGCTTCTGCGTTACGGCCTTGATCTTCTTCATGTCAAAGCCCCAGTCCTGGGGAGCGATGTCTTTCAGATTGTCGCTCCATTGGACAACGCAGCTAACGCGATAATGGCCGCTTTCATCCACCCGCCGTCTGAAAATGCAATACTTCTGGCCCCTCGCGGCTCCCTTGGGTGCGAACGCAAAACCGTATTCCTGCCTTGTGTCGATGATATGGTAGGCAGGGCCGGGGCCATTTTCACTTGCCGCAAGATAATACTTGGGGTAAAACTCAGGTTCCCGGATGTAGTCCAGCGGCTCATACTTCGCGCCGATCTGCTCCATGCGCTCGGCAAACTCGCAGATGTGGTAGTGACAATTCCCAACTGCCGTGTGGTACTCGTCGATAAACCGGCATACCCGTTCAGCCGGTTCCCTGTCGGGGTAGGTGATTCGGATGCGCCCGCCGTCCGGGATATGGAACAGCGTTTCATAGTCGCTGTTGATAAAGCGGATATACTTTTTCTCGGACATACTTCCTCCTTTCATGCAGGGGGGAAATGCGTCTCACGGTGAGACGCATTTCCCGGTAGGGTTCTCAATAGCCGGTTTTGGGCAGGGGCGTGGGCTTGCCGTACACAGTCGTCACCCAGCGGGACACGGCCTGTACCCATACGCCGTCATGGGTTCCGCCCACGTCGGCCACATTCACAAAGCTGCTCCCTGCGGTCAGGCCGGACACGGCCTTGCAGTGGAGCA
>CATKZW010000080.1 GCA_949841465.1 uncultured Oscillospiraceae bacterium
CCCACCACTGGCTACACGGAGGTCACGTCCGACCTCTACTACAAGGGCGGCACCTGGCTACCCTGAAAATCCCCAGCCTGAACGTGAACGTCAAGGTCTACGAGGGTACGGGCAGCTCCGTCCTGGCGAAAGGGGCGGGCCACTTTGAGGACACCAGCATTTGGGACGGCAACTGCGCCATCGCCGGTCACAACCGTGGGGCCAACTGCTACTTTGGGGAAATCCACAACCTGAATGTGGGCGACACCATCACCCTGACCACCCGGCTGGGAACCCGCACCTACTCCGTTACCAGCGTGAACAAGATCAGCGAAACGGACAACTCCCTGCTGGCTCCCACCGCTGAGAACTGCGTCACGCTGTTTACCTGTGTCCGCAATCAGAGCGCCTACCGCTGGGCTGTCCGGGCCGTGGAGGTCTGACCCGTACCCGCTGAAAAGGTATTCGCACGTTGGACTGTTTGCCCCCCTTGTGGTACTGTTGGGACAGCAAAGCCCCCAACATACACAACAGGAGGTCGTTCATAATGAAAAACAGTCTGAACCGCTTTACCGCCGCCCTCGCCTGTGCAGTCCTGACCATCGGCCTGACCCTCCCCGCACAGGCGGTGGAGGCCCCGCCCATCCGGGTGAGCAGCTACAAGGGCAATACCCTGGAGGTAGGAGAGCGCAGCGGCCTTATCATCGGCCCCAGCGGGGTGGAGTACACCGTGACTTCCAGCGACCCGGATACGGCGGCGGTGGAGCAGGTCATGGGCTTTTGGGTAGCCGTCGCCAAGGCAGAGGGGAGCGTGGAGATCACCGCCGTCAACCATGCCGGAGAGAGCGGAACCCTGACGTTGACCATCGGCCCCGATACCCCATCGGCTCCCGTCACCACAGACGGCCCCAGCCCCACGGAGAAACCGGATGTGCGGCAGGAATTGATACGGCTTATCAATCAGACCCGCAGGGCCAATGACGTGGCGGAGCTGCCTGTCAGCGAGGCTCTGTTGACCGCCGCGCAAAGTCTCTCCGACCGGCATTATACCTGGCACCACACGAAAGAGGAATGTGAGGCCGTGATCGACAGCGGCTATCCCTACGGCTTCGGCGTGAACCTGACGGTATTCACCGGCGTAGCCACAGAGGATGCCGCCCAACACGCCCTGGAAAACTGGCTCAATTCTCCCGGTCACTTTGAAACCATGATAAAGCCGGACTGTGACAGCATCGGCGTGGGCGTGACCGAAAGCGGCGGCGTCACCTACTGCTATATGCTCGTTGGCAGGCCAAACACCCACAACCCCTACGAATAATGAAATACGAACCGGGAAAGGTCTTTCAGCCCCAGGCTGGAGGGCCTTTTCTTATGCTCAAAAACGGAAAGGAGCTTTACTTTATGAAGAAAATCCGTTTCTCCCTCACCCGCATGACGGCTATGCTGCTTGTGCTGGTGTGTATGCTGGGCCTGCTGCCCGCCACGGCTCTGGCGGCAAGTCCCAGCACCATCAAGATGGACGACTGTACCCACAACGGCGTCAAATATGAATCTCCGGCCCTGGGCACCTGCCACCTGCACCAGATGCACTTTGGCCTGGGCGAAAAGAGTACCATGGGCTTCTGCGCCGAAAAGGGGAAAGGCATGGGCTGGTCGCTGGAGGGCCACACATGGGGCAATCCCCAGCCCATTTCCGACCCCACCGTGACCACCATGATGGCTTACTTCTACGCACATTCCACCGGCGTCTTTACCGATCAGGCCAAGGCCCTGGGCGTGGACGACGTGTGGGACAGCGGCTATACCTGGACGATGAACGCCTGGGTACAGGCCATCATCTGGCGCTACAGGCCGGTCTGCTGTCTGACCCTGTGACTGCCTGCGCCGAGGAACTGCTGTGCGTCTACAACAATCTGGAGCATACCAGCTATACCAGCATCGACAATGTAATGGGCGATAAATCGTTCAGTGACCGCGCCCAATATATTCTGGATTTGGGCGCACAGGGCGTATGGGGCGAGTGCAGCGTCTACGAATACGCCTACACTGGCTCCGGCTCCAAGTATCATCCGGTCAGCGACGTGCAGGCCATTATGATTGGTGAACTGAACATCACCCGGCAAAAGTATGATCTCACCGTCAAGAAGGTGGACAGCACCAACCCCAACAAGGGCTTGCCCGGAGCGAGATTTAAGGTTGCTTCCGAGAATGGCACCTACTCCAAGGAGATCGTAACAGGCAGCGACGGAACCTATACTCTGTCCGCTCTGGACGCGGGCACCTACTCCGTGACCGAATTGGAGGCCCCGGAGGGCTACGAGATCGACAACGCTGGGCCGCAGTACGTTGTCCTCCCCAACGGCAGCGACACCACCGTAACCGTCACCTTTACCGACACCCCTGAAATCACCGGCGAGGGCAGCATCCGCAAAGTGGACGCGGACGATCCCACCAAGGGCCTTGCCGGGGCGGTTATTGAGATCATCGGCGTGGACAACGACTTTACCGGCACTTACGTCACTGGCGCTGGCGGCTATCTGACCGACGTTCCCTGGAAGGATATGCCCATCGGCAGCTACACCGCCACCGAGGTCACGCCCCCGGAGGGCTATACCAAAAGCCCGGAAGCCAGCAAGGTCAAGCAGTCTTTCCGCTGGGACGGCAAGACCGATGTGGCCCTGGTATTTGAGAATGACGCCAAGGTAAAGGTAAAACTTATCAAGCTGGACGACAGCGGCAACCCCCTCCCCGACGCGGTGTTCAACATTGTCAAGGACGGCCAGATCGTCGGCACCGAGGCCACCAAAGCGGACGGCTCTATTACGGTGACTGATGTAGCCGAGGGGATGTACGCCTTTGTGGAGGTGAGCGCCCCGGCCCCCTATGCCACACTGACCGAACCTGTGATTGCCCATGTGGATCAGGCTACTATCAATGGCGGCGGCACCGTCACCGTGACGGCGGCGGACAAGAAGCTGCCCAGCCTGTCCATTCTCAAGCGGGACGCACAGACCAAGGAGGTTATTCCCGGAACCGTCTTTGAGGTCAAGGGCATCCACTACGGCTACCACAACGACGTGACCACCGGGGCGGACGGCAGGGCCGTTCTCTCCAACATCCCCGTGGACAGCTACGAGGTCATTGAGAAGTCCGTTCCCGACCCCTATGTGGTGGGGGACGAACCCATGCAGACCGTCTACCTCGGCCCAGGCGAGGATCGGGAGCTGATTTTTGACAATCGGAAACAGCCCCTTTTGACCATCGCCAAGATGGATGCCGACACGAACGACATTATCCCTGGCACCGTGTTCACCATTGAGGGCGTCAGTAGCGACTACCGCAACGATGTGACCACCGGAGCGAACGGCACCGTTTCCCTGCGGCTGGCCCCCGGCTCCTATAAGATCACGGAGAAGTCTGTCCCCGCCCCCTACTATCTCCCCAGTAAGAACGCCGACCGGGAGCAGACGGTCAGCCTGAACCCCGGCGATGAGAAAACCGTCACCTTTAAGGACCACAAGGCCCCGGAGCTGACGATTTTTAAGGAGGACAGTGTGGCGGGCGCTCCCATTGAGGGGGCCAAGTTCCATGTCACCTACACCAGCAACGGCGAGGCGGCGGACGCTCCCGGCTCCATTGACTACGGGTATATTTTCACCGACGCCAACGGTCAGATCAAGGTGCATGAGCAGGGCAAGAAGATGTACCCCGGCGAGTACACCGTGACCGAGGTGGCCCCCGCCCCCGGCTTTCAGATGAAAGAACCCACCACCCAGCGCGTTATCATCCACGGCGGCGAGAGCAAGACCCTGACATTCCAGAATGAGCCGCTGAATGGAATTATTGTGGAAAAGTACGACAGTGTGACCCATGAGGCCCTGCCGGGATGTACGTTCCAACTGCGGTATTTGGGCGGCACTTCCGGCACGGGCGGCACCGTCATCGGGCAGAAAGTGACCGGGAAGAATGGCACCGCCATCTGGACGGGGCTGAAAAGCGGCACCTATGTGGTGGAGGAAGTAGACCCGGCTGACGGCTATTCCATCATCAACGCCTCCGAGACGGTGTATCTGGCCGACAGCGGGGAACAGAGTGTTGTCACCGTCCGCTTTGACAACGCCCCGGACGGGATTTTGCTTATCAGAAAAGTATGCTCCGTCAATCCCAGCATTACGCTCCAGGATGCCGAGTTCAAAATTATGTATGCAGATGGTACTCTGATCGGTGACAGCAACGGCGTTTACCGCACCGACGAGAACGGCGAAATCCGCATCCCCGGCCTGAAACCCGGCAAGAGCGTGGTAGTCACGGAAACCCGCGCCCCTGCCGGTTTTATCATCGACACCCAGAGCCAGACGGTGCAGATCAAGGAGGGCCGCACCGTTACCCTCACCTTTAAGAACCAGCCGAAAGGCTCCATGATTATCCAGAAACGGGACAGTCTCACCGGCCAGCCCCTCCCCGGCGCGGAGTTCAGAGTGGCTACCGCCGCAGGTTGTGAGGTAGGGCTGGACGGTGTGATCGGCACATCCACATTGACCCAGAACGGTCTGTTCACCACCGACAGCAACGGCGAAATCCGCATTACCAACCTCGCTCCGGGGGCCTATGTACTGACTGAAACAAAAGCCCCGGCAGGCTATGTCATGGACAGCCCCAGCACCAACGTGGTCATTGGGGCCAACGGCGACACACAGACCGTCATTGTCACCAACACCCCCAAGGGCGGGCTGATCGTGGAGAAGTACGACAGTGTGACCAAGCTGCCCCTCTCCGGCGCTCAGTTCAAAATCACCAACGCCAACGGGGAGCTGACCCCGGACAACGAGGGCCTGACCAGCAGCAACGGTCTGTACACCACCGACCGCAGCGGCCAGATCGTGCTGTCCAAGCTGCTCCCCGGAACCTATGTGGTGTCCGAGGTCAAGGCCCCGGACAATTATCAGGCGGACCCCACCCCGCAGACGGTTGTGGTCAACGCCGGGGACACGCAGACCCTCCGCTTTTACGACGATCCTCTTTGCACATTGACCATCCTCAAACGGGACGCCGTGACCAAAAAGCCGTTGAAAGGGGCGGAGTTCCTGGTCCGGGACAGCGAGGGCAGGGCTATCGGCCCCAACAATGGCCGGTATATCACCGGGACGGACGGTACTGTGACTGTCTCCGGGCTGGCCCCCAACGCCACTATCGTGGTGTCCGAGGGCAAGGCCCCCACCGGCTATATCAAAGACGAAACCCCGAAAAATATCGTTGTCCGTACCGGCGTTGCCAACAGCCTGATTTTTGACAACGAGCCTGCCACCACCCTGATTATCCGAAAATTTATTGAGGGCACTGAAAATGAACCGCTTTCCGGCGTGTGCTTCAAGGTGGTGGACGGCTCCGGGGCCGCTGTTGGCCCGGACGATGGAACCTATTACACCGACAAGGCGGGGGAGATCGTTCTCGATGGCATCGAACCCGGCACAACCGTTATCGCCCGGGAAATCAAGACCGTGGAGGGCTATGTCCTCGACGGCACTCCCCAGGACATTTTGATTAAGGCCGGGGAAGTCCAGCAGTTGACGTTTTGGAATAAAAAGGCCGGTACGCTGGTCATCCAGAAAAAGGACAGTGTTTCTGGCAATCTGATCGCCGGGGCGCAGTTCCAGCTTACCTACGCCTCCGGCGGCTATGTGGACAATGACAATGGGCATCTGTCCTCCAATGGCCTCTATACTACCGACGATAAGGGAGAAATCCGCGTTTCCGGCGTGACCGGGACTATCGTTGCCAAGGAGGTCAAGGCAGCTCCCGGCTATGTGATCGACCAGTCTACCCAGACGCAGACCGTCACCGTCAACCCGGAGGACACACAGACCCTTGTGTTTCTCAATGAGCCTCTTTGCAGTTTGACCCTGACCAAGCTGGACTCCGTGACCGGCAAGCCGGTCCCCGGCACGGAATTTACTGTTAAGGATGGCAACGGGACCGTGCTGGGCCGCTACACCACCGGCAAGGACGGGACTGTGACCGTATCCGGCCTCGTTCCCGGCAGTACCGTTGTGGTCAGCGAGAGCAAGGTCCCCAGCGGCTATGTGCTGAACACCACCCCGCAGACCATCATCGTCCGCAACGGCTCCAACAGTGTCACCAGCGGCACGGGCGGCAGTTCGGGCGGCGGCAATACCGGGAACAATGGCGGGACTGGCGGCGGCAACGATTTGACGTTTGAGAACGACCCCAAGACCCGGCTGGTCATTGAGAAGTATGTCACCGGGACCACGGACCCGCTGAAAGGGGTAACTTTCCTGGTAACGGAGTCCAACGGGCAGGTGGTAGGCAGCTCCAACGGCGAGTATATCACCGACGAGAATGGCCGCATTGTGATTGAGGGCCTGGAACCCGGCGTGACCATTACCGCCAAGGAGATCAAGACATTGGAGGGCTACGTCCTCGACACTACGCCCAAGTCCATCAAAATCAAGGTGGGCGAGGCGCAGACCCTCCGCTTTTACAATCAGAAGCAGGGCTGTATCGTGGTGAAGAAGCTGGACAAGCAGACCGGGGAGCCGCTGGCCGGGGTGGAGTTCCAGATCACCTACTCGGACGGGAGCTATCTGGACGACGACTACGGCCACCTGTCCAGCAAGGGCCTGTATAAGACCGACGCCAACGGCGAAATCCGCATTTCCGGCGTGGTGGGCACGCTGGTCATCACCGAAACCAAGCCCCTGCCCGGTTACGTGATGGACGAGGGCAGCAGGACGCAGACCGTCAAGGTAAACGCCACCGACACGCAGGCCATCACCGTGTATAACACCAAAATCGGGGGCCTCACCATCATCAAAAAGGACGAGGAAACCGGGGAGCGCATTAAGGGAGTTCAGTTTGAAATCCGCAAGCTCAACGGGGAAATTGTCGGCACCTATACCACCGACCAAAACGGCGTTATTTCCCTGCCCGAAGCGGAAAAGGGATGGTATCAGGTGACGGAGCTGAAAGCGGCCAAGGGCTATCAGTTGGACGA
>CATKZW010000081.1 GCA_949841465.1 uncultured Oscillospiraceae bacterium
AGTATCATTGTCTATCATAGAGTTTGAAAGGAGCGTTCAGGTTGAGCAGGCACACAGTAGAAGTTTCGGAAAAGCAAAGCCCGATGGAACGGATTGCGGCTTTTATTGTGGACAAACGCAAAGCCTTTTACCTGTTGTACATCGGAGCAGCTATTTTCTGCGTCTTTTCCAGCGGCTGGGTGGCGGTGAACGACGATCTGACCAGCTACTTGTCTGACACCACCGAGACCCGGCAAGGGTTGACCGTGATGGAGGCGGAGTTTGTCACCTTTGGCACCAGCCGCATTATGGTGGACAATATCTCCTACCGTCAGGCGGAGAGCTTGGCGGAGCAGATAGAGATGATGGAAGGTGTAAAATCGGTGGAGTTCAACGGTTCCAGGGACCACTACACCAACGGCTCCGCCCTGTTTTCCATCACCTACGACGGGACCGCCACTGACCCGGTGAGTCTGGAGGGATTGGATGGTGTCAAAGCCCTTCTGGACGGGTATGACGTCTATATCACCGGCGACACCGGCGACTCCGCCTCTGAAAGTCTGAACGCCGAGATGCAGGTGGTCATGGTGATTGCCGTGGTCATCATCCTGGTGGTGCTGCTGTTCACCTCCCACACCTATATGGAGATCCCGGTGCTACTTATGACCTTTGGCATGGCGGCACTGATGAACAAGGGCACCAACTTTATCTTTGGCGAAATATCCTTTGTCTCCAACTCGGTGGCGGTGGTCCTCCAGCTGGCCCTGGCCATTGACTACGCCATCATCCTCTGCCACCGGTACACCGAGGAGCGGGAGCAGCTGGAGGCCCGGGAGGCGGTGGTGGCCGCCCTGAGCAAGGCCATTCCGGAGATTGCCGGCTCCTCCATGACCACCCTGTCCGGCCTGGGGGCCATGTGCTTCATGCAGTTCGGGATTGGTCAGGATTTGGGCCTGGTGCTGATGAAGTCCATTGTGCTCAGCCTGCTGGCCGTGTTTACCCTGATGCCCGGGCTGCTGCTCAGCTTCAGCAGTTTGATCGACCGCACCCACCACCGGAATTTTGTGCCCAAAATCACCGCCTGGGGCCGGCTGGCGGTGAAAACCCGTTTTGTCATGCCGCCCCTGTTTGTGGTGCTTCTGATTGGCGGTTTTGTGTTCGCCAACCGCTGCCCCTACGCCTACGGGCAGACCGAGCTGACCACCTTCCGCCAGAGCGACGCCCAGATTGCCCAGCAGCGGGTGAACGAAACCTTTGGCCGGGTGAACACCCTGGCGGTTATCGTGCCCAAGGGGGACTATGAGCAGGAGGGCCGGCTGCTCCGGGAACTGGATCGTATGCCCGAGACGGACACGGTGCTGGGCCTGGCCAATGTGGATGCCATGGACGGCTATGTCCTCACAGACCGGCTGACACCCCGGCAGTTTGCCGAGCTGACCGATCTGGATATTGAGGTGGCCCGGCTGCTCTACTCCGCCTACGCCGTGGACCAGGAGGACTACGGACAGGTAGTTTCCGGCCTGGACAGCTACGGCGTACCCTTGATTGATATGTTCCTGTATGTCTATGACATGATGGACGAGGGCTACATCTCTCTGGACGCGGACATGACTGAGACCATTGAGGACCTCCACGTCCAGCTGACCGACGCCCAGCTGCAATTGAAGGGGGAGAACTACAGCCGTCTGGTCTTACAGCTCAACCTGCCCGAGGAGGGGGAGGAGACCTTCACTTTTCTGGACACTCTGCATGAAATTGTGGGCCGTTACTACCCGGAAAATTCCCTCCTGGTGGGCAACTCCACCAGCGATTTTGACCTGTCCGCCTCCTTCGGCAACGACAACATGCTCATCAGCATTTTGACCATCGTATTCGTCATTCTGGTGCTGGTGTTTACCTTCAAATCCGCCGGGCTTCCGGTGCTGTTGATCCTGGTCATCCAGGGCAGTGTCTGGATCAACTTCTCCTTCCCTTACTTACAGAAGGAACCCCTGTTCTTCCTCAGCTATCTGGTGGTCAGCTCCATCCAGATGGGCGCAAATATTGACTACGCCATTGTCATCGCCAACCGCTATGTGGAGCTGAAACAGACCATGTCCCTCAAGGATGCGGTTATCGAGTCGCTGAATGAGGCTTTCCCCACCATTATTACCTCAGGCACTATTTTGGCCTCCGCCGGCGTGGCCATCGGCCTGCTGTCCACCACAGCCTCCATCGCCTCCATCGGCGTGTGTCTGGGCCGGGGCACGTTAATCTCCATCTTCCTGGTGATGGGTATCCTTCCCCAGATTCTGCTGCTGGGCGACACCATCATTGAAAAGACTGCCTTTACCCTGAAGACCCGGCATCCCGTCCAGACCCACACCGGCAGTCTGCTGGTGGACGGCCACGTCCGGGGATACATCTCCGGCATGGTGGACGCCGATTTCAGCGGCATCCTCCATGGCAGCATCAATGCGGCGGTGGCAACGGGGGCTGTCCGGCCGGAGGAGCCGCCCCAACCAGCGGCAATCCCTGCGGGAAAGGGGGCGGATTCTCATGCGTAAACGTGTCGACCGGCTGTTCCCCATCCTTCTGGCGGTCTGGATTCTGACCTCGCTGGTCCTGCCCGCCTGGGCCACGGAGGAAAGCACTGTCACCATCTCCAACGTAGCGGACCTCCAGCGTTTCGGGAAAAACTGCGCTCTGGACACCTGGTCCCAGGGCAAGACTGTTACCCTCACCGCCGACCTGGACCTGAGCGGGGTGGATTTCACCCCCATTCCCACCTTCGGCGGCACCTTTTTAGGCCAGGGACACACCATCTCCGGGCTGTGTCTCACCTCCGCCGGTTCCACCCAGGGGTTGTTCCGCTATATCCAGCCCGGCGGGCTGGTACGGGACTTGACCGTCAAGGGTACGGTGGCCCCCGGGGGTACCCGCTCCACCGTGGGAGGCATCGTGGGCAACAACGCAGGAACCCTGCAAAGCTGTGCCTTTCACGGCGTGGTTCAGGGGGATGCCACCGTGGGCGGCATCGCCGGATACAACAGCATCACCGGTGAGATTACCGGTTGTTCCGTCTCCGGTTCTGTCAGCGGCAAGAATATCACCGGCGGCATTGCGGGCCGGAATTTGGGGTTGCTGCTCAAATGTGAAAGCAGCGCCGGAGTGAATCTGACCCGGAAGGAAACCAATGTGGACCTGATGGACGCGGATGCGGCTGCCATCCTGGAGGAGCAGGCCGCGGCGGACGACGAAACCTACCACCTGCTGGACGGCTGCTTTGATACCGGTGGCATCGTGGGCTATTCCAGCGGCGTGGTGCAGAGCTGCGTCAATCGCGGCACGGTGGGCTACCCCCATGTGGGGTACAACACCGGCGGCATCGCCGGGCGGCAGGACGGCTATCTGTCCGGCTGTACCAACAGCGGCACCGTCTACGGACGGAAGGACGTGGGCGGCATTGTGGGCCAGGCGGAGCCCTATGTGCTTGTGGACCCTGGCCGGGACACGCTGGAGCAGCTGCGCCAGGAGCTGAACACCCTGGAAAACCTGATTAACCGCGCGCTGGACGACGCGGAGCGCACCGGAGACAGCGTCTCCGCCCAGCTCAGCGCCATGGGAGACTACGCCGGCAGCGCCAAGGACAGCACCAAGGAGCTGCTGGACCGGGTTTCCGATTTTACCGACGAGAACATCGGCACCATCAACACCCTGACCGCCGACATCACCGGCGCGCTGGACAAAATTTCTCCCGCCCTGGACGATCTGTCCGACGTGGGCGGGCGGCTGGAGCGCCTGTCCCGCCAGCTGGGGGACGCTTTGGATTCTCTGGGCGGCGCGGTGGACACCGGCGATCGGGCCGCGCGGGACCTGCGTCTCGCGGTGGAGAAGCTGCGGCAGTCCGCCTCCGGGCTGACCACGGCGGTAAGCCGGCTGGAACGCGCGCTGGACGCCTTTCAAGGCTTTCTGGATTTGGGAAGCGGCTCCATCTCCGTCAGCTCTCTTCTGGCGGCGCGGGAGGAGCTGCGTCAGGCATTCCGCGCCCTGCGGGGAGTGGGGGATGATCTGGATGATGCCCTGTCTCAGCTCCAGCAGGCCCTGAGCCGCTCCGGCGCTCTGTCCAGCCAGCTGGGAGACGCCCTGGATACACTGGAGGAGGCCTCTGACACCTCCGCCGTCATCGGGCGGCTGCTGCGCCGGGCGCTGGATACCATTGGCGATGCGGTGGATACGCTCACCGAGGACGGTCCTGCGGAGTTCACCCCCCTGGGGGAGGACTTCCGGCAGGCCGGCGACAGCCTTTATGATGCCATGAGCGGCCTGCTGGAGGAGATGGACGGGCTGAACAGCGCCCTTCAGACCGGGAACGGCACCCTGACCGCCGACCTGCGGGCCATCAACCGGCAGTTTAACGCGGTATTCACCCTTCTGCTGGACGCAATGGATGACGCCAGGGACACCGCTGAAGGCGGCCTGGAGGGCATCATTCAGGACACCTCCGATGAGGACATCTCCGCCACCCGGGAGGGCAAGGTGGCGGACTGCTCCAACCTGGGAACCGTGGAGGGAGACCGCAACGTGGGCGGCATTGCCGGTGCCGTGGCCATTGAATTCGACCTGGACCCGGAGGACGACACGACCGGCCGGTTCTCCTTTGGCAGCAGCTACGAGACCAAGGCGGTGCTGATGAACTGCGTCAATCGTGGGGCCGTCACCGGCAAGAAGGACTGCGTGGGCGGTCTGGCGGGGCGCATGGACCTGGGTACTGCCTTGGAGTGCCAGAATTACGGCCCGGTAGCCAGCACCGGCGGGAACTATGTGGGGGGTGTGGCCGGCTATGCGGACGCCTCCATCCGCAGCTGCCATGTCAAGAGCACCCTGTCCGGAGAGAATTACGTCGGCGGCATTGCCGGCTGGGCCAGCCGTCTGCGGGACTGCCGTGCCATCGTCACAATCGAGGAAGGCACGGAGTATCTGGGAGCCATTGCCGGCGGCATAGAGACGGATGGGGCGCTGTCCGGCAATCTCTTTGTAGACACCGGCACCGCCGGGGTGGACGGCGTCAGCTACGCGGGGCGGGCCGAGCCCATCCCCTTTAACGCGCTGAGCCAGCTGCCCGATATTCCGCCAGAGTTCACCGCCTTTACGCTGACTCTGGTGGCGGAGGAAAAAACGGTGGCGCAGATTCCCTTCCTCTACGGGGAGGACCTGTCCAGGCTCGACCTGCCCCCTGTGCCAGAGCTGGAGGGCAATTACGGCGTCTGGCCGGAGTTTGATGTCTCCGGCCTGCGCTCCGACCTGACCGTGAACGCGGTCTATACCCCTTGGGTTACTGTGGTGGCCAGCCGGGAGCTGTCCGGAAAGCTGGCCCTGGCCCTGGCGGAGGGACAGTTTACCGGGGACGCCGTTCTCCATGTGACAGACAGCGTCCAGGTTCCGCCCCAGGAGGCGGGGGAGCAGGCCGTCGTGTGGGACGTCGTTCTCGCTGGAGCGGAGCCAGAGGATTCCGTTCCTTTGCGGCTGTTAAGCCCTGACAGCGGTACCCATGTCTGGCAGTATCAGAACGGCCAGTGGCAACAGGTGGAAGCCGTCCAAAACGGACAGTATCTATTGCTGACCATGACCGGAACCCAGGGCACTTTCTGTATCCAATCTACTCGGAGCGCCCTGTGGCTGATCCCCGCTGTCGTGGGCGGTTTGGCTGCCTTGGCAGCACTCGTGCTGATTGCCGGCAAACACAAGAGAAAGGCCGCCAAGGCTCAGAAAGGAAAAGAGGAGCCAGCATCGAAATAAAATGCCCCGCTCGCTGGATAGACTTATTTCATCCGGCAAATCGAATCCCGGCAAAAAGAGCAGGGGCGCAGTACCGGCCTGGACCATATTCTGCCGCTATAGACTCAAAGCCGCCGTATCACGGAGAAACGTGATACGGCGGCTATTCGTACTCTGAATCCACTATATTCCAGCCACCGCGCGGCGCAGAGAGCCAGGCAGACGGGACCGATGGCACACACTTGCTTGGTAAACTTCTAATAAGCACAAAGATGGGCTGTGGATAATTTATAAATCCATAACCCATCTTGCGCTTTTGCACTACGAATTGTCAGCCAACAGTCTCCTTGCGTGAGTTCCTTACCACTATTAACGCAAGGAGTTAGCGGTTTGTCCTTATTCTTTTTTCACTGAAAAACGGCCCTAAAATGGGGGCTGCGGAAGGGGGTGATAAACGAGGGCTGCACTTAAAGGACAAATTTTTTCAGACCGCAAAGGAGGCTGAAATGGGAGCCTGGGGCATCACTGTAAGGCAAAGTGACGATGGCCTGGACCTGCTGGACACCATCGTACACTGAACCACCATAAAAACTGAATAGCCTGCCGCCCCGCAGCGGCACACAAAGCAGTAAATCCGAAAAAGATTTGCTGCTTTTTTTGCGCCCATTTTTGGCAAATTTCCAAAAGTTCCGTATTAGACAGTGAAGCCAAAAAAGATTGCCGTTTTTTTCAGACAGCGGGCAAAACACAGCTTCCAAAACGCCTTATTGTCGGGAAAGACCACGCC
>CATKZW010000082.1 GCA_949841465.1 uncultured Oscillospiraceae bacterium
CCGGTGCCCAGCACAACTTCAGCAATCGCGTCTTTCATGGCCATACTCTTGCCGGAGCCGGAGACGCCCAAATAAAAGCCGTGGGGGGAAATGAGGCGTTTGCGGTCACAGATCAGGAGGTTGCGGGAAATGGCGTTAATGCCGTAGGACAGCCCGCCGGGGTCTTGTATCTCCTGCACCCGGTAGGGCATGAGGACGGCGGCGCTCTCGGTGGTCAGCGTCCGCAGGGCTTTGATGCGCCGGAGTCCGTAGGGCAGGACGGTGTTCAATCCGTCCTCCTGCTGGTAGCGCAAAACGGAAAACTGGCAGAGGTGTTCCCGCCCGATAGACAGCAGAGTTTCCGTGTCCGCGTCCAACTGCTCCAGCGTGTCCGCAATATGCACCAGCGTCACCACGGCAAAAATCATACGCTGGTCGCGCTCAGTGAGGTCGGACAAAAATTCCTTTGTCTCAGAGCGTAGCTGCTCCAGCTCATAGGGGATGGCGGCGGTAAAGTTGTTCCTGTCGTTCTGCCGTTGCTGCCAGCGGGTGATGTCGCTCTCGATGCCTAAAATCCGGCTCTGAATTTCTTTCACGGCCTCGTCCGTGGGAATGGGCAGGATGTCAATGGACAGCATAAGGCTACGGTCAAAGTCGGACAGGTCGGAGATCATATCGTCCTCAATGTAGCTGGCGTACTCCTTGAGAAAGAGGACGCGCCCATACTTGCCGCCCATCTCAAAGTGTCCGGCCTTAAAGGAAATACCGTCCGGGCAAACCAGGTCTTTGAAGTCTACCCCGTGCCGGATCGCCGCCGTCTGGTCGAACGTGAAATACTGTTCCTCTCCGGGCCGGAAAAAGTCGTGGAGGATGCGGAGCCGGTCATGGTTGGCAACCTCCCGCGCTGTGCTGTCCAGCCGTCCCAGGCTCTTGGTCAGGTTGCCGTCCACCCGCCGGAAATAGGAACGGGTTTCCTCGATCTTCCGCTGGGGGATGGACAGGGTGATATACTTCTCCTGCACAAGATTGTTGCTCTCGGCGGCGCGGCGCTTCAGAATGGCGTTGGCCTCCTGCCGGTACTCGTCCAGCCCGTCCCAGCGTTCCTCCATCAAAATGCTGCGCTCAAAGTCCACGGGGTTCAGACGGCGGTTAATAATGGTGATCTTGGTGGCGGCGTCGGTGGGCAGGGAGTTGAGGACGCCGCCGTAGGCCAGGAAGATGCCCCGCCGCTCCTCGTCGGAGGCGGCGGCGTAGTTCACATCGGTGAGCCGCCAGCTCTTGCTGTGCCGGTTCCCCACCAGCCAGATGCCGTCCGGGTACACGCACTTGACAGGGATCGTCTCCTGGACGCTGCGGGGGACGGTGAATTTCTCGCGCTCGCTCTTGTTGGCAGAGACAAGGGATTTAATCAAAGTCCTGCCCTCCTTTCCGCTTCAACAGCTCATAGTGAAAGTTTCTGGATATAAAACGGCGCTCCCCGGCGCAGAGGATTTCGGACTTGATAAAAGCCCAGGCAAACTGCTCCAGCGTCATGCCGTTGTAGTTGAAAAAGCCCGCCAGGGCGATGGGGGCGGCGGCGAGGATGCACAGCCAGCTTGCCGTCTCCTTGCCGATCATGGGGCCAAGGCCCAGGTACACGCCCACGGCCAGCCCCACGGCGACGGCGGCACAGAAAAACTGGCGGGCCGACAGGCCAAAAAAGATGGTTTCCTTGTGTTGGCGCACTTCTTTGGGGATTTTAATTTCCATGCGATTCTCCTTTCGCGGATAAAGTAAAGGAACGGCGTAAAACTGCCGTTCCCTATGTGGTATGGTGCCATTGGATATTGCTGGGTACTTCGTTTCCCCACACATCCCAGCCGGGGGCGGGGTAACGGGCAAACAGCTCTACACGGGGAATGTCGCCCATGAGCGCCACAATGCGCCGCCGCGCCTCGTCCGGCTTTTTGCTGTGTTCCTCCACATGGGAAATAATAACCTGATGTACGTTCTTCGCCTGCCGCCGGGGTTGGCCCCTGGTGGCCAGCAGACAGATCTCGGCGTTGGAGCGTGTCCAATAGCCCATGCCCCAATAAATGGTGTCCGCTTTGGGCGCCAGCTTGATCCATGTGAAAGCGACGGTCTTAAAGGTAAAGCCCCAGGCCCGGATCACGTCCAGCGCCTCCTGCAGCATGGGATAGGTGGCCCACAGGAACAATACGCAGTCTTTTCCGGCCAGTCCATCCACGGGCAGGGCCTTGATGTCCTCCAGAGGCATGGTGGGGTAGTGGCGCTCGGCCACGCCCTGCCCTTTCCACGTCTGATAGCGCCAGGGCGGGTCGGCGTAAATCACGCTGTATTTTCCTATAAACCAAACATCTCCTTCACGATCCGGCTGGCCCCCCGGACAAGGCCGGTCAGGATCAGCATATTGAAAATGAGCTGTCCGATGTACTGCCACGCCATCGTGACGGCGGGTAAGCTGCTGTCTACGGCGGGGGCGCTGCTGGACAGGAACGCTGAATAGATCAAACAGGCCAGCACGATCACCGCGCCCTCCATGCACACGCCGATATAGCTCTTAATAAATGCCCTGCCGCTGGATGACGTGGTTTGACCGGCAAAGGACGCCAGGGGCAAGGGAGCCAGGGCAGTAAACATATACAGCCGGAAAAAGCGCCCATAGACGGTAAGCAGCAGGATAAAGGACATGACGGTTATAAAGAGGGTGCCTAACAGGGACACCAGCCACAGGGGGATGCTCTCCAACAGGCCCACGCCCTCTATGGCGGTCACGATCTCGCTGGGCAGGGTTGCCGCCGTGGAAATGGAGCCGCCCAGCCCGCTCATTACGGTTTGGGTGATGCCACCGCAAATATTGAAAATGGCGGTCATAATCTCCATGCACCGGCCCACGGCTGTTTTGGCCAGGATAAAGCGGATCAGGTGGCGCAGCACATATTCCGGCCTCTGGAAGTCCCGGAAGCTGGCGGCGCTCTGAAAAATTGCCATAGCGAAAAACAGCACCAAAAGGCCGTAGCCGATGCCTACCAGGGCATTGTGGACATTGAGGATCAAGCTCCAAATGGTGCCGCCCTTGAATGTCTCCGGGGATTGGGTCAGTAGCGCCCACATTTCCCCCAGCTTGTCGTTCCAGCCTGCCAGGGCGCTCTCCAGATTGCTGACGATCCAGTTGTCACTCAAAAAATCACCTCCGAGTCTGCGAGGAAATGCGTCTCACGGTGAGACGCATTTCCCCGGTGTAGGGTTGATGGGGCCTCTTATACCGCGCCGATGGCGGTCAAAATCTCCTTGGCGAAGGCAATCATAAGCCCGCCGAACAGACACAGGAAGCCCTGGGTGCGCTGGCTGGCGTCGTGGGACTGGATGGACATACCCACCTGCACGATGCCCCAGCCCAGGATAATGACGCCCAAAGCCTTGATAATGGAGAAAATGAAGTCGGACAGGTTGTTGACAATGTTCAGCGGATCGGAGCCAGCGGCAAAGGCCGGAACGGTGAACAGGCACAGGGACAGCACCAGCGCCGTCCAGACGGCCATATAGCGGCGGGCCTTGCTCCGGGTGGTGAGGGAAGTGTGGGAATTGTGCTTTTTCATAATAAAAATTCCTCCTTTTTTCATTCGATGATTTCAACATCGTCCAGCGACGTAAAGGAAAAGTCCAGATCGCCCACGTCGTATAGGCAAACTGGACTGTGTATATAAGCGGCTGCGCCCCCGTCAGCCGTAAACTTGATTGCGGGGTGTTTCATAAGGTCGTACTTATCGTCAATCACCGGCGCTTCGCCGCGAATGAGGACAATGGCCTTTTTGTTGTCCAGCATCCGTACTTCATCGGGTGTTAAGAGTTCGCGCCCGGCTTGTTGAAAATTCTGACTGTACGATCCGTTGCGCCCCTTGCTCTGGCTGCTGGTCTGTGTCTGGATCGTCTCCTTGCCCAGCAGCTCGGACACATATTTGTGCGTACTTTGCTCATTTCCGCCTAAATAGATAAAGGCGTCCGCGTTGCCGATGATGCCCTCCCAATCGTCTTTGAAAAGGGCCTTTAACTGTGAGATATTTTGCAGGATAATGGTGGCCATCACGTTGCGGGAGCGCATGGTGGCCTGGAGTCGGGCGTAGCCGTCCGGCAGGGAGACGTTGGCAAACTCGTCGAACATGAGCCGGACGGGAATGGGCAGACTGCCGCCGTGTACCTTGTCCGCTTGAAAATACAGCTCCTGGAACGCCTGGGAGTAGAGCATACCCACAAGGAAATTGAGGCTCACGTCGTTGCTGTCCGGGATAATGCAGAAAATGGCCTGCTTCCGTTCCCCCAGCTTCCCCAGTTCCATCTCGTCCCGGCTGGTGACGCGCTGTATCTCCGGCAGGGAAAAGGGCGCAAGGCGCACGGCGGCGCTGATGAGGATGCTCATGGCTGTCTCGCTGGGAGCCTGCTTGAAAACCTTGTACTGCCTTACGGCGATGTGGTTCGGGTTTTCTTCCTCCAACGCCTGGAACAGCAGGTCAAGGGCGGAAACATGGTCGCCGTCCCCCTCTTTGGCTGCGCCGTACTCCAGCATGGTCAGCATCATCTCCATTGTCTGATCCTCCGGCGGGGCCTCGTGGAGCAGATAGAGCATGAGGGCGCTGTCCAGGGCCGTCTCGCTTTTCTCCCAAAACGGGTCATTGGAATGGGCGTTTTTCGGGGTGGTGTTGCGGATAAAGTTTGCGATCAGCTTCAGCACGTCGGCGTCGTTGCGAATGTAATGGAACGGGTTGTAGCAGTCGGAGCGATCCGGGTCAACCAGGTCGAAAACCTTGATGGTGTACCCCTCCCGGAGCAGCAGGGGGATGGAGTCGCGGGCGAGTTCCCCTTTGGGGTCGGTCGCTATATATGAGGCGTTGGCCTCATATATATTGGGCTTCACAATGTAGCGGGTCTTGCCTGCGCCGGAGCCGCCTACTACAATTTGCAAAAGGTTTCGGAAGTGCTGGCGGCTGTTCAAGCTCATCCGTAGGTTTTGCGTCAGGATGGCGTTGCGCTTGGGGTCTTTATCCCGGTACTTGCGGTCAAGCTGGCGGGGACTTCCCCAGCGGGCACTGCCGTGTTCCTCGCCGGGTCTGCGGTTCTGCTTACCGGAAATGTACAGCACCACGGCAAAGGCGTACACCACCAGCGCCCCCAGCATGAATTTAGGGGTATAGGGCGTCCAGCGGAGCAGAAACGGGTGGTCGGCCCACTGGGAAAACCGGCCCAGCACTTCAAACGCCGTCATGCCGTCCTCATAGCCGGAGGCCAGCCCCGCGCCGATCCATAGGACGGGCAGGGCAAGAAATACCCACTTGGAATAGCTGCTGTCTGATTGATTTTTCACCGTCCACCCCTCTTTTTCTCTGGAAGCTCCCGCCGCTCTCCCTGCTCAGGCCGGAGCGCGGCAAAAATGGCCTCCCGGTTATGCTTTACCTCGCTATCCGTCGCGCCGCCCTGGGTGATGGTGGCAGTGTGCAGGCCGCGTATGCCGTGGGCGGCGGCACGTCCAAAAAAACAGCCGTCCAGCGTCGCGTTCAAAAAGCCGACGCCATCCAATGCGCAGTCAACGGTGTTGCAGGATTTTAGGCGCGCTTTCTGAAACGAAACATTTCGCAGGGTGCTGTCGTGGAAATGGGTGTGTGCGATAGACGCATCAAAGAACGTGGCGTACTGTATGGCGCAGCTATGAAATGCGGAGCTTGAGAAGCTCGTCCCATCAAAGGTGGCCTCCCTGATCCGGCACACAGCAAAGGTGCAGTTGGTGAAATTGGAAAAGTTAAAATCCGTGTGGTCGGGTACGCAGTAGAACGTCACGTTGTCAAAGTAGGTTTCCCGGAAGAAGTTAGGGGGAAAGCCCGCCTTTGCCGCGCAGTTATAGAGACGCTGGTTTACGATTTTCAGCGGGCGCTCCGGGTCGAGGTCAAAGAAGCGATATTTGTACTGCTTGCTGCTGCTCTTGGTATAGGGCTGGGACAGGAGCGCCTTTTGTGCCAGAAACGCCTGTATATCCCGGCTGATTTCCTCCACCCTCTGGGCGTAGTCCTCGCCGCCCGTATTCCGCAGGCCGGTTAAAAAGGCATCCACTGTCCGCTCTGTCCGGCCCTGCAAAATGTCATTGATCGTCCGCACAGTCTCGGCGCGGTTCGCGCCGTTGTAATGCTGTGGCCTCATATCTTCCAGAAGATCAGCGGCCCGGATGCTGATTTTGTGGGTGCCCAGGACTTTCTGATATTCGCTTATGGTATTCGCCTCCTTATAGGGGCCGAAAATACGTCTCAGCGTGAGACGCATTTCCGGCGTAAAAGATTTGGGCCTGCTGTCCATGCACAGGGGGTGCTCTTGCCCTGTGCGCCTGTGCGCTGGACATACTCAACGCCTGTGGCCAGTCCGCTTCTGGGGCTTCTGCGTCACGGCCCTGATCTTCTTCATATCAAAGCCCCAGTCCTGGGGGGCGATGTCTTTCAGATTATCGCTCCACTGGACGACGCAGCTAACATGAGGCTGGCCGCTTTCATCCGCCC
>CATKZW010000083.1 GCA_949841465.1 uncultured Oscillospiraceae bacterium
GCCCGCGCCCGACCCCAAGGCCACCGGCTACACCCCCGCCAAGGTCGGCGAGGGCCAGAAGCCTGCCGAGCCGCCCAAGGACGCACCTGACCCCAAGGCTGCCGGTGCTGCCCCTGCCAAGGGCAGCGAGGGTAAATCCCAGGAGCAGGCTGACCTGCGGTTTGTCAAGCTGGCCGACATCAAGCCCCTCCCTGGCACCTATGTCAAAGACACGCCCCGGAAGGACTACAAGGACCTGATCGACAGTATCAAGAAATCCGGGCTGGAAAAGCCCGTCATTCTCCGCCAGGGCGAGAAGGGCGAATACCAGCTTGTGGACGGTTTTCACCGCTGCGAAGCTCTGAAACAGGCCGGTATGCTGGAAGTTCGCGCCGATGTGTACGAAATGCCGCTGCCGGAGGCCAGCCGCTACCGCAAGGAGCACCGGGAGAAGCCGGATATTCCCATCCCCGGCAAACTGATCCCCCCGCACCCCGCCGAGCCGGAGAAGCCTGCGGAGCCGCCCAAGGAGGCCGGGACCCCCGCCGCCCCTGGCGGACAGGAGGAAGAAATCCCCAAGGACTTCACGCTGCCCATCACCAGGGAGGGCCAGTCCGAGATCATCACGACCCTGAAAGTTGCCGACATCCACCCCTTTGAGGGCCACCCCTTTAACGTCAAGGACGATAAGGATATGTGGGACCTCGTGGACAGTGTGAAGAAATTCGGCGTTCTGGAGCCTGTGGTGGTCATCCCCCGTCAGGCGGGCGGCTATGAGATGGTGTCCGGCCACCGCCGTCAGCGTGCGTGCCAGCTTGCGGGCATCCAGACCATGCCGGTCATCGTCCGCCAGCTGGACCGGGACGAGGCCACCATTTCCATGGTGGACGCCAACATGAAGCGGGAGAACATCTCCCCCATGGAGAAGGCCAGGGCGTACAGCATGAAGCTGGAGGCCATGAAGCGCAAGGCCGGGCGGCGTTCCAAGGCGGAAATCCTCAGCGGGGAGAAGCCCATGCGGGCGGACGAGCAGCTGGCCCAGCAGACCGGGGAGAGCCGCGCCAATATCCAGAAGATCACCCGCCTGACCAAGCTGGAGCCGGAGTTGCAGCAGATGGTGGACGATAAAAAGCTGCCGGTCCACACCGCCGCCGATATTTCCTATCTGAAAAAGGACGAGCAGAAGGCGCTGGCGGACGCCATCAAGCAGGAGGACAAGGTGCCCTCCGGCACCCAGGCGGCGGCGCTGAAAAAAGAGAGCCAAGCGGGAACGCTGACAACGGAAAATATCAAAAAGGCCGTGGCCCCCACCAAGCGGGAGGAAACCCCTGTTTTGAAGATCACGTTGGGCGAGGAGGACCTGCGGCCCTATTTCCCGGATGCCCGGACCACCATCCCCGATGTGAAGCGGGGCGTGCTGGAGGCGCTGGACCTGCGGAAGAAGGCCCTGGAACGCCAGCAGGCCAAGGCTCAGTCAGAAAAGGAAGGCAAGGGAAAGGGGCCGGGAAAAAAGCCCCCTTCTCCGGCGAGGTAGCCTCATGACAGATGTTTTTATCGCGTCCGCCGCCGTCAGCAACTACGAGGGCATGGACGCGCTGGTGGGCCAGGACGGGCGGGTGTACCTGGGCAGGCAGGAGAACTATTTCCCCAGCGTTGAGGACGGCGTGCCATCCTACTACGACAATTCGGACAATTCCCTGCAACTGGTCTCCGACAACGCAAAGATATTCCATCTTCTGTACGGCGAGGGCTGGCCTCTGTCCCAGCGGCAGCTGCGGCGGGAACGCTGTTTCACCAAGGCTGACTACATTGAGTTTGCCAGCCTGCGGGACGGCCTGTTGTCCAGATACCGCCCCATCCGGGAAGTGACCTTTGCCGGAAAGCCCTTTGTCCCGCCCAAAGCCTACCGCCGTATGCACCGGGGGCGGTCCACTCCCGCCCGATGAAATGCGTCTCAGTTTGAGACGCATTTCGACATTTTACAGGGGCGGCTCCGCCGCCCCGCCACTTTACTGAAAGGAGTGTTCCCCATAGATACCAACAATCGAATGAAGGAGATTGCCGGGAATCTGCGCCGGGATGTGAAAGACTTGCTGGGCGAGAGCGCCAATATTGTCACCGGCCTTTTCAAAGACGGCCTGTGTACGGTCCGGGGCGCGGCCAACCGCTGGCGGAACTTCACCCGCGATATTTCCGGTGCGTTCGTCTCCCTGTTCAAGTCCACCAATGAGGCCCTTCTGCCCGACCTGTCCCCGGAGCAGCAGCCCATTGTCACCGTCATGGAGAGCGCCGACGAACATCTTCCTGTTGGCGCACGCATGACGTTATCCGAGGCGGAGACGCGAATTGGGGAGTTGAACCGGGACTATTGGGACTCTGACGAGCCGGAGCGCCCGGTCAGGGTGGCTATCGACTATATGCTGGACGGCGAGGTAGACCGCTACTGGCTCCCCCTCCGCACCGGGCCGGGCTGCCGCTCCCTGCTGGAACAGATGGCGTACCATGTGGAAACCAACTTGAAGCACCCAGAGGAAGCGACCCGGCTTTTCGCGGACGCCCCCGCCGGCCTGCGTGAATTACTCCATGAACAGTTTGGCCCCCAGCTCCATGACGACCTGGAGAAGCTGGCGGGCCGGGTATTGACCTTTTTCCAGCAGCACCACACCATCACGAAACTGGAGCAGCAGTTCCAGACCCAGGCGGCGGCTATGCCCCAGAAGGAAAAAGAAAAATTTCTGGGATATGCGAAAGCGGCAGTCACGGATTTGCGGAAGGCCGCCAATACCAGCAAGACCATCGCCCCGGCCCAGGAGCGCACCGCCCCCGTTTCCCCCGTGCCCGCCCGCTGCGGCGACAGGCCCCGGCAGTCGGTGAAGGTGAAGCTGCACCAGATCAAGAAGGAGCGGTCAAGGGCTCCCACTCGTGTCAAGTCCCGGCCCGCCCCGGAAAGATAGGTGGGCCATGGAGGAAAGTATTGATATTTTGGCGTTTCTGGAACAGGTGATGCTGGAAAACACCCGCAGCTATCGAGACGATTTTCAGCTTGATATTCGCAAGCTGACTGCGGCGGCGCAAGCGCCGGAAGCGGGAAACCGCGCCTTTTACTGGATGTCCCGCCCCTGCGGAACATGGTGTCTGAATGAGCGTTCTGTATTCATCCAGGACTCCTTTGAACACTGTGCATGGACGGCCTACAAAAACGAGCCTGATACCATCCGGGCGTTTCTTGTCATCGTCAGCGGCCAGGAGCAGGGACGGCCAATGGGAAAAGTCTCCCCGATTGATTACAAATCCAACGTCCTGAACGTAGAAAAGAACGCGCTCCATGCGGAGACCGTTGTTCTTAATTTTGCGGACGGGGAGACCGTCACCCTGCCCTATGAGCAGGTCAAGGGCCGGTTGAGACAGCTCAAAGAACAGTACGGCACGATTGAAGGGTTCCATTACACAGTTGAGGATGAACACAAATTGGAGGCGCTGATCTTTTCAGCGCGGCATCCGCCTGAGCGAAAATCCAGGAGGCCCAAACGTGCGCCCCAGCGAGGGCCAGACGGGAGGGGACCATGCCGGACTTAAAACCGTTTTTCTCCGTCAATGCCTGGGGAGACAGTCTGACAACAGGCGCAACGCTCAAAATCGTACACTCTCTCAATTATTCGGACTATACCGCAAGCCCACATATGGCCCCGCTGGTGGAACTGCCTGCGGCAGAGCTGCAAGAAAAGCTCGAAGGCAGTAAAGCGGCAGAGAAAGCCATTTTTGAAAAACTGAAAGCAGCAACGGACGAGTGGGAGGCCCAGGCCGCCCAAACCCTGCTGCTGGAAAAGGTGCTGGAATATGTGCGTACCCCGGAGGTGTCCCATACCTCCAACGAGTGGAAGCAGATACAGGGCGGGGCCTGGGAGATCAGCAACCGGGTATATCAAATGCGCTATGTGTTTGTACCTGTACCGCAGTCCAAGGCCGTCCGCGTCACCTGGGGAATTGTGTATAACACACCCCAGCAGCCGGGAAATCCCCGGTACGCCAACTCATGGGGAGACAGCCGCTATATCGTCCGGCAGGAGAAAAAGCCGTATGACAGTGTGGAGGCCGCCCAGCGGTATATCCAGGGCCGGTTCAACCTGTACGCCCACCTGTTCACGGAGCTGTCCCCGCCTGTACCCAACGACTGCAAGCGGATGTTCATGGTCAACGGCCACCTTCTCCCCGGCTACACCCTTGCGCCCCCGGAACGGACGAAGGAGGAAGCCGTCAAGGACCTGCTGGATTGTTTAGAGGACGGGGACGTTGCGCCAGCCGTCTCCGAACCGGAAGCGCCGCCCGCCCCCAAGCAGAAGGCTGCCGCCCCCTCCCCCGCGAAACCTGCCCAGCCAGCGGCGAAGAAGAAAACCGGCCCTAAAAAATCGGGGCCGGTTCGATAGGAGGCGCAGCTATGGCATATACCCATCTGAAACCCGGCGTGGAGCTGGAGATAACGGCGCGGGCCTATTTCGAGTCAGCCAGCGCGGATATGTCCTCGCTGGTCCAGTTATCCCCGGAGACATTGAAGGAACGGGAGGAGGCCAGCGCCGCGCAGGAGGAGGTTATTTACGATGAAGCGCAGGCTGTGATCCAAAAATGGTACGCACAGGCGGCGCAGACAATCAATTACAGAAAGGCCCAGGAATATTTGAAGGTCTGTCCTGTTTCTCACACCTCGAACCAGTGGACGGTAGACCAGCACGGACGGCATGAAATGAGCAACATGGTCTACTGCTTTTCCTGGCGGGAATATGAGCGGACGGAATGGAGCCGCGCTGAACAAAAATCTGTCGTTGTCGCGTGGGACCTGTCCTGGAGCCTGCATTTCAACACCACTCAAAACCCAGATTATTCCGGTTCTGGGCGGCGGCTTGCCGGACAGGACCGGAAGGTGTTCAAGGACAGGGCAGCCATGGAAAAATACCTCCAGGGCCGAATTGCCGCCTACTCCCACCTGTTTACGGAAATCTCCCCACCCATCCCGGAGGACGCCCGGAAGCGCTTCTGTGTCAACGGGATACTGCTGCCCGGCTACACCGTGGAGACCCCTGTGCCGGACCTCCCGGACGAAAAGAATGTGGAGGATCTGTTATCTCTGTTGGAGGACGGGGACATGGACGCTTTGCCCCAGCCGGAGGAACCGGCCCCGCCCCCGGCACCCCCGCCCCGGAGGCAGGCCTCCCAAAAAACCCGACCCCAGCGGTCTGACCCGGTTCGATAGCCGAACGCAAAGGAGTACCCAGCTATGAAGAAGAAGCGATTTCACTACATCATAAGAGGTTCCCGCTGGCTCCCGGAGAATTTTCGTGTCAGCAAAGGGCTTACCGAACATTCCATGAAAAATGTTCCGCTGACATTGGAAGAACGGCGTGAGGTAGGTAATCTCTGTCTGACAAAAGGCTTTGAGGCGGCAGTAGGCTATATCAAGCACGTTGAACGGGCGCGGGAACGCCAAAGCAGAAAAATCATAACCTATGCTTTTCTCTCAAAAGAGGTTCCGGGACGATTTGTATACTGCCCACAACTCTACTGTCGCGCCGATGACGCCATTGACAAACGGCTCCGTATATTCAAAACAATCCGCGGCGTTCTGGAGGAAACCAATGGGCGTGTGGTAATCTCGACTGAGTGTGAGCTGGACGGAGAATACCGTCCCACCAATGTCAAAGAGAACACCATCACAGCAGATTTCAGCCGTCCCATCCGTGTTCCCATGGGTGAACAAATCATCCGTGACGGCCCGGAACCCCCATACCGCCCCTATAAAAAGGCCCCGAAAAAAGCCAAGCCCCACAAACGCCGGAACCCGGCCCCGACACGGTAGACAGCGGAGCCGTTGGCTCCGCTGTCCCAGCAAGTACGGAATTTTGATAGCAAAATTCCACTTGTTAGGGGCCAGCCCCTAATACCCCCCCGCCCGGAAATGCGTCTCAAGTTGAGACGCATTTTTTCGACACATTTTATAAAGGAAGTGCTGCCTATGGCAAAGCCCTACAAGACCGTCACCCTGCGGCTGACCGCCAGCCAGTACGCCCACCTGCGCCGTCAGGCGGAGGCGTCCGGGCTGAAAATGGAGCCGCTGCTCCGCCAGCTCATTATGGGCGTGAACCTCCGGCCCCGGCCCCCCGACACCTATGCCGCCCTGCTGCGGGAGCTAAACGCCATCGGGACAAATATCAATCAGATCGCCCACAACACCAACGCCAGAAAGGAGGCGGGCCAGACGGATATTGACGAGGCCGTGAAGCTGGTGCGGCAGGCATACCGGCTGATAAAGGAGACCCTGTAATGGCCTATGATAAGATCATCACCGTCCGCTCCCGTCTGGATCATTGTGTGAACTATGTGCTGAACCATGAAAAAACCGATATGGCCGCTGTACTGGATTAAATTGGCCGGGTGGATAAAAACATCCTGCCGGACGGCCGATCCGTTCTGGAAACGGCCAT
>CATKZW010000084.1 GCA_949841465.1 uncultured Oscillospiraceae bacterium
TCCAGCGACCCCAGCCGCACCCGCAGCCCCGGCCCGGCGGCGCACACCGCCTCGATCAGGTCGATGAGGGTCAGCCCGCGTTTCAGGTCCCGCCCCCAGGAGGAGATTTCAATGCCGGTGAGCACTACCTCCCGGTAGCCCTCCGCCGCCAGCCTGCGGACCTGCTCCGCCGCCTCCTCCAGGGGCAGGGAGCGCACCGGCCCCCGGGCGTAGGGGATGATGCAGTAAGAACAGAAGTTGACGCAGCCGTCCTCCACCTTGAGCATGGCGCGGGTGCGCCCTGCCGCCCCCCCAGCGGGGAGGCGCTCGAAGTCCCGGCGGGCCAGGGCCTGGTCAACAGCCACCACCTGGCCCGAGCGCCGGTCCAGCAGCTGCTCCAGCCGGTCCAGGAAGGCCATGCGCCCCGCCGAGCCGGACACCAGGTCCACCCCCAGGGCGCCCACCGCCTCCGGGGCCGTCTGGGCGTAGCAGCCGCACACCGCCACCACCGCGTCCGGGGCGGCCTTCCGGGCCCGGCGGATGATGTTGCGGCACTTCTTGTCGCTGACGGCGGTGACGGTACAGGTGTTGATGATGTACGCGTCCGCCGGGCCGTCAAAGTCCGTCAGGGCGTGGCCCCGGCGGAGCAGCTCCTGCTCCATGGCCTGGGTCTCGTACTGGTTCACCTTGCAGCCCAGGGTGTAGATGGCGATGTCCACGGCAGGGCCTCCTCAATCAGTAGATTCCAGCTATTATACCATCCCGGAGGGCAAATGGCAATCGCCATCTGGCGCGCCCTTGTCCCGCTAAACGGAGGATGATATAATAACAGCGCGTTAATATGTGAAAAACGGGACAGGCCAAAAGAAACCAAAGGTTGCGCCCGGGGAAACAAAGATGCCATTGAATTGCGCTGAAAGGAGAAGCTACAATGGACCTGAAAGGAAAACTGATTGAACTGCGCAGGGAAAAGGGCTGGACGCAGGATGAGCTGGCGCTGAAGGTCGGCGTCACCCGGCAGGCCGTCTCAAAATGGGAGCGGGGCGTCATCGCCCCGTCCACCGTGAACCTGATCGCCCTGGGGCGTCTGTACGGCGTTTCCTTGGACGAGCTGGCCAACGGAGGTCCGCCGGAGGAGGCGGAGGGGGCGGAAACGCCGGGGGCGGCGGAAACGCCCGGGGATGCGGCAGAGATTACGCCGGAGACCCCGCCGCCCCGCGGGAAGGCCGGCCCGCTGAAGCTGGCGGGGGCCGCCATGGCGGCTGTGCTCATCCTGCTGGTGACCATCGCGTCCGCGATTACAATTGGCTCCGCTATTTTTAGGAAGCCAGAGAAACCGAGGGAGAGCATCATTCGAATGGGTGATATGGAACAAGATGTTATCAATACTTTCGATGCAGACACTTTGATTCAGGATCCCGTAAAATCTATAGACTGAAAGGCGGAGGTTTTATGAAGTGGAAGAAACTCATCACATTGTGCTTATCTTGTATGATCATGATAAGTTGCATTCCAATAAAAGCACATGCAGACGATCTGTACCGACCCATGATACATATGGAAAGACATGAAATGTGAGCAGATAAATCCGCAAGACGCGGCTTTACTGGAAGATGAATACTTGCTGCGTGGCTCTGATTCCATCAATGGGACGGTCAGCGCATACTCAGCAGCTGTTGGTAATCGGGCATTCTATTTGTCTTCTGACAGCACAATTACATTCAATTGTTCCTACTCGCCATCGTCCGCAAGTTTGGACTTCGGCGTAATAGCACCCGATGGAAAATTCTACTATATAAATATAAAGGAGGGCAGCATCTACCAAGCAATCAGAGTTGACCAAACCGGGAACTATTCGGTGGCGATCAGGAACAATTCTTCACAAACTGTTCGTGTGGTTGGGTTTGTGGATTATTGACCGTACTTGTCCCACACAAAAATAGAAAAAGGAGTTTTGATACCATGAAACGCTTTTTTGCCCTCTTTTTGGCCCTGGTGATGTCCCTGGCGCTGGCCGCCCCCGCCTTCGCCGCCGAGCCCGACGACCCCACCGATCCCGGCGAGGGCGAGACCGTCATCCAGCCGCGCCGCGGCTACCTCATCGTAGACGATCCGGTCAGCGGCACTGGTTCCCCGTGGGTCCAGCCCGCCGGTTACAAATATTACCGCGTTTGGGTCCAGAATACGTCTGGGCATACGATGAGGGTCACGCTCAAATACCCGGATGGCACACTCGAGACAAAGACACTCGAAAAGGACAGGGCCGAGGTCCTGTTCGAGTCTGACAATGCCGCTGAAGGAGACTACATCGTCTCCTTCAGCACCGACTGGAACTATGGCAGTGGGACCGTACGGGTCCGCGTATCCGACCTTCCGATCTGATATCCCTCCCAGCGTGCCCGCCCTGCTCCCCGGAGCTGGGCGGCTATTTTTTTGCGGCCCATACTGTACATTTCCGCCCCGGTATGGTACAATGGCTGGACAGCTTTTGAAAGGCGGCCCCACATATGAACCACAGCTTTTTTGCCTACATCTTCCGGATGCGCTACATCGCCCGGTGGGCGCTGATGCGCAACACCCGCACCGAAAACGTGGAGGAGCACTCCTACGAGGTGGCGGTGCTGGCCCACGCCCTGGCGGTCATCGGCCGGGACGTATTCCACAAGGACCTGGACCCGAATCAGGCTGCCGTGGCGGCGCTGTTCCATGACGCGCCGGAGATCATCACCGGCGACATGCCCACCCCCATCAAGTATTACAACCCGGACCTCAAGACCGCCTACCGGCAGGTGGAGGCGGTGGCCCAGGACAAGCTGCTGTCCATGCTGCCCCCGGAGCTGGCCCCCGCTTACGAGCCTTTGGTACGGGAATCAAACCGGGAAATCAGGCGGTATGTGAAGGCGGCGGACAAGCTGTCCGCCTGTATTAAGTGCGTGGAGGAGCTGAAAATGGGCAACTCCGAGTTCAAAAAGGCCGCGGAACAGACCATGACAGCGCTGAAGGATATGGAGATGGAGGAGCTGGACTATTTCACCGAACAATTTCTCCCGGCGTTCAGCCTGACGCTGGATGAATTGCAGTAACATAAGGAGGCTTTTTATTATGAGAGCAATTGTCACCGTCATCGGCAGGGACCAGGTGGGCATCATCGCCGCCGTGTGCGCCCTGCTCAGCGAGAAAAACATCAACGTGCTGGACATCAGCCAAACTGTTCTTCAGGAGTATTTCACCATGATTATGCTGGTGGACACCGCCCAGGCCACCGTGCCCTTCGCCCGGTTAAAAGAGGACTTGGCCCAGGCCGGCAAGGAGCGGGGGTTGGACATCCGCGTCCAGCGGGAGGACATTTTCGACGCTATGCACCGAATCTGAGCGCGGAGAAGCGGACAGCGAGGGCGCTTGGACCGGAGCGAGGGCGAGGGGAGGGCCGCAGAGCGGCTCGGACACCAGCCCGAGACGGAGGGAAAGCAGCCGAGCGTCCTGACCGCTTCGCAGCGTGACAACATTTGAGGAGCAAAACGATGATTAACACCAACGACATTTTACAGACCATCCAGATGATCGACCACCAGCATCTGGACATTCGCACCATCACCATGGGCATCAGCCTGCTGGACTGCTGCGACCCGGACCCCCACGCCGCCTGCCGCAAAATCTACGACAAAATCACCACCTCCGCCGAGAACCTGGTGAAGACCGGCGAGGACATTGAGGACGAATTCGGCATCCCCATCGTCAACAAGCGCATCTCCGTCACCCCCATGGCCCTGGTAGCCGGGGCGTCCCGCACCGCCGACTACGTCCCCTTCGCCGCCGCCATGGACAAGGCGGCAAAAGCGGTGGGGGTCAACTTCATCGGCGGCTTCTCCGCCCTGGTGCAGAAGGGCATGACCGAGGGGGATAAAAAGCTCATCGCCGCCATCCCGGAGGCGTTGGCGGTCACCGACGTGGTGTGCTCCTCCGTCAACGTGGGCTCCACCAAGGCGGGCATCAACATGGACGCGGTGGCCCTCATGGGCCGCACCATCAAGGCTGCGGCGGAGCGCACCGCCGACCGGGGCGGCTTTGGCTGCGCCAAGCTGGTGGTGTTCTGCAACGCGGTGGAGGACAACCCCTTCATGGCGGGGGCGTTCCACGGCGTGGGCGAGGCGGAACGGGTGATCAACGTGGGCGTGTCCGGCCCCGGCGTGGTCCACCACGCCCTCCAAGCTGTGAAAGGCCGGCCCTTCGACGTGGTGGCGGAGACCATCAAGAAGACCGCATTCCAGGTCACCCGCATGGGCCAGCTGGTGGCCAGAGAGGCCAGCGCCCGGCTGGGGGTGCCCTTCGGCATTGTGGACCTGTCCCTGGCCCCCACCCCCGCCATCGGGGACAGCGTGGCCCGCATTCTGGAGGAGATGGGGCTGGAGGTGTGCGGTGGCCACGGCACCACCGCCGCCCTGGCGCTCCTGAACGACGCGGTGAAGAAGGGCGGCGTGATGGCCAGCTCCTCGGTGGGCGGGCTGTCCGGGGCCTTCATCCCGGTGAGCGAGGACGAGGGCATGATCGCCGCCGCCCAGTCCGGGGCCCTCACTCTGGACAAGCTGGAGGCCATGACCTGCGTGTGCTCCGTGGGACTGGACATGATCGCCGTCCCCGGCGACACCACCGCCGCCACCCTGTCCGCCATCATCGCCGACGAGGCCGCCATCGGCATGGTGAACCAGAAGACCACCGCCGTGCGCATCATCCCCGCCCCTGGCAAGCAGGTGGGGGACGTGGTGGAGTTCGGCGGGCTGCTGGGCTCCGCGCCTGTGATGCCCTGCCACACCGGCTCCGCCGAGGACTTTGTGGCCCGGGGCGGACGAATCCCCGCCCCCATGCACAGCCTGAAAAACTGAGCGCGAAGGATGCGCAGCGTGACAAGAAAGCAAGCCCCCTGCCAACGGCAGGGGGCTTGCTCTATTCTCGCGGGTCCGGGTCCGCCCAGAGGGTGGCAAAGTAATCGTAGTACGGCATCAGGAAGGTGAACCCCTCCACCAGCCGGTCCGCCAGCTCCGGCGTGTAGATGAACTCGGTGAGCTCCTCCTCGTGGCCCACGGAAAAGGACTTCTTGTTATACCACGCGCCCAATTTCGGCTCCGCACATGGCTTCTGCCGCTTGTACTCCGGGCCCTCCAGCGCAAACTCCCGCTGCTTTTCCAGGCCGCTGTGCAGCTTGAGCAGGGGCTTGGGGTCCCGGTCGATGCGGGCCCGGTGCTTCTCCATCAGCACCGGCTGGGCGCACCAGAAGCCCATGCCATAGCTCCATCCGTCCGGGGCCAGCTCGAACCACAGCACCGGGTGGTCGCCGCCGGTCTCGTTCCCCCAGCGGAACAGGGACAGCCACAGATGATCCTTGTACGGCCCCCGGCCGAACAGCCGCCGGGCGTCCCGGTAAATGCGGGAGATTTTCAGGTTGAGCCGGCCCTTGGGAAAGCGGTCCAGCAGCGCTCCCTGCACCTGCCCGCCCAGCTCCTTCATGGGCTCCAGAAAATAGGTCTGATAGTCCGCCTTGTGGGCCTCAAACCAGCTCCGCTCGTTGTTGAAGCGGATGCCCCACATAAAGTCCACAGTCTGCTGTGAAAAACCTTCAAACATGGCTCAGCACCCCTTCTTCTAAGGCTGAAGCCACGCCGGCATCGTCTCCATCGGGGGCGGGTCGATATACTGGGTGGGGGTGGGCTCCGGATTCACCGGCCAGGGGTCGACGCCGGGCGTGGGGTCCGCGGGCCAGGGGTCGACGCCGGGCGTGGGATCCACGGGCCAGGGGTCAACGCTGGGAACCGGATCCGTGCCTGGCACGCTGGGGGGATCGCTGACCGCAGGCGGCTCAGTGCCGCCCTCGCCCCAGGGGCCGGAATCCAGGGG
>CATKZW010000085.1 GCA_949841465.1 uncultured Oscillospiraceae bacterium
GGTCCATTGAGAATCAGCTTCATTGGGCCTTGGACGTTATCTTTGAGGAAGATTCCTCCAGGGCCAGGAAAGATATGTCTCCCTTGAATTTAAACGTCCTGCGCAAGACCGCCCTCGCTCTCTGCAAGCACGCCGACTTCGGCCCCAGGGTCAGCATGAAGCGAAAACGCTTTTCCGCCGCCCTTGACCCTGACCGTTTCCTGCAAATTTTATTTGCGAAATCTTAAATGCTGTTGCCCTGGGTTTTATTGCTAAACCACTTGCATTTTTTATCCCTTCTGCTATAATATTATTTGGTATCTATATTTTTCCTGCTCGTGAGGTGATCGATATGATAAACGCGATTTCCGGCTACAGCCCCTATTCTACATACGGCTACTACGGCGCTTCCTACGCCAACCGTGCCGCCCAGACCCAGGGTGCGGACAAAGCCCAGACCGCCCAGCGCTCCGGCCTGGTGATGGCCGCCCAGAAGGTCCACCAGCCTGACACCCCCGTCCAGCCCGTCACCCCGGCCCGCCCCATCAGCGCCGACGAGGACCCCGCTCAGATGGGTCTGCTGCGCTATGGCTCCGACCCGGCGGCTATGGCCGTGCGCATGCGCATCCAGTACCCAGGCGACGCCGCCCAGCAGAGCGGTCCGGCCCAGCTGGGCAATGCGGCCCAGGCCGCGGGCGGTGAGAAGGCTCAAATGCCAAGCCTGCCCGGCGCAAAGGACAGCGGGGCGCAGGAGGCGGAAAACCCCGCCCTGAGCGAGTCCAAGAGCGCCCAGGAGGTCATGGAGGACGGCGAGTGCCAGACCTGCAAGGAGCGCAAGTACCAGGACGGCTCCGACGACCCCGGCGTGTCCTTCAAAACCCCCACCAACGTGGTCCCCGAGCAGGCGGCCTCCGCTGTCCGGGGCCATGAGAATGAGCACGTGGTCCGGGAGCAGGCCAAGGCCCGCCAGGAGGACCGCAAGGTGGTCAGCCAGTCCGTCACCTACCACACCGCCATCTGTCCGGAGTGCGGCAAGGCCTACGTCTCCGGCGGCACCACCCGCACTGTCACCAAGGCCAGCAACAGTGAGCAGGCCGACCAGCAGAGCCAGGAGCAGACCCCCGGCAAAGTCTTCTCCGGCGTAGCGTAAGACCCAAAAAGAAAGGCTTAAAGGTAATAAGGAACTATTGCCGCAGAGGGCGGCGTGGCCGTAAGGTCACGCCGTCTTTCTGCATTTCTTGGTCTGTTCCACGGTGACAGAACCGTTGATTTCCGGCAGCTCTACTTCATCCAGGAAGTTAAAGATAATACGGATTTCCTGCGTCCGCTTGCCGCTGGACTTGTCCGGGGCGTGAACGATAACCTTCTTGATGAACTCGTTCACGATGGCGGGCGTCAGCTCTGGAATGTCCACGTACTTCTCCACCAGAGTAAAAAAGCGGTCCAGATTGCTGTCCATTTCTTCCCGCTGCTCCACCCATTCCTCCGTGACCGCGATCTCCAGTTTCAGCCGCTCCTGCTCCGCCTCATAGCCCTCGCTCATCTTCTGGTAGCGTTCCCGGCTCAAGTCTCCCAGCACCATGTCCTCGTAGATTTTCATCAAGAGAACATCCAGATCGGCCAGACGCTTCCTGGCTTTGGCAAGCTGACGCTTGTCATCCCGGATGGACTTCTCTTGGTCCTCCCTCCGGCAGCGCAGCCACTCCTCCTGGAAGCCCTCCACATCCTGACGGATGTAAGCTGTCACAGCCCGGATGCGCTCCAGCACCACAGCCCGCAGCACTTCCTCCCGGATGTAGTGTGCGGAACAGGTGCCGCGCCCGCTCTTGTACTTGGAGCAGACATAGCGGTCCTGGTGTCCCTCGAAGCTCTTGCAGGTGCCGAAATGGAGCTTACTGCCGCAGTCGGCGCAGAACGCCAGCCCGGAGAACAGCCCCTGCCGCTCACCTTTGGTACAGCGGCGTTTGTTCTTCCGAAGCTCCTGTACCCGGTCCCATTGGACTTGGGGAACGATGGCCTCTTGGGTATCCGCCACGATGAACATATCCTCCGGGGCGTTGGGGATACGCTTTTTGAGCTTGTAAGACTTGGAGTAGGTCTTGAAATTGCAGGTGCAGCCGGTGTACTCCATCCGCTCCAGGATGTTGACCACAGACTGCTCAATCCAGTGGCAGGGACGCTCCGGCAAAGGTTTCCCCTTCTGCTGGGCGTAAAGGGCCTTGACCGTCAGCACCCCGTCAGCCTCCAGGATACGGGCAATCCGGGACGGGCCGATGCCCTCAACCGTCATATCGAAGATGCGCTTGACAACCGGGGCGGCGTCCTCGTCCAGAATCCAGCGGTCCTTGTCCTGCCGGTCAGATCGGTAGCCGTAGGGCGGGCCGCCCAAGTGCTTGCCGCTGGTCCCCCTGGCTTTCATGACGGAACGGACCTTTTTGCTCATGTCCTTGGCATAAAAGTCGTTAAATACGTTCCGAATCACGGTAAAATCGTTGTCTCCCTTAGCACTGTCAACCGCGTCATTCACGGCGATGAAGCGTACATCGTAGCTGGGAAAGACGATTTCCCTGTGATACCCCCTATAACCCCGGTAAAAGGCCGGGGCATTTTTTGTTGACAGGCAGAATCCGCGAGGGCCGCCGCGGGGGAAACCTGCGGCGGCCCTCATAGATAGTCAAATTGTCGTATTTTTGCTTGCAATCCATGGGACTGTAGTTTATAATCAGGTATTGAGATAACAGAAGCAAAGGCAGGGCGCAGGGTATTGCGAGTACCCCGCGCCCCTATGCAGGACGAACAGACCGTCCCACACAGCAGATTACTGCGCCAAAGCCTATTTTAACAGCATTCCCCACATTTTACAAGGGGAATGATACGGGTGTGTGCGTAGCTTCCAGCGGTGTAGGGATTTACTGCCCTGCGCCGCTTTTGTTATCTCAATGGGGAAGCCAATGGGGGCCGGGAAGGAAGTACCACCCCCAAAGGCCGAACCGTTGAGAATAACAGCCGCCAACGGCGGCACGACAGGAGGCCAGTCACACATGAAGCATACCAAAAGATTCACAGCACTGGTGCTCGCCCTGGTCATGGTGTTCAGCCTGACCACCGGGGCCAGCGCCGCCGCAGCGGAAAACGTCAAAGTACAGTTAAGCCCCAACATCATCACTTACAACGGCGAAGCCCAGACCATGGCGGACGTCAACGGCAACCCGGTTTATCCCATCCTGAACGGCGGCACCACTTATCTGCCGATCCGGGCGGTGGGCAATATGCTGGGGCTTGACGTTGATTGGGACGGAGCCACGCAGACCGTACTGCTGAACAAGTCCGCTGACGGCAAAACCCCCGCCAAGTCCGGCAACGCGACCGCGTCCGACAGCGCCCCAACGGAGATTACGGCGCAGATTAACCCCGGCATTACGGTCAAATACAACGGCAAGGCCCAAAACATGGCGGACGTCAACGGGAACCCGGTCTATCCCATGCTCTATGGCGGCACCACCTATCTGCCCGTCCGGGCTGTCAGCAATATGCTGGGGATTGATGTTGATTGGGACGGGGCCACGCAGACCGTCATTTTGGGTGCGGCACATACTGACAACGATGGCATTACCGAGGTTACCATTGATAATGCAACGCCTGATAAGGTCAGGGAGGCCCTGAAAGCCACTGGTGCTAATGAAAGTGAAATCGAATACATCATTATGATGCTTGACCCAGGAACCCTTGATGGCACTGGTTCTATTACACTTCAAACAGGCAGTAGTAGCGCGATAAACAAAAAAACGGCCGAAGAGTTCATTGCCAGTTTCAAGACCAGCCAGGATGCCGCCATTTTGGGGGAAAACCATCTCGCCTATGATTATGCTGAAATCGATTGGTCCACAGCTGATGAAGGCTTTATCCGCGTCAAGCTGAATAAGCAAATGACCAAGGTTTCCCGGTGTGAAGTGCGCTGGTATGGCGAAAATTACAACTATCAGTCCAACAGCTTTGTGTTGCCCCTTGACAAGTGGGTCAATATCCCTCTGTTTGGCGGTAGCAATGAGTATTTTGTCAGCGTTGCGCCGATTTGCTCCGAGGATGACCTTAACGAAAATAAGTCAGATGAAGAACTGGACGCTATTTGGCGCGACCAACTCCAAGTTAGGTTCACCGCCAAAATCCCCAACCCTGATGTGGTGTGGCTGTTGTCCACGATTGATATTGATTTTGAAAACGCGCCCTTGACGTGTGCAAAGGCCCTCGAAATCACAAAGGACTGCAAGACTGACGCAGAAAAAATCACGGCTGTGTTCAACTGGGTTGCCAGCAATATCAAGTATGATTACAAACTTTATGATGAAATCATCGCGTGGGGTATTAAGCGCCACGCTAAAGATTCTGAAATTAACCCAATGATAGACCTCTTTCAAGACGGTGCCCGCGAACATCTTGCGCTGGACGATATTCTGACTACTAAATCCGGCGTCTGTGAAGACAAAGCAACCCTGATGGTTGGTATGCTCCGCAGTTTGGGCATTCCGTGCAAGTATGTCAGCGGCAATGTGTATAGTGGCAAAATCATCAAAGGCTATAATGATAACAACCCCGGCTGGATGGGTCACGCCTGGGTCGCTATCAGCCCCGACGTTGAGGGCCTGAACCTGTCCGCTCTGGGCGCTGGTCACGAAACCGACGGCTGGATTCGCCTTGACCCGACTAATGCGCACAACAAAACGCTCACAGCCAACGACAAGAACTATACTGCGGATAGCGCTTATTAACCACTACAACAGCCGCCTCTGTCGCTTAACAGCGGCGGGGGCGGCTTGTTTTTTAGCTGAACCGAAACGCGCCGTAGCACTGGCGCACAGGATTGTCAAGGCACCGGCTTTGGGCGGCCTTGACAGTCCTGCGCACCAGCGCTTTTTGGTAACTAAGAGGGGCTGAAAGCCCCTCTCTGACAATACGCCCCTCACCATATTTTTTGAAGGAAGGAATGAAAAATGGCGAAGAAATTTGTACCGAACAATAATGATTTTGCAATCGCGTACTACCGCTTTTCATCCCATGCGCAGTCTGACGCCTCCATCCAGCAACAGCGGGACGCCACCCAAAAATATGCCGCCGGACACGGCTTGCAAATCATCAAGGAGTATAAGGACGAGGCCATCAGCGGCACCACCGACCAAAGGCCGGGGTTTCAGCTCATGCTTGCCGAAATCGGCAAAATAAAGCCCGGTGCGCTCATCATCTGGAAAACGGACAGGCTGGGGCGCGACAGGTACGATTTAGCCATCGCGAAAAAGTACATCCGGGACGCCGGGTGCACCATCCATTACATCGCAGAACCCATATCGGGGGACGCGCCGGAATCCGCGCTGATGGAGGGCGTTTTGGAATCCATGGCCGAGTATTATTCCCGCCAGTTGAGAACCAATATCAAGCGCGGGCACCTCTACAACGCGCAGAATTGCCTTTATAACGGCCACAAGACCCTGAGCTATGCGGCGGAGCCCGCGCCGGAATTTGGCAAGGACAGACAGCGGTATGTCATCGACCCGGTAACGGCCCCCTTTGTGCGGAAGATTTTCGAGGACTATGCCGCCGGAAAGCCCATGGTGGATATTGCCAAGGAATTGAACGACCTGGGCATTCGCACAGGGCGCGGGAAGCTGTTCACCGTCAATTCTCTTGCAGGTATCTTAGAGCCTGTTTAAAAACTTTTGACAAGATGTAGAAAGAAGCGGATAATAAGGGAAAAACAGGCGGGAGATGAGGTTGGGATGCATCAATATCCAAGCGACATCAATCGGGAAGAATACGAGCA
>CATKZW010000086.1 GCA_949841465.1 uncultured Oscillospiraceae bacterium
TCCCTCCGCGCTGCACAGTACCGCCGGACGGCCGCAGTGGCACCGCACCTGTCCAGATTCGTCTTTCGTGTTCCATCTCTTACCCCGCTTTGATGTTTGTCTCATGCTCAAAACCTCCAAATAAAACAGAAAGAGCCGGAAGGCTGCCGAAAAAAGACAATGCAAAGCCAAGCGCTGGGATAGTGGGGTCGCACCCAGCCATTGACTCTGCACTGTATTTCAGCAGCCTTCCGGCTACAATTTTATGAGACAAGACCTGCGTCGTGTGGATCCGGCTATACAGCAGATCCGTAACGATTCCCTGCTAAGTTCCGGCAGGTCTGACGCCAGGTTATCCCGGCGTATCGAGAGCCTGAACGCAGTGTCTTGCTATGGATAAATATTACCATAAACATTTTGAAAAGTCAACCAAATTCCAAAAAATACACGGTTTATTCACAAGTTTTGTGTCAAAGTGAGTATGGGAGCGCGAAGTCAGTATTACGGCTCGTCGTCTTCATACTCCCACTCGTCATAGGCGTATTCCTGGCGCTTCTTTGTGATATGGAGCGTGGCGATTACTCCGGCCACGACGGCCAGGCCGACCAGAAAGATGACTGCTGGAATCGGAAGGCCGCCTTGCTTCCCCTCTTTCTGGGGGCTGACTGGAGCCTCCGGCACGGGGTCGGATACAGCGGGCGGAGGCGGGTCGGTCTGCTCGGGTTCCGGGTCAGGGATCGGGGCGGTGGAGTGAATGCAGCTCAAGGTATAGGTCGTGCTGCCGCCCAGGTCCATGGTCAAAACGCCATACTCGTCTACCACAACCGGAACAGGAAAGATGCCGGCATCGGTGCGCAGCTCAAACTCCACCCCGGCCCAGCGCGTCCCTAACTGCAGGACCAGTTGGTCGGGCTGCTGCACAATTTTCGGCTCAGTGCCGTCGGTATCCGCATAGGCGGCAGGGGTTAAAACGGCGATCAGCGCCATGACGGTTATGAGCATGGGAAACAGCCGGTTTTTTCGCTTTTTTGATCTATTCATCGGTTTATCGCTCCTTTGCAATGGATAGCAAAAGGGCGGAGCCGTTTTACCAGCTCCGCCCGTTCAAAGATAACATGGATCCTATCAATTTGCTCGAATTTATACTGTTTCATGATCGGCAAGGACGGTCTCTATGTCCCTCCCCCCGTAAAGTACGCGGGTGATGTTCACGATTTTGCGGTCGTGATCCGGCGTATAGAACACACAGTAATGGTCTACCGGCATAACCCGCCAGCCCCGGCTATACCACGGCTCCTTTTCATACCGGCGATACCGCTCCGGCATCCGGTCGAGGGCGCAAATGTTTTCCTCCAGTCTGGCAAGCTGCGCCGCAGCGTTTTGGACCGATTGCAGCTCGTAGGCGATATACTCAAAGATACCGCGCAAGTCCTGTTCTGCCTGAGCCGCGATCTCGACTGAATATGTCATATACCGTAGTCCTTTCGGATTTCGTCAAAAACCCTGTTTGCCGGTCTTGTCCTGCCCGCCAGAACATCTTGGTATCCCTTTTCCAATTCCTGGTCAAGTTCCTGTGCGGTCAGCTTGCCCATATCCACTACCCTTGCCTGCGGCAGCTTCATTTCAAAGGGGATGCCACGCTGCAAAATGATTTGCTTATAGAACATATTGATCGCGTTAGAGACCGGGATACCCAGCGCAGCTAAAATGCTTTCCGCCTGTTCCTTTACTTCCGGCTCAATGCGGGCGTAGAGGTTTGCTGTCTTTGCCATGTGAGACACTCCTTCCTGTAGATGGCAAACTGTTTCCCTCATATTATACCACTATGTCCGCACAATAGCAATACATTTTCAGAAGCATGTGGTCTGGGTTGACTTTCCATGCTGCCGCACCGTACATGAGTCCAAGCTGAAAGATTGAAATCAGGACCTTCTGACATTCAGCGCACGGTGGACATATGGGTGATGACGCCCCAGATACGGTTGCTCTCGTAATTGATGCCCAGGATGCGCACTGAGACACGGCAGCCGCGGGGCGGCCGGCCCCGCTTGGGATAGGTACACAGGCAGTCGATGCCGCCGTCCAGGGAGACAAATACTCCGGTAGTATCCACCATACTGACTGTACCCACATACAGGCTGCCCACCGCATACTTCTTCAGCGCTTTCTCATAGGGGTTCTCACCTGCCTGCTTGACAGATGCAGACACCCGGAGCCGGCTGCGGTCGGACCGGTCTACCTCCAGCACCCTTACCAGCACGCGCTGTCCAGACTGGTAGTGGGCGGTGGCGTCCACCCACCGCTGGTAGGACAGTTCCCGCAGGGGGATGTAGCACTCCGCGCCGAACAGGTCCACGAAGATACCCGCCCGGATTACAGAGACCACCCGGGCCTCGGCGCAGATGCCCGCATAAATCTGATAGTTGCCGTCCCGGTCGGTGCGGAAGTAATACTCCTTCCGTTTCATGGCCATGGCCTCCAGACGACTGGCCGCCACGATGCCGCTCTCCTGGTCGATGCCCTTGATGATGTAGTCCACCTCGGCGCCCAGCCGTTTGTTAAGCAGGTAGTGCAGGACATCGCCCTTGGGCTGCCCACGGTAGTCCTCCGGTTCCTCCACCGCCTCCAGTACCGGGATAATGACCTTGTAGTCGCCGTGGTAGGTGACGGCGTAGGACATCTCCGGGTTGTCCGCCAGCCGCTCCACGCCCTGGATGGTGCCGGTCAGGATCTTCTTGCCCTTCAGGGACTCCACCAGGTCCAGCAGGTCGCTGCGCAGCTTGTCCGTATCCGTCTCAACCGTGCGCTCAGCGTCAATGGAAACCACGCGCTGGCCGCGCCGGCCAGGCATTCTGAGCCGGCTTTTGGGCTGCCCGGAGTCAGTCTGGGAGGCGGCAGGTCCAGACTCGCCCGCAGCCTCATCATCTGGCACTTCAGAGCCAGTCTGGGAACCGGCCTTTTCGTCCGCCCGGCCTTCAGCGCCTTCCAATAATTCCAGGTCAGTCTGGGGAAATTCCGGGGCTCCGCCGGGCTCCAACGTCCCATCTCCGGCAGGTTCCAAGCCAGTATGGGGAACAGCGGGCGGCTCGCCCAGGCCAGGCGGTTCTGCGCCGGGTTCCAGGTCAGTCTGGGGCGGCTGTCCGCCTCCCGGCTCCTGATTCATCTCAGTCTGGGGAGCGTTGGGGTCCAGCGGTGCGCCCTCCGCCAGCTCCAGGTCGGACGGGGTCGGAGCGCCAGGCTCACCGCCCGGTGTCAGGCCGGTACCGTCGGCGCCAGCGGTCTGATCCACAGTCTCATTGCCGAGCAGAGGATCCTGATCTTTCAATTCCTTTTTCGTACGTGCCATGATTTGTTTCCTCCTTGTAGTTGATAAAAATAATGCGTGGTTGCCTAAAAATCAGACGGCGGCTTTGCACTCTCGTAGAGGGTCGGCCTCCGCCTGGCACGCTTGGGTGTTTCTGCCGGCGCCGCCGCAGGGGCGGACGCCGGTTCCGCAGGCGGTGCATGTTCTTCTGGAGCTGGGGCAGGTATAGCCTCCGGCACTTCAGGGGCAGGCTCTGGGTCCACAGCGGGGGTGCGTTGGAGTAGTGGATAGTCTCGTATACTGGTTTTGACACACTCTTTGGCATAGGGGTGGCCAGTGTAGTCAAACTTCCTCGCCCGCAGGATTTTCTGGCCACGGATGATGATCAGCAGTTGATCATTGGGCAGCCGCAGCACCTCGTCGGGCGTAAGCAGCCTGCGGCGGCCAAGCCCCTGCGTATATCGGTATTGGGGAATGATCTGGGCAATGGCGATGCTCTGCCGGGTCGTCATGGTGGAGTTGACCTCCACCGTCATATCGCCGCTTCGGACACTGAAATATTCCGCCGTCACATCGTCTGTGCAGCCCAGCATCAGTTGCGTGTCCGCATTGCCTACCAGCTCCGCCCAGAGGTTGTTGGGATAGCGGTTCTGGATCTGAGGCAGGTTTTGGCAGCACATCAGGACCTGGAGGGACCGGGAGCGGATGGTGCTCAAACGCCGGGAGAAGTCCGGGATGACACCGATGTTGTTCATCTCGTCCAGAACGATATTCACCGGCACTGGGCACCGCTGTTCCGGCGTACTGTCAGCGAAGCGGACCAGCTTGATGAACAGAAAGGCGAAAAAAAGGGACGACAGAAATTCCAAAGAGGAGTTCTGGTCATCCAGGATGATGTAATATGCGCATTTGGTCTGCCCGGGAAGAGCGAGGTCGATGTCAGACTGACGGGTGATACTTCGGACGGCCTCACTCTGGAGCACCTGCAGCCGGGTGCCCAAGCCCAGGACCACACCGGCCCGCACGGAATCGCTGGCCTGGCTGAACAGGCTGTAGGGTGCCCGGGCCGGATGGTCCAGAGATAGCCGGTCAAAGAGAGCCGTGAGCTGCTTTTCCGTGTTTTGGGTCAGCATCTGGTAGACGGCAGGCAGGTTCCGCTCCTCTGGGCGGCGTGTGGAGTCCAGATCCACATAGAGAATCAGGCTTTTCAGAAGATTCGCCTCACCATTATCCCAGAAATGGTCCCCCTTGCCGTCCCCCTTCGTGTTGGCAATGATGACATCCGTCAGCACCTGAGCCATCAAGGTATCGCCGCCCAGGTCAAACATGCAGTTCCATGAGTCGCTCAATTCGGGCTGTAGCAGGTTGTAGACCCGGACGGTATAGCCATATTTTCGGAACAGTTCCACTGTGTCGGAGTAAATTTCCGACTTGGGATCTGTGACTACTACCGACTCCCCGCGCCGTATGCTCTGGAACAGCGCCGGGCGAATCACTCCTCTGGACTTCATGGTGCCGCTGGCGCCGAAGACTGCGATGTGCTTATTGAGCCGGGTATCTTCAGGCAAACAGATCACGCTGCCACGGTCAGTCTGGCCCAGTATGATGCCCCGGGCCTTCTGCGGGCTGGCCACCTCCAGGACTGTGCGCAGTTCCGTCTCAGCCATCCAACCGGCAGTGCCGTAAGTGCCTCGCTGGCTGCGGGAAAAATTGCGGTCATCAAAGTCGCGGCTCCCAAAGCGGTCATAGAGCCGGACAAAAGCATAGACGCTGCCGCCGATCAGGGCTACCAGCCCCGTGTACTTCAGTCCAGACAGGGTAAGCGCTTGGCGCCAGCAGGAAAGTGGCCCAAAGCGGATGTCGCCGATCTGGGCCTGCCCCTGCATACCGCCGCTGGCCAGCCATACCTGATACTCGGTGAGCAGCTGGCACACCAGTCCGCCAAGATAGAGCAGAGTGGCCAGACCCAGTATGACAGCGATGATAATGCCAATGGTACGGGTACGGTTATTGTTCAAGGCGGTACCTCCTCCTGTGGATCACTGTACTCCGGGGCAGTCAGGCCCAGGGCATCCTCCAGTGCATCCACAGTCACCTCGCGCAGTCCTACACGGCTACCCAGATAATCCCGGACAAATGCCGTTTGCCACGGAAAGCACAGCACCTCACAGCGTGCTTCGCTGTGCTCCAGCGCCTGGCGCAGCCGCAGGAGCCGGGCCAGGTCTCCATCCAGATGGGAAAGGATGAATGTCCCATCCCGCTGTCAGCGCCAGTGATAAAATGTAAGAAAACGCCGAGGAAAAAATGTAGTTTTATGGCGGAGGAGGCGAAAAAAAGATAGACTCCTAATCAGGGCAGGAAGGTGCCCGGAAAGGGAGTCAGGAAATGAAAGGAGCACAGTGGATGGACATCCGAAGTGACAGACAGAAAGGGCTGAGCTATGTGGAGCTGGGACGGAAATACCACATGGATCC
>CATKZW010000087.1 GCA_949841465.1 uncultured Oscillospiraceae bacterium
CGAGGACACCCCGGAGGACGCGTCCTATGTCCAGGAGACCGGCCACCCCGCCTACCGGGCGGACGACGCCCTGTGGCTCTTCCCCACCGTCTACAAGTACATCGCCGAAACGGGGAACACCGCCTTTTTGGACGAGGTAATCCCCTACGCCAACCGGGACGAGGGGACGGTGTACGACCACCTGAAGCGGGCGCTGGACTTCTCCCTGAAGCACTTGGGCCCCCACGGGATGCCCGCCGGACTTCACGCCGACTGGAACGACTGCCTGCGCCTGGGGGCGGAGGGGGAGTCCTCCTTTGTGGCCTTCCAGTTCTACTACGCCTTTACCGTCCTGCGGGAGTTTGCCGCCTGTGAGAAGGACAGCGGCTATCTGGCCTGGCTGGAGCGGGAGCAGGGAAAACTTAAAACCTTGCTCAACGACCTGTGCTGGGACGGGGACCGGTTTATCCGGGGCTTCACCGAGGCGGGCGAGGTGATTGGAAACCACCGCGCCCCGGAGGCTAACCTGTGGCTCAACCCCCAGAGCTGGGCGGTGATCAGCGGGCTGGCGAACGAAAAGCAGGCCGAGCTGGCCATGGACAACGTCTACAATCGGCTGAACACTGAGTACGGCGCCATTTTGATGGACCCGCCCTACCACGCCCACGCCTTCGACGGGGCGCTGGCGGTGATCTACAACGCCGGGGTGAAGGAGAACGCCGGGGTGTTCTCCCAGTCCCAGGGCTGGTTGATTCTGGCGGAGGCCCTGATGGGCCGGGGAGACCGGGCCTTTACCTACTTCAAGGAGAACGCCCCCTCCGCGCAGAACGACCGGGCCGAGATACGCAAGATCGAGCCCTACTGCTACGGCCAGTTTACCGAGGGCAAGGCCAGCCCCCACGCCGGGAGGTCCCACGTCCACTGGCTCACCGGTACGGCCTCCACCGTTATGGTGGGGTGCGTGGAGGGCATTCTGGGCATGCGGCCCGACCTGGAGGGCATCAAAATAGCGCCCTCCATCCCGAAGGAGTGGAAGGCGCTGGAAATCTGGAAGGAGTTCCGGGGGAAACGGCTGCACATTCAAATTGAAAATCCGGAGGGAAAGGAGACGGGCTGCGCGAAACTCACGGTAAACGGGGAGAACCTGTCTGGGAACTATGTACCGGAGAAGCTGCTTACCGAGACTACAGAGATCGTTTTGACTATGTAATTCCGTCGGCAGAGTCCCGGTTCACGTTCCAGTTGTTCAGATAATTCTGCTTCCGGTAGGCCTTGGGGGTCATCCCCACTTGACTGCGGAAATGCTGGATGAAGTGGCTCTGGGAGGAGTAGGACAGCATAACGGCGATCTCCACAAAGTCGTAATTGCTGAACCGGAGGAGGTTTTTCGCCATGTCAATTTTCCGCTGGCGGATGTATTCGCTTACCGAGATGCCCGTCTCCTGCTTGAAAATCCGGGACAGGTGGGTGGGGGAGATGCCGACGGCGTCGGCCAGCTCGTTGACGGTGATCCGGTCCATGATGTGGACATAGATGTAGTCGATAGCTTGGGCGACCTGTTTGGAGGAGGCGATGTTTTTCCGCAGGTGCCGCATCCGGCACACGAAGTCCAGCGCCATCTGGTCGTGGACATAGACAATCTCGGCCATGTTGGTACAGCAGTCCATCCGCCGGATATACTCGTCGCTCAGGCTGAAGGCCTCCTCCAAGGGCATCCCTCCCTCCATGCAGAAGCGGGTGAGCATGGCTGCGGTAACTACAAAATGGTAGCGCAGATTGGTCACCGGGTTGTCCGACAGCTTGCCAGCCCCCTCCATGTTCTCAAAGGCTCCCCGGCTGCAATTGTCCTGCACCGCGTCGATCAGCCCCGCCGCCACCGAGCGGTAAAAAAGGAACTCCTCCCCCGGCTCTCGGTGGCTGGTGACCGCGTTTTCTTCCTCAAGCAGAACGGGCTGCCAGATCGGTTCGACATTCATACAAAGGGCCTCCCTCCAATTTTGCCCCGAATATATCACAACTCCGCCTTTTTATCAAGATATACCGGATGTTTTTGTGGGATTTATCAGTGGAAAATTTTTTGCCGGCTGGGGAATATGTTATGAATCTGATATTTGCACTCTTGATTTAATATACCGAGACAGGCTCTAAATCTATAATAACATCAGTACGGCAGCCCCATGGGTTGCGCAAATGAAGAAGGAGGAGTGGAACATGAGAAAAAAGAGAATCTTGAGCCTGGCGCTGGCGTCTGTGACGGCGCTGGGGCTGCTCAGCGGCTGCGGCGGCGGCAGCGGCGGCGGCCTGCTCAGCGGCGTGCAGGCCAGCGACGGCGGCAAGGTCCTGAACATCTATGTGTGGAACGAGGAGTTCCAGGGAAAATTCAACGAGAATTACCCCCAGGTGGAGCGGCTCTCGGACGACAAATCCATCGCCTATCTGAAGGACGGCACCGAGGTCCACTGGATCGTCAACCCCACCCAGGACGGCGTCTACCAGCAGAAGCTGGACGAGGCGCTGCTCAAGCAGGGCAGGGTGGCCGCCGACGACAGGATCGACATGTTCCTGGTGGAGGCGGACTACGCCCTGAAATATGTCGACCCGGAGGTCAATGTGGCGCTCCCCATCTCCCAGCTGGGGATTACCGACGCGGACATCGCCAACCAGTACCGCTACACCCTGGAGGCCATGACCGGATCCGACGGTGAGATCCGGGGATTGAGCTACCAGGCCACCCCTGGCATGCTGGTCTACCGCCGCTCCATCGCCAAGGCCGTCCTGGGCACCGACGACCCGGAGACCGTAGGCGCCGCCGTGGCCGACTGGGATAAGTTTTACGAGACGGCGGAGCAGATGAAGGCTGCCGGCTATTATATGTACTCCGGCCGGGCGGACACTGCCCGGGTGTATTCCAACAACGTCTCCGCCCCCTGGGTGAAGAACGACAAGACCGTGGTGGTGGACCCCAACATGATGAACTGGGTGGACCGCTCCATGGAGGACATTGAGAGCGGCATCAGCCACAACGTGCCGGGCCAGTGGAACGACGAGTGGAACAAGGACATGGGCCCCGATTCCAAGGTGTTCTGCTTCTTCCTCCCCGCCTGGGGTCTGGATGTGTGCATCGCCCCCAACGTGAAGGATACCGCCGCCGCCCAGGATTGGGCCGTCTGCCCCAGCCCCCAGAGCTTCTTCTGGGGCGGCACCTGGCTGGTGGCCGCCAACGGCACCGATAACGCCTCCCAGGTCAGGGATATCATGCTGACCATGACCGCCGACCGGGACCTTCTGCGCACCCTGGCCATGAACTACGGCGAGATGAGCAACGACCAGCCTTTGATGGAGGAGCTGGCCCAGTCTCCCGACTTCGGCATCGAGCTGCTGGGCGGACAGAACTACATCGGCGTGCTGTCCGATGTGGCGGCCACAGTGGACCTGTCCAACATCTCCTCCTATGACCAGGGCTGTGTGGAGGAGTTCCAAAACACCTTTGGCGATTACTTCAACGGCGTCATCAGCCTGGACAAGGCCAAGGACAACTTTGAGATGGCCATCACCGAGCGCTACCCCTGGCTGGTGGGCGGCGGCGTGCTTTGGCCGTAAACCGCTGTGAAAGGAGGACTTCTGATGAAAAACGAGAATCGAATCAAAAGCGTCAGCTACGCCAAATGGGGATATATTTTTATCCTCCCCTTCTTTTTAAGCTATGCCATCTTCTCGCTCATCCCGTTGGCGGACACCATCCGCAACAGCTTCTATGAGTACTACGCCTTCGGCCTGAAGACCGTGGGCCCCAACTGGACCGGGCTGTCCAACTACACCTCCCTGCTCTCCTCCGACCTGCCCAAGTACGCCTGGAACACCTTTGTCATGTGGATTCTGGGCTTTGTGCCCCAGATTATCGTGGCGCTGGTGCTGGCCTCCTGGTTTACTGACGCCCGGCTGAAAATCCGGGGCAAGCAGTTCTTCAAGGTGGTCATCTACCTGCCCAACCTGATTATGGCCTCCGCCTTCGCCATGCTGTTCTTCGCCCTGTTCTCCAACGCCGGACCTGTCAACAGCATCCTGCTGCGCATGGGCGTGGTGGGAGAGGCCATCCGGTTTATGGAGTCTACCCTGGGGGCCCGCACCCTGGTAGGGCTGATGAACTTCCTCATGTGGTTCGGCAACACCACCATTATGCTGATGGCGGCGATTATGGGCATCAATCCCTCCATCTTTGAGGCGGCGGAGCTGGACGGCTGCACCCATATCCAGAAATTTTTCAAGATTACCCTGCCCCAGATCAAGCCCCTGCTGACCTACACCCTGATTACCTCCCTCATCGGCGGCCTGCAGATGTTCGACGTGCCCCAGATCCTCACCGGCGGCAAGGGCGCCCCTGACCGCACCACCATGACGCTGATTATGTACCTGAATAAACACCTCCAGGCCAAAAACTACGGCATCGCCGGCGCGCTGTCCGTCTTCCTGTTTATCATCAGCGCCATTCTCTGCTGGTTCGTCTTTAAGATGAACACCGACTCCGACCCGGACGGCTCCAAGTCCGCGGCCAAGCGCGCCAAGAAAGGGGGCAAAGCGTAATGGAGAACAAAAAATCCAGCGGACGAACCATTCTGGCCCATGTGGTGCTGATTATCCTGGCGTTTCTGTGTCTGTTCTTCTTTTACATCCTGATTGTCAACGCCACCCGCTCCCACGCGCAGCTCCAGCTGGGCTTCTCCGCCCTGCCCGGCTCCAGCCTGCTCACCAACCTCAAAAGCGTTATCAACGACCCGGCTATCCCCATCCTGAAGGGCATCCAGAACAGCCTGATTGTCTCCGGCTGCTGCGCCGCCATCGTGACCTACTTCTCCGCCCTGACGGCCTACGGCATTTACGCCTACGACTTCAAGCTGAAGCGCGCCGCCTTCACCTTTATCATGGCCATCCTGGTTATGCCCACTCAGGTGACGGCCCTGGGCTTCCTGCGGCTGATTACCGGCATGGGGCTGGACGACTCCCTGATTCCCCTGATTATCCCCTCCATCGCCTCCCCCGCCGTGTTCTACTTTATGCACAGCTATATGCAGTCCTCCCTGCCCAAGGAGCTGATTGAGGCGGCCCGGATCGACGGCTCCCAGGAGTTCGGCACCTTCAACCGCATTGTCCTGCCTATTATGAAACCCGCCATTGCGGTACAGGCCATCTTCACCTTCGTAGGCTCCTGGAACAACTACTTCATCCCCGCCCTGGTGATTACCTCCAAGAGCAAGCAGACCCTGCCCATCATGATTGCCACCCTCCGGGGCGCGGACTACATGAACTTCGATATGGGCAAAATTTACATGATGATTACCATCGCCATTGTACCTATCATTGTTATTTATCTGCTTCTGTCCAAGTTTATCGTAGAGGGCGTCACCCTGGGCGGCGTCAAGGAATAAATCAGAAAGCGCCGTCGGCCGACGGCGCTTTTTTCAAGGAGGAATTTTTATGGAAAAATGGATTCGCGCCCGATATCAGCCCAATCTGCCCCTGAACGGGGACCGGCGTGTGACGGCCAGCCCGGAGCACATCGCCCTGTCCCGCCGGGCCGCGCGGGAGGGGGCGGTGCTGCTGAAAAACGACGGAAATCTGCTCCCTCTGGCTCCCGATACCCGGGTGGCCCTGTTCGGCAAGGGCAGCTTCGACTATGTGAAGGGCGGCGGCGGCAGCGGGGATGTGACCGCGGCCTATGTCAAACATCTGTATGACGGCCTGAAAGAAGAGGGCGTATC
>CATKZW010000088.1 GCA_949841465.1 uncultured Oscillospiraceae bacterium
GTCACTTGAATGGCCAGCTTTTCATCTCTCATACGGATCTCCTCCTTTTGATGGCCCGCAGCTCGATGTAGCCCCGCTCGCCCCGGGGCTCCAGTTGGATACGGGGATTGCTGTCATCCCACTCATAGCCGATGACAGCCGGGTCGTAGTGGTCCATGGCGTACTGCACGGACAGGATGGCCTGGGAGTAGTCCTCCTCCTTGAAGGGCTCGCCCTGGAAGGCCAGGTACTCTGCGGCAGGCAGGGAGATCAGGTCAAACCCCTCCGGGATGTCACCGGCGTAGTCCGGAGCCACCTCTACGCCCTGCACATAGGTGGAGGTGTCCGGCTGCCTGTACCCATCCGGCAGCCAGAGGCAGACCGGCTCGCCGCACAGGGAGTCCATGCTGGCCAGGATGCCCCAGACCTCGCAGCTGACCTCTGCGCAGTAGGCAAAGTAGTCCTCTGCACGGACGCCGCGCTTGAGGATGACCTTGCGCTCCGGCTTGCGGACCACCTGGACGAAAACGCTTCGCAGGTTTTCCATATCAACGGTATCCTTTCTCAGCTCCTTGAATTTCACGCCATAGGGGAAAAACAGCCGGATGGGAACGGGATCTTTCACATAGTCCCCAGGGTTACAGCCAAATTCCCGGTAAAAGGCGCGCGTGAAGCCGTCTATACTTTGAAAGCCGCAGTCATATGCCGCGTCGGTGACAAAGCACTGTTTCTGCTTCAGACGCATGGCGGAGTGGGAAAGCCGCATCCGGCGGATATACTCCGCTGGCGTGAGGCCCAGCCGCTCCTTAAACAGCCGGTGGGAGTGCCAGGGGGAAAAGAGCGACACCTTGGAGAGGGTCGTCAGCGTGACCTCCTGATCCAAATGGGACTCAATGTAATCCTGCATCCGCTGAACCGCCTCAGTCTGCTGATTCAAAGTCCATCACCTCCATCTGTGTTTCCCATATTACCATGCCCAGCGCCGGCCTGCTCGACTTTTTTTGCTATCTAGAACTACACACTGGGCTGGCCCATCATACGGATGTGGTTTCTGGCTTTGGAGACCCATGCGGTCACATGGTTGGCCGGAGCACCAAGCCGTTGGCCAATCTCCTTGCTTGAGTATCCGTCAATGCGCATCCGTATGGCCCGGATGCCTTTCGCCGTGGTGCCGGTGGCTGTAGCTTCAGCTCGGTCCAGCAGGCCCATCAGCTCCCGGCACGCATCCCGTTCCTTCATACTGTCATCCAGTACGCCGCAAAGCAGCTCCGCCGGGTCTGTGGCCTGTTCCCGGCCGCGGCGTGTGGCGTACTCCAGCTGTGTGTAGATCTCATTGCGGATCAGGCAGTAGGCATAGGTGGAGAAGGCACCTTCGTACCCAGCCCGGTCCGTCTGAGCCGCCTTGCAAAGGCCAATATACCCGATCCGAAAAAGGTCGTCATAGGTATAGATTCAGCCCTTGTCCAATGTGTGGACACAAGTCCCCTATTACCTTGCCCACAAGCCCCATATTTTCTTCTACTTTCACTCGCTGTTCTTTTGTAAGCGACAGCATAACATTCACCTCCTGATATTCTTTAGGCTCACGCCACCCCAGTACGCTGGGCCAGCAGTTTTCTGCTCTCTCGGATCACGACCTTGCAGTAATACTCGCCCAGATGCCCGATGTGGGCGTGGGACATGGGTGCCTGGGTGATGTAGGCCAGCCACTGGTACGCCTCCCGCCTGGTCATCAGACCGGACTTGTGGAGCTGATCGAACTGCTGGTGGGCCTCATACTGCAGCCGTCTCAGCTCCGGAGGGGCCAGCGTGCCCATCGGTTCCAAGGTACCCGGGTGGGCCATAACGAAAGAGTTGCACGCGGGGTAGCCGGAGCAGACATACACCTTGGCGCCCGGCCGGTGCGTCTTGCAGATTCCCTCCGCGCTGCACAGTACCGCCGGACGGCCGCAGTGGCACCGCACCTGTCCAGATTCGTCTTTCGTGTTCCATCTCTTACCCCGCTTTGATGTTTGTCTCATGCTCAAAACCTCCAAATAAAACTGAAAGAGCCGGAAGGCTGCCGAAAAAAGACAATGCAAAGCCAAGCGCTGGGATAGTGGGGCCGCACCCAGTCATTGACTCTGCACTGTATTTCAGCAGCCTTCCGGCTACAATTTTATGAGACAAGACCTGCGTCGTGTGGATCCGGCTATGCAGCGGATCCGTAACGATTTCCCGCCAGGTTCCGGCAGGTCTGACGTCAGGTTATCCCGGCGTATCGAGAGCCTGAACGCAGTGTCTTGCTATAAATAAATATTATCACAAATCTTTTGAAAAGTCAGCTCAATTGCAAAAATACACGGTTTATTGACTGCTTTTGTTCTAAAGTCAGTATGGGAGCGCATAGCCCGTATCACGGCTCCTCCTCTTCGTCCACCCACTCGTCATAGGCGTATTCCTGGTGCTTCTTTATGATGTGGAGCGTGGCAAATACGCCGGCCACAACGGCCAGGCCAACCAGGAAGATGACTGCCGGAAGCGGCAGGCCACCCTGCTGTCCCTCTTTCTGGATGGTACCTGGAGCTTCCGGCACGGGGTCGGGTACAGCAGGCGGGTCGGTCTGCTCGGGTTCCAGGTCAGGGATCGGAGCGGTGGAGTGAATGCAGCTCAAGGTATAGGTCGTGCTGCCGCCCAGGTCCATGGTCAGAACGCCATACTCGTCTACCACAACCGGAACAGGAAACCAGTTGGGTGGTGTATGTGATTTGGTCTCCAGCCTTCAAGGTGTGGATCTTGCCGAAGTGATTGGTCACGCCTCTGTTGTGGCCGGCGATTCCCACGTTGCCATCCCAACAAAAGGTGGATTTGAAATGTCCCGCCCCTTTGGCCAGGCTCTCCAGGCTTTCCGTCTCATAGACCTTGACGTTTACCCCGATGCTGGGAATCTTCAGCTGCCCGATGCTGCCGTCCGAGTAATAGAGATTATCCGGCAGTGTAAAGGGGGTGGAGGAGGTGGAGATGGTAACATCGCTCGCCGGCGGTATTAGGTCTTGTTTGAAAAATGGCGGAATGCCCAACGGCGAGAGATGTTTTCGCCAATCAAGGCAAATTTTTGCAGGCGGGCTGGCGCCCGGCAAGAAAATTTAACGCAGAGTGCCGGATAAAGATCCACCGTTTGGGCGTTTTGTCTTCTTTCAAACATGGCCTACAGACTCAGCGGGCGGATAATAGGCGGTACTGCCTCCGATGGGAACCGCAGCAGCATTACTCGTCTGAGACTGTGCCTGCGGAGGCAGCACAGTTCCGCTCCCGGTCTGATAGGACTTAGGACTGCCGAAGGGCGGCGGAACCACGGCCGCATTCTTGCTGCGGTCGATATTGCTCTGTTCTGTCACACCGCCGCCCACCACCGTGACCTGATCCACCGATGTGGGGGAGGCGAACAGGGGATCCTCCGGGCCGTCGATGTTATACTCGGCCGCCATGGCCGTCGTGGCCATCGCCAGGGTGAGCATCAGCGCCACCACGGCCATCCCGCTCCGGCCTGCGGCTGTTCCTCCTTTGCCACAGGTTCCGGATCAACAGAGGCGATAGAGGTACCGGTCAAGATGACGGTATAGCGGATGACCGTCACGCCGGTGCGGTACACCTCTCCAGTGTAATTGGCGGTAGTCGTGTAGCCGGTGACATAGCTGACCGACTTGCTGCCGCCGTAGGTGCAGATAGCGGCAAACCGGTCTCCGATCTCGTAGTCATCGGCATTACAGGTATTATCCGTCTGCCACTGGATGTCCTGGAATTTCAGCGTCCAGCCCCCCTCTGTAATGGTCTTGGGCAGATGGTTGGCATCGGCGCTGGCCAAATTGGGATAGCTGCGGGTGGCTGTGACGGGCCTGGTGGAGCTGCCATACCCGGCAGGCTCGGTCTTGATGCTGTCCAGCACCAAATGGGTGCCGGTAAAACCGTCCTCCGTAGTGGTCTCCTTCTCCTGGGGCAGCAGTTCAAGGACGGTTTCCATGTCCTTCTTGGCACTGTCCACAGTTTCTGTCTGGGTGATGGTCTGGGCCTCGGAGCCGATGACCACCTCCCGCAGAATGTCGGTGCATTCATATCTGGACCTGTCCCCCTCAAACGCCTCCATGGGAAGCGTAGCAGGGTCCATGTTGGGCGAGAGGTCATAGACCTTGCGGATTTCCCTGGAATCCTGGTCGATGATGATGTCCACCGGCAGCAGGGCCTCCGGGTCCGCCAGATCTACAGACGCTGCCGCTTGTACCCGGCGCTGCAGCCTTGCCGATCTGGGGATGATGGTGTCCTTCTCGTGCTCCCTTTTCGTCATACAGGTTCCTCCTTCCTGATAATCTGGGCAGCAAAAAGCACCGGGCCGCAGGGAAGCCAAAGGCTCTCTGCGGGACCGGCGCACTGCCCGTGCCCACTTTTGGACGCTACCATCATACCACATTTACACTCCCCATGTCATCAGCGGCAGCGCTGCCAATTTTCCTGCCATTTTTCTGCCATCAGTTTCCCTCCAGCAAGGTCAGAATCTCCAGCCATGCGTCCAGGCACCCCGCTGGGGCCGTCCAGAGCCGGATGGAGAGGATGTTGACCGCCTGCTGCCGGAGCCGGTAGTAGTGCCGGTCCGAGATGTCCAGTCGGTACAGGATCTCCTGATGCGTAAGCTTGTCCGGGGTGACAAAGGTCTGGAAAATGATATTATACATCATCTCTCCGTTCCCCGGCTTCTGCCGCAGTACCGTCAGGGCGTCGTTGATCCGGTCCAGCAGCAGCCGGAACTGTTTGATACTCAACATCCGATGCTCCAGCCGGGTGTTCCTCATGGCCAGCTGAGTATCCACCATGCTGAGTAGGGCGTCCAAGTCCTTCAGCGGGCGGTCCAGCTACTCTGCCACCTGTTCCGGGAAGCATTCCAGCGCCCAGACGATGTCCCGGTAGTGCTTGAGCATCATCTGAGTGTTATGGTACATATTGCGGCGCAGAGCCTGTTCCGCCTGACGGGCTTTTTCATTTACAATGCTGGGGTCTTCCACGATCCCCCGGCGCTCCAGCAGCGCAATCAGCTGTTCCGTTTGGGGAGAAAATTCATTTTGCGGCAATTCACCACAAAGGGTCGCCTTCAAATCTGCCATAGTCAATACCTCCAAAATCGAATGGCGGGCCGGTTTTTTGATCGGCTCTGGGCAAATGTCCAGATTCGACCGGGGAATACCCCTCTTTACCTTGGCAGTCCTCTATGAAACTCTTATAATACCTACACGGAGAAAAATACGCGCGCGTTATATAGCAATCTGAAACTGCAACACGGCGCTGCTCTGCCGGGACAGCAGGCTGAGGCTGTTCCAGCACGGATGGTATGACCTTTCGGCTGTACCAGGTAATCCACCGATTCAGCCGCTCATGGTCACTGCCGCTTTTGGAATGAGTTTTTTCGCCCCAAATGCGTATTTCCTCCAAAATGCGTTTAATCTGATTAGATTCCGGGAGAGAAAAGGAGGTTCCTGCTGGGTAGCCGGTGTTGAAGATCAGACAGCCAAATGAGCCTGGCAGCTTATACAGCGGGAAGGCATCTGCGTGTTTTTTGAAAAAGCGCCAGACCTTTGTCTTTTCCCATCCCCAACGACGGCCAAGGGTTTCCAGGGTCAAAACAGCGCCATACTGCCCATATTGGACTGCAGGCGCTATATGAGAAAACGCATTGCCGGGATCCTGCCATACAG
>CATKZW010000089.1 GCA_949841465.1 uncultured Oscillospiraceae bacterium
TTGGCGGTGTTTCATATTTCCGGGGAGGATTCCCCGTCACATTCAAAATCAAAATTTCACAACATTATGGAGGTATTTTAATGGAATTTTTCACTTCTGCTATCGACACTTTGAAGGTTCTGGTAATCGCCCTCGGCGCTGGCCTGGGCGTGTGGGGCGTCATTAACCTGCTGGAAGGTTACGGCAACGACAACCCCGGCGCGAAAAGCCAGGGCATGAAACAGCTCATGGCGGGCGGCGGTGTTGCCCTGATTGGTATGCAGCTCATCCCCCTGCTGGCGAACCTGTTCGGCTAAGAGGGCGTAGCCAATGCTGAACATCCTCGACATAATCACAGACTGGATCAAGGGCATCCTCCGGGACTGCATTATGGGCAACCTGGACGGGATGTTTGACCAGATCAACAGCGAAGTCGGGGAAGTTGCGGCAAACGTGGGGACGACCCCGGCGGCATGGAACGCCGGGGTTTTCTCCATGATCCGCAATCTGAGTGATAACGTGGTGGTTCCGATAGCCGGGATAATTATTACCTTTGTCCTGTGCTACGAGCTTATCAGTATGCTCATGGAGAAAAATAACTTCCACGACTTTGAAACCTACGCCATATACAAATGGATTCTCAAAGCGTTTATCGCCGTGTACCTCGTCACCCATACCTTTGACATTACCATGGCGATTTTTGAATTGGGACAGAATGTGGTGCAGCAGAGCGCCGGTATCATCACCGGCACCACCAGCCTTGACTTTGCCACGGTCATAGGGGACGTGTCCGCGCAGTTGGAGGCCATGGAGCTGGGTGAGCTGTTCGGACTGCTGGTGGAAACCATGCTGCTGAAAATCACCATGCCCATTCTGTCCTTCTGCGTGATGATTGTGCTGGTGGGGCGGATGATAGAAATTTATATCTACTGCTCTATCGGCGCGATTCCCTTCGCCACCATGACCAACCGGGAGTGGGGGCAAATGGGCAACAACTACCTGCGCGGCCTTGTGGCTCTTGGCCTGCAAGGCTTTTTTATTATGATCTGCGTGGCGATTTATGCCGTGCTGATTGGGCAGATCACCAGCGGAACCAACCTTCATATTGCTATCTGGCAATGCGCCGGGTACACGGTACTGCTGTGCTTCTCCCTGTTCAAGACCGGCTCGGTCAGCCGGTCTATTTTCAACGCACATTAAAATGAGAAGGAGGATTGCAATTTGAGTGAGAATAGAGCGCCGGAAACCGGCGCAGAGGTCCCTGCCGTCCCCGGCGTGGACGTGAAAATCTATCTCCCCAAGGACCCGGATAAGGACCATGGCAAGCTGATGGGCTTTGCCAGTGTGAGCCTGGGCGGCGTATTCGCCGTCAACAACATCCGCATTTACAATACGGAGAATGGGCCGTATGTCTCCATGCCCAGCACCAAGGGGCAGGACGGCAAATATCACGACATCTGCTGCCCCACCACCAAGGAAATGCGGCAGGCGCTGAACGCCGCTGTTTTGAGCGCATATGAGAAAGCGGTGGAGCAGGAGCGTCCCCCTTCCGTGCGCGGCGCACTCAAGAGCGCGGCGAAAGAGACGGGGGTGCGAGAAGCGGCGGCTCCTGCCCAGGAACGGAATACGGACAAAGGGGCGCGGTGATATGCTCACCTTAACCCCGGTATCACTGAAAGAGGCCAACGCTTTTGTAGCCGCCCACCACCGCCACCACAAGCCCACCAGAGGCCACAAGTTTTCCATTGGTTGTGCGGCGGAGGGGCGGCTGGTGGGCGTTGCCCTTGTGGGCCGTCCCGTGAGCCGCTATCTGGACAATGGCCTGACGCTGGAAGTGACCCGGCTCTGTACCACGGGCGAGAAAAACGCTTGCAGTATGCTGTACTCTGCGGCGGCGCGGGCGGCAAAGGCTATCGGCTACCGCAAGATCATCACCTACACGTTGGACACGGAGGCCGGAGCCAGTATCCGGGCGGCGGGCTGGACGTGTATGGGGCAGGCAGGGGGAAAACGCTGGACCGGCAAACGCTGTCCCGCTGTGGACCTCTGCCCGCCGCAGATGAAATTGCGGTATGAGAAATTATTATAAAGGAAGGAGACGTTCATGGACGCAGAAAAATTGAATCAGGCACTATATGATAAGATGGCGGCGGAACAGGAGCGGTTCAAGCACGGGCTGTTGGGCATGACAGCGGAGGAAGCCCTGAACCATGCCTATGAGTACGCCATGCGGGAGGATATTCTGATGTCGTTGGAGGTGCAGGACCTCCCCGCACCCCAGGCGGCGGCGCTGCTGGAATCCCCCTGCCCTCTGGCGGATATTTACAAGGACTTCCGGGATATGGAGACGGGTCACATGGACAATATCCGGGAGTGTATTGAGGATAGGGCCGAAAGTCTAATGGAGGCCCAGCGGGAAACTGCCCCCATTATCCCGATTTATCCGCACACCGGCGAATATGCCAGGGAGCATGGAGAGTTGGACGCTTTCCTCGCCTCCCTGGAAACGAATGTTGCCTGCCGGGATGCTATTGAGACGGCAATTAGGGAGGGCTTTGATGGAATGAGTCTCCATGCTGACACAAAGGGCGTACTGGCGGTGTTTGGTGCGGAACGTGTAAGTCATGTACTGGCTGCTACCCTTCAAGGTATAAGGAACGATCCCCGTGTTTCCAGCGGCAATCAGGCGTGGGCGGCAACTGTCCCCATGTTTGATACCGTGAGCCGTCACCGAGACTATCTCATCACAAGCCATCCTGGTGTTTTAAGCATCTTCGTTACACAGACACGGAAGGAAATGGACGCTATGCAGAAACAGACGGAGAAGAAGCCCTCCATTAAGGCCCAGCTCTCGGTAAAGCCCGTCCCCGGCGACCAGCCCGCCGCAAAACCGAAAGATCGGGAGGTGCGGTAAATGCCCTTTGTCCCTGTCCCGAAAGACCTCGCCAGAGTAAAGACGAAGGTGGCGTTCAATCTGACCCAGCGGCAGCTCATTTGCTTCGGCGCGGGCGGTCTGATTGGCGTACCTACCTATATGCTCACCCGGAACAATCTTGGCAACGAGGCGGCGGCTCTGCTGATGATCGGCCTCATGCTGCCCTTCTTCCTGTTCGGCATCTACGAGAAGGATGGACAGCCCTTGGAGAAGGTGCTGGGCCACTTCATCCGGGCGCAGTTCCTCGCCCCCAAAGTCCGCCCGTACCAGACCGACAATCTGTATGCCGCCATGGAGCGGCTGAATCATCATGAAAAGGAGGTTCATGCTATTGCAAAAAAAGCAGGAAAAGCAAGCAAAAAATCTGCAAGCGGCAAAAAGACAGCACAAAAAAGATAAGGCCGACCTGCGGGACACCATCCGCCTGACCCCTGACGCCAAGCTCACCAGCCGCCAGAAGCGGCGGCTGTCCGCTTCCGTCCAGAAGGCCAAGCGGGACGGCAAAATCCCCCGCACCGCCCAGCAGACCATCCCCTACCGGGAGATGTGCCGGGACGGTATCTGCGTGGTGACGGAGCATTACTACACCAAGCAGGTGCAATTCTACGACATCAATTACCAGTTGGCGCAGAACGAGGACAAGAACCTGATCTTTGAGAATTGGTGCGATTTCCTCAATTATTTTGATTCCTCCATCCAGGTCCAGTTCTCTTTTCTCAACCAGCCCGCCGATATGGAGGAACAGCGCCAGTCCATTCACATCCCCGACCAGAAGGACACCTTCAACAGCATCCGTGAGGAATACTCGGATATGCTGAAAGGCCAGCTCTCCAAGGGGAACAACGGCCTGACCAAGACCAAGTACATCACCTTTGGCGTGGAGGCGGACAGTCTGAAGGAGGCCAAGCCCCGACTGGAACGCATTGAGGCGGATGTGTTGGCTAACTTCAAGACCCTGGGGGTACGGGCGCACTCTTTGAGCGGCTATGAGCGGCTGGCCGTCCTCCATAAGATGTTCCACCCGGCGGATAATCAGAAGTTCCGGTTCGCCTGGGACGCGATCTGCAAGACCGGCCTGTCCAGCAAGGACTTCATCGCCCCGGACAGCTTCACCTTCAAGAATGGCCGGATGTTCCAGATCGGCAGGACCTACGGGGCTATGTCCTTCCTGCAAATCCTGGCCCCGGAGCTGACCGACCGGATGTTGGCGGACTTCCTGGACCTGGAAAGCAGCATGGTGGTCACGCTCCATATCCAGTCCATTGACCAGAGCGCGGCCATTAAAAATGTGAAGCGGAAGATCACCGATTTGCAGAAAATGACCATTGAGGAGCAGAAAAAGGCCGTCAGAAGCGGATACGATATGGACATCATCCCCTCTGATCTCGCCACCTATGGCGCGGAGGCCAAGACGCTTTTGGAGGACCTGCAATCCCGGAATGAGCGGATGTTCCTCGTCACCATGCTGGTAATGAACACGGCGGAGACGCGGCAGAAGTTGGAGAACAACGTGTTCCAGGCGGCGGGCATCGCCCAAAAGTACAACTGCGCCCTGCGGCGGCTGGACTACCAGCAGGAGCAGGGGCTAATGTCCTCCCTCCCCCTGGGCCTCAACCAGATCGCCATTCAGCGGGGCCTCACCACCAGCAGTACCGCCATATTCGTGCCCTTTACCACCCAGGAGCTTTTTATGCAGGGTGAAGCCCTCTACTACGGCCTGAACGCTCTTTCCAATAACCTGATTCTGGCCGACCGCAAGCGTCTTAAAAACCCCAACGGGCTAATCCTTGGTACTCCTGGAAGCGGCAAGTCCTTCTCCGCCAAGCGGGAGATCACCAACGCTTTCCTGATTACCAGGGACGATATTGCCATCATCGACCCGGAGGACGAGTATTCGCCCTTGGTGCGGCGGCTGGGTGGGCAGGTGATCGACATTTCCCCCACCTCCGACCAGTACATCAACCCCATGGACATAACCCTCAACTACTCGGAGGATGATAACCCCCTGACGCTGAAAAGCGACTTCATCCTCTCCCTCATGGAGCTGATTGTGGGCGGCAAGGCCGGGTTGGAGCCGGTGGAGAAAACGGTGGTGGACCGCTGCGTCCATATGGTCTACCGGGAGTACCTGCAAGACCCCCGGCCTGAGAAAATGCCGGTGCTGGGGGACCTCCACGCGCTTCTCTGCCAGCAGCCGGAGCCGGAGGCCCAGCGGCTTGCCACGGCGCTGGAAATTTACGTTTCCGGCAGTCTGAACGTATTTAACCACCGGACCAACGTGAAAATCAACAGCCGGATCGTGTGCTATGTGATTAAGAAGCTGGGGAAACAGCTTAAAAAGTTCGGTATGCAGGTAGTCCAGGACCAGGTGTGGGGCCGGGTCAGTGAGAACCGGGAGGCCCACAAGTCCACCCGCCTCTACATTGACGAAATGCACCTGCTTCTCCGGGAGGAACAGACCGCCGCCTACACGGTGGAGATCTGGAAACGGTTCAGAAAATGGGGCGGTATCCCCACTGGAATTACCCAAAATGTCAAGGATTTGCTTTCTTCCCGCGAAATTGAGAACATTTTTGAAAACTCTGACTTTGTGTATATGCTCAATCAGGCGGGCGGCGACCGGCAAATCCTGGCGAAGCAGCTCAATATCTCCCCTCACCAGCTTGGCTATGTGACCAACTCCAACGCTGGCGAGGGGCTTTTGTTCTTCGGGAGCGTCATTATCCCCTTTGTGGACCATTTCCCGAAGGATACGGAACTCTATGAAATCATGACCA
>CATKZW010000090.1 GCA_949841465.1 uncultured Oscillospiraceae bacterium
AGAATTAAAAATACCCCTTGACTGCGTGGCGGCCACACGGTTTATGATACCCCCTGTCAGAAATAATTGCAAGTCCACTGGACAACAATATGAGAAAACAGGAGGTTTTTGATATGGATTTTGGATGCAGCAGCTTTACCTGGAGGACAGAGGACGGACGGCACCTTTTGGGACGGACCTACGACCAATTCGGAGACCTGACGGCCAACCGGGTCATCAGTGTTCCACAGGGGATGCCCTGTGTCCCTGGACTTCACGGGGAGGGGGCGGCCTCCGGCGAATACAGTTACACCGGTATGGCGGTGCTTGGCTTCGGGGAGCCTATTCTGGTGGACGGGGTCAACTCCGCTGGCTTGATGGGGGCCTTGCTCCATTTCCCGGAGTATGCGGTCTATGAGGAAAGTGCCGGCCCGAGCAGAACAGCCGTCCATCCGGGCCGTCTGCTGGCCTGGCTGTTCAGTCGGTGCGCCAGCGTGGAGGAGACCGTGGAGGCTTTGAAGGGAACTGCTTTGGTGGACGAGCCCATCCAGGGAAAACCCCTGCCCGCCCACTATATCCTCAGCGATAAAACCGGCGAGGCCGTCATCATCGAGCCGGAGGAGGGTGGCCTGTCCATCCACCGGGAGACCATCGGCGTGCTGACCAACAGCCCGGACTACCGCTGGCAGCGAACCAACCTCCGCAACTTCGTGGGGGTTACCAATCTACCCAAGGCCCCCCAGACTATCGCCGGGCATGAGATCCGGGAGTTCGGGGAGCGCCTGGGCGGCGGTTCCGGCCTGCCGGGGGACTATTCCTCTCCTTCCCGCTTTGTCCGCTTGGCTTTTATGAAGGAGCTTGCCGTTCCCGGGAAGGACGAGCTGGACGGGGTATCCCGGATGTTCCGGGCCTTTGCCCCGGTGGACATCCCCGAGGGACTGGCAAAAGCCGATCCAAATTACGACGTGTACGAGCAGACCCTGTGTACCAGTGTCATGTGTGCCGAGAGCGGCGTGTACTACTTTGCCCCTGCCCAGAACCGGCGCATTTCCGCCGTCCGGCTCCCGGCACAGGGAACAGAAGTACAGTATTTTGACCTGGGGGACGGCCAGGACATCGACTGGAGGAATTAGGACATGGACAAACTGGACTCTTACCACCTGCCGGTCACAGGCAGGAATATCCTGCGCTTTGCCTTCCCCACCATCGTCATGACGGTGTTCAACACCTTCTACACCATGGTGGATGGGCTGTTCGTCTCCAACCTGATCGGTATGGAGGCCCTGTCGGCTATCAACCTCACCGCCCCGGCCATCGCCCTGATCACGGCCATCTCCGGGATGCTGGCTACCGGCGGCAGCGCCGTGGTCATGAAGAAGATGGGGGAGCACAAGGAACAGGAGGCCCGGCAGGACTTCACCCTCCTCATTCTCACCAACGCAGTAGTGGGCGCGGTGATGATGCTGCTGGGCTATACCCTGATGGATACCCTGCTGGGGACTATGGGCCTCTCTCCGGCGGTGTTCGGCTACTGCCACACCTATTTGAGCAACTATCTGCTGTTCACCATTCCTATCTTGCTCATGTATAACTTTTCCCTCTACCTGATTGCCGCCGACAAGTCCACCCTATCCCTGATCTGTACCGTGGCGGGGGGCGTGACCAATATCATTCTGGATTATGCTCTGATTTCTCTGTTCGACCTGGGCATCCAGGGGGCGGCCATCGCCACCGGACTGGGCTACTCCATCACCGCCGTGGTGGGCTTCCTGGTGTTCCGGAAAAAGGACAGCCTGCTCCACTTAGCAAAGCCGGTGTTCCGGGGTGGGGTGCTGTTCCACGCCTCCACCAACGGTATGTCGGAGTTGGCGACCTCCTTGGTGTCTGGCATTACCACCCTGCTGTTCAACCTGGCGATGCTGAAGTACATAGGAGAGGACGGCGTGGCGGCTATCACCATCATCATGTATGTACTTATGTTCGTCAGCGCCCTGTTTATCGGCTACTCCTACGGCGTGGCCCCCATGATTTCCTACTACCACGGGGAGCAGAACCACGAAAAACTGAAGAAGCTGGTGGGATTCAGCGTCAAATTCATCGTCGGGGCATCCGTCCTCTGTACGGTTATTTCCATTCTGGCGACCATTCCACTGGTGGGCATCTTCACCCGGCTGGACAGCCCAGTGTATAAGCTGGCGGTGACGGGCAATCGTCTGTGCTCCATCGCTCTGCTGTTCGTGGGGCTGAATGTCTTTGCCAGCGGTATGTTTACCGCTCTGTCCAATGGGGTGGTATCCGCCGTGCTGGCCTTTTCCCGGTCCTTCCTGTTCACCGTTGCCAGCATTCAGATCATGCCTGTCCTGCTGGGGGGCGTCACCGGCGTGTGGCTGGCGACGCCTGTGGCCGAGCTGCTGGGGACGGTCATGGCGGCAGCATTGCTGCTGAAATACCGGAAGCGGTACGGGTATTGAGCAAATTTTTGGGGTCAAGAGCATTTCATGACACATCCGCGACATTTCATGACATCGGGGGTTGTATCCCTGGTCCTCTTTTGCTAATCTGATAGATTGATAGAAAAACGTGGTGGTGAACATGATAAAAATTGCGATCTGCGACGATGAACCCATGATGGCCCAGGAGCTTGCCGGCCATCTTGCGGAGTATATGAAAGAAAAATCAATCACCGCTTACGACCTCAGCAGTTTTCCCGATGGCCGCGCCCTGCTGGATGCGGTTGATCGCTTTGATGTGATTTTTCTGGACATCCAGATGGAGCATCTGGACGGGATGGAGACGGCCAAGCTGCTGCGCCAGCGGGGAGATCACAGCCTGCTGGTCTTTGTGACGGTGCTGAAAGAGCTCGTTTTCGACGCTTTCCAGGTAGAGGCATACGACTATCTGCTCAAGCCCCTGGACAGCGCCCGCTTCAAACAGACAATGAATCGGGTGCTCCGCTCCCTGAAACAGAGGACAGCCGAGGACATCGTGATTCAGAGGGGAACCGGCTGCGAGGTGGTTCTTCTCTCGGACATTGTGTACTGCGAGGTATTGGGCCGGAAAATCTACCTCCACAAAAGTGACGGGACAGTGAGCGACTACTATGACAAGCTGGAGGATCTGGAGCGGCGGGTGGACGGGCGCTTTTTCAAGTGCCACCGCAGCTTCTTGGTCAATCTGGACTATGTGCGGGGGTGTCAGGACGGGCAGGTCCTGCTGTTCCAAGGGGAGCGTATCCCCGCCTCCCGGCTGCGGGAGCGGGAGCTGACCCAGGCCCTTTTGCGGCATATGAAGGAGAGGGTGATCTGACGTGGACTATTTCGCCTTGCTTATGGACAGCCTCTGTCTCCTTGTGGGACATGGGGTGATGCATATGGTCTTTATCAGCCGCCTCACCGGGAAGAAACTGAAAAAATGGTACTTTGCCGTTTATTTTCTCCTCCTGGGTATGATTCAGTTTCTCTCGGACAGACTCGCCCTTGACGGGACGCTCCCCGTTGCCGTGGGCGTGCTGGCGCTCTACGGACTCAGCCGCTATGGGATGAGAAATCAGCGGTCCGTGTCCTGGCTGGCCGCCGTGCTGTCCTACTACGTTTCACAGCTCTCCTTCGGGATCATCAACTCGGTGGAGGCGGCGTTCTTTCCCCGCTTCATTGGCAGTCCGCTGTTTTATCCGCTGTTTTTGGCGGCACAGCTCCTGTTCTTTGTGCTGTGCGCTGGCTGCTATTATGCTGTGCTGAAGCTCCTGGCCTGGATGGAGGACAGCCAGACACCTTATATCGGGCTTCTGCTGTTTCCCGGACTGTTTTTCTTCGCCGCAGAGTTGTATATCCTCCAGACCGCCTACAGCTTTTTTGCCCCCACCATTTCTCTGGAGGAGGTTGGCAGGCACAGTACGCTGCTGCTCCTGCAAGTCATGGGCCTGGCGGCGTTGCTGTGTACCCTGTACGCCTACCGCCAACTGTGCCGGGGCTTTCTTGCCCAGGCAGAACTGCAATCGCTGACCCAGGCGGCCCATGAGCAAAAGGTTTATATTACGGAGGCCCGGGCGCGCTACGAGCAGACAAAATCCTTCCGCCACGACATCAAAAACCATCTATCCGTCCTGGACGGCCTGCTCCGGGGCGGAAAGCTGGAGGAGGGCCGGGAGTACCTGAAAAAGCTGGAGACCGTCTCGGAGGCCCTGTCCTTCCCCTATCAGACCGGCAACCCGGTGGTGGACATCTTGCTGGGGGAAAAACTGGGACTGGCAAAGGAGATTACGGCAGAGGTGTCCCTGGTTCTGCCTAAGCCCTGCGGGATTGACGACTTTGACCTGTGCGTGCTGTTCGCCAACGCCCTGGACAACGCCATCACCGCCTGCCGGGCCAACGATGGCGCCAAGGCCATCCGCGTCAACGGAAAGCGGCAGGGAGATTTCTACATGCTGACCTTTGAGAACACCTGCCCGGACGAACCGCTGCCCCCGGCGGGCACCGGGCTTTCCAACATCAAGGCGGTAGCGGAAAAGTACCACGGGGCGCTGATGACGGAGAAAACCGGACGGCAATTTTATTTGAGTGTGCTGCTGAATATTTCGGCCTTACAATAAGGCGGGCTCCGCGTGGAAGCTAACGATGGAGCTCCTTTTTCAAGTTAGAGATAGCAAGTATTGACATCGAACGAATTCTTCCATCCTTTTTGTAACATTCAGAGAGCATCTCGTGACAACCAGGCGGATGGCCGCTTGCCAGTGGAGGGCAGGCGTAGTATAATATTTCGTCATAATAGTAAGGGAGGTGGAGTTTCCATGCTGCGTATTGCCATCTGCGACGATGACAGCGCCACCGTCCAATCCAACCGGAACCTCACGGAGGACTGCCTGAAGCAATGCGGGAGCGCCGGCGAGATCGCCGCCTATACCTGCGGTGACAATCTCCTCTACGACATCACTGAGGATGGATTTTTCTTTGACCTGATCCTGCTGGACATTGAAATGCCCGGCAGCACCGGAATGGAGCTGGCCGAGAAAATCAGGCCGTTTCTGCCCAACGTGAAGATCATTTTCATTACCTCCCACGTGGAGTATGCCATCGACGCCTTTGAGCTGTCCATTTTCCGGTACGTCCCCAAGAACGACATCGCCCGGCGGCTCCCCGGGGCGGTCCAGGACGCCATCCGGCTGATTGAGCTGGAGGAGGGGCGGTTCTACACCATCCAGACCAACAGCCGTTTAGAGAAAATTCCCTATAAGGAAATTCTTTTTATTGAGCGGGACGGGAAAAACGCCAGCATCACCACCGCGGGCGGCGCGGCAAAGGTGCGAAAGAGCTTACAGCAGGTTTATGAGGAGCTGGGCGCGGAGGAGTTTATCTTCATCGACCGGGGCTGTATCGTCAACATGATCCACGTCATGCAGGTCAAGGAGGGCGCGGTCATCCTGAAAAACGGCGCCGCGCTGCCCATCAGCCGCTCCCATCTGCAAGAGGTAAAGGCGCAGATCAACGCCTATTGGGGGGCACACATATGACGGACGTGTTTCTGCTGTTCTCCGGCCTGTTGGCCGGGGCGGTGCGTGTTCTTGTAGGGTTGTTCCTCGTTCACCGGTTGCTGTCCATAAAAAGGCCAGATCGAAAAAGCATCGCGGCGGGGCTGGCCGGGGC
>CATKZW010000091.1 GCA_949841465.1 uncultured Oscillospiraceae bacterium
AATCTGGTGTAGATTGCGGTGTCCTTTTCTGGCTGTCTTGTCATAATGCGCCATCCTTTCGAGACAGCCAGCTCATTTGCGGCAACACCAATATATCACAAAATCTGCGTGATGCCAACTGCCTTTTGCAACTTTTACTGACTATCCGCAATTTGATTCTTGATAAGGCGGCAGATTTTATCATTCATGCTCTCCTTGCTCTGCTCATTGAAGCAGATATGCACCTCATAGGTGGTGTGGCCGATACGCTTCTCCAATGTCCGCTTGGCCTGCGGGGTGGATGTGGTAGGGGTAACTGCTTTCGTTTTTGCCATAGGCTGCTCCTTTCAATTTTTTTGATTATCAGGTGACACGATACGCCGCGCCGCCGCTTTGGTGCTGGCGGCATTGTCCTCCCGGAAGTTCTTCCCGGCAAAGAGGATAGGGGCGCAGCGTTCTAAAATCCGGTCATAGATACGGGCATGGGCCAGATCGGGCGGGTGCTTCAATTCGTCCAGCTTCAGATTGGTGGTCACGATCAGCGGCTTGTTACAGCGGTATCGGCTGTCGATGATGGAAAACATCTGCTCAAGGGCATACTCGGTGTTGCGCTCCGCGCCCAGGTCGTCTATAATCAAGAGGTCATAGTCTCCCAGGCTGTTCAGAAATGCCGTCCTGTCCTCTCCGAACGTCCCGCACAGGCGGGCCAGGATGGTGGGGAAGTTGGTCATGAGTACAGGTACGTCCCGTTCCAAAAGCGCGTTCGCTATGCACCCGGCCAGGAAGGATTTGCCCGTACCAACGTCACCGAACAGCAACAGGCCGATGTTCTTCTTGAACGCTTGGGGCCAGTGATTGACATAGGCGTGGGCTTTCGCCATAACAGGGTTCTCGCCGTTGTCATGGGCGAATGTGTAGCCGTAGAGGTAGCGGTCTTGAAGTCCCTGGGCCTTACGCCGCCTGATACGCTCCATGCGCTGGCGGCGTTCCTCGGCTTCTCTGCGGCGGCGTTCTTTCTCCTGCTGGCAAGGGCAGACACACCGGGGAGCGATATAGCCGCCAAAGGGGGAGCGAATGACAGTCTGCCGGGGTGCGCCGCACTTCCGGCAATGGACAAGCCCATCAGCCGGGGCTATGTACTCGCCCTCTCCCAGTTTCATGGCAGCAGTGGTCTTGTCGATGACGGCTCGGATTTCCTCGGTCAGTTCCATCATACGGTGTCCTCCTCGCTGACGCTATAATCCCGGTCACGGGCAGGGGGGGCGGCCTTGCGGCGGTCATCCGCTATCCAACGGCGAATGGTGGCGGCATGGCTCCGGTACTGTTTGCCCGTGGATGCCATGTACTCGGACAATCTTTCGATGTACTCCTGCCAGACGGTAGGAAAGTCGGCTTGCAGTTCGGACAGTTCACCAGCAGACAGAAAAACATTTTGGTAACGGCCCAACGTGCGGGCGCGTTCCCCCTCTCTATTCTCTATACTCTTATCTCTATACTCTTTATCTCTAATCTCTAATATAGGGGGACATTTGTCCACCGGGTCTATGGGTGGACAAATGTCCACTTTGCCGGAGGGCAGCAGTTTTTGACGCTGCAACCGGCTCCGTTCCCGCTTCTTCCGCTCCCCCTCGGTGGAGGACTGACCAATTAGCAGTTGAATGTCGGCCATGTAGAAAGCGCCGTCTGTCAGGACTTCCACAAGGCCAAATTCCATGAACACCTTGATTGCCCTCTCCACGCTGCCGATCTGGTGCCGGGTGAAGGTGGCGATGGTCTGGACGGTGTGGGGAAGATGCTCGTTGAGCATGAGGATTCCGCCGCTTTTCAGTGACATAAGGTACATTTTCAGCAGCAGATTCGAGTACAACAGGCCGTCCGGCATACTTTCCAGCACAACCATTGTCTCGCTGTTGTAGAAGTTTTCTTTCAGTTTGAGATAGTAAAATCTCCTGTTTTCAGCCATAGGGTAAAAACTCCTTTGTAGAATCGCCGTTGTAGGCTCTCTGAGGGCCTTCCGGGGTGTCAGATAGGGAATGTATCAGGCCCCTATTGACAGCACCCCGGAAAACCTTGAAAAATCATGGTTTTTTAGGGCCTAAATGCGTAGAATCGTAGTAACGTTTGCGCTGGCGTTCCGCTTCTTTCCTTCTACGGGCAGTAACAGCGCAATCAGGACAGTATTTCGCCCGGTTGGATTTCGGCAGATAGTAACCGCCACAGAGTACACATTTCCTCCGGTCTGCCCGGTGGAGCAGGGCGGCGCACAAGCCAGCGTCCAGGGGCAGGACGGCGGCGCGGAACCAGCGGCACACAAGCGAGTAGGTAATACTCTGTGGGCAGATACATTCCTCGCCACCGTCCAGAAGCAGACAATTCCCACAATCATAGTTGCAGCAGCTATGTACCAGTCTGCGGGCGGTGCGGTACTGCTGATAGTTCATGTGGACAATCACGGCACGTTTTCTCCTGCGGGTAACTTGATGTAAATGTGATAGGGAGTGTGGAGGGCGATCAGTTCCTTCTCCACCAGCCCAACGTCCTCCAACTCCCGCAGGGACTGTGCCACAGTGCTGGGAGTGCGGTCGATGATCGCCGCAATGGTCTTGTTGTAGAACGCCAGATACCGCCGCCCGCGCCGGTCGGTCTGAACCATATCCGAATTGAACGTCATATCCAGCATGATCGCGTAGACCTCTTTCGCCGTCAGCCGGATATTCATGCCCAACAGGAACCGGGGATACGCCATGTAGGGCGGCAGGGTGGAGCCGCTGGTAATATAGTCAGTTTTCATGTTCCTTCTCCATTTCGTGTCGGATTTCATGTACTTCCTCAAAAAGTTCCTTGATTGCTTCCGTGATGGAATATGCGCTATTGCCCAGTTCGTCAAATTGAGACATTGACATTCTGGCGAAAACATCTGCCCGGTGATGAAGGGCTTTGATGTCGGAAACATAGCGGGAGCATAGGAGCTTAAACTCGCGCAGCGCATCTTCACCGTCCGCCATCCTCTGCCGCTTCGGTGTTGGCGGGGCTATGGTCAGAACGGCAGCGGCCTCCGCCTGCTGGTCAGGGGGCAGTCTGGAAATTTTCAGCGCATCCCCTTTGGTGATTTTATCGCCAGCGTCCCGGATGGTTTTCTTGGCCTCCGGGGTCAGATTGGCGGCGGTCTGGACAAGCCGCTCCACGGTGCGTTTGCTGATTCCCAGCTTATCGGCGGTATCCTCCGAAAAGGGCTTTGCCGCTAAAACCGTCAAATTGTCGTTTTTAGCTGTCTGGCCGTTGCGCTGGCCCTGGCGTGTCTCCGGGTGGATGGCTTCATAGAGTTCTTTCCGGCGCAGAAGCAAGTCGCCCAACTCCCGGTGGGACAGCCCCGCCCGAACAAAGTTCTCGTCAATTTCTGCCAACTCCGCTTGCAGGCCGTCCGCATCGCTGACGGTACACTCAATCTCCGTCCAGCCCAGCAGCTTCGCAGCCTCCAATCGGTGCAGGCCAGCAATAAGCGTGTTGTCCTGGGTGACGGTGATGGGATTCATCAGGCCCACGGCGGCAATGCTCCGGGCCAGTTCCTCCACGTTCCTCTGCTGGGTGTCCCGCCGCCCTGGGTTGATTTTGATTTCGCTGATTTTCATTTGCATGGTAATTGTCCTCAATGCGAAAATACGGTAATAATGCGGTTGAGCATTTCACGGTCGGAGCCGTCCAGCGATTCCGCCAGCCTGCGGAGGAAAGTGATCTCCGCAGAGTTCAACGCCCTGCGGTCAAGGTGGAACCACTCTGCCACTCTGACCCCGCCGTGATTGCCCCTCACCGTTTCGAGGGGATAGGAGCAGGTCAGCACCACAATGTCCCGGCGAATCGTGCCGGTGCTGACGTTAAATTCATGTGACAGGTTTCTGTAAGTATCCTGCCGCCGGAGACACAGCGTCTCCAAAATCTTCTGGCGGCGTTCCCATGGGGTCATATCCATAATTGCAAAATCCTTTCGTAAAAATCGTAGTGTTATCGTTCGGTTTCCCTCTGCTGGCGCTGGCCCTCATGGGCCAGACGGTCAGCGGCCTTGCGGAGTGATTCAACAGCTTTGATTTCATCCCGCATAGCCCGCATTTTCTGATAGTCTGCGTCTTTCTGCATGGTCAATTTTGCGGCTTCGGCCCGCCACGCCTTGGGCGTGATCGCTTCGCCGGATTCTTTCAGCGATTTCAGAAAAACGGCGGCAGCATCGAATAACGCTAACCCGTCTCTATGCTCCTGCTGGTACTTCTCCCGTTTGCCTGGTTTCACCTTATCCAGCTTTTGGCGGATGGGCTTGTATTGCTCATACTGCGCCCACATTTCCAGCCGTTTATCCAGGACGGCGAGCCGGCGTTCCGCTTTGACAATTTTGCCGCGCAAATCATAGTAATCTTTGTTCATGGCGGCAACTTTCTCATAAAGTTCCTGCATAGAATTGATGCCGTTAGATTGCAAAAAGGCAAGCAGCTTTGCATTATCTTGAAGCGCCCTAATCTTGCCGGAACGGGAACGGGCCTTATCCTGATTGACTTTGGCCTGGGCTTCATAAAGACGGGCCACAAGACTACCACCGTCTTTAGGCTGTTCAGCCCCAGCCTGCTCCTTCGACCAGTTGTAAATCCGGGTGATTCTGGCCTTGAGTTCCTTCAGCAGTTTGTTGTCATCGGCAATCTGCCGATTGAGATCGCCTTTCTCTGTTCGGATGCCCCGCCGTTCCATCTGACTGGCGGCAGGCCCCATGTGGACGGAGGGGATTTTTTCAATGCCCTGCCGCTCATAGCTGCGGTGGTCGATACGCTCCGGCCTGCCAGCGGCCTCCAACGCTCGGTTGGCGTAAGCGGCCCACGCCGCCCGCCACTTTTCGGCGTTCTCGCGGTTGTTCCAGTCGGTGGTATCCTCCCGATGATTCTTCCATCCGCCTTTGCCGTCCGGGATACGGTTGCCCTGGCTGTCCAGATCGTAAACCTTGCGGCACTTCGCTCCCCATTTTCCATCTTCCCGGAGTGGTCGTATTGTCAGCATAATATGGGCGTGGGGGTTGCCATCGCCCTTGTCGTGGAGCGCAAAATCGGCGCACATTCCCTCTGCCACAAAATTGTCTTTGACGAATGACCGGACAAGGGCCAACTGCTCCGCTCTGGACAGTTCCACGGGGAGGGCAACTTCGATTTCGCGGGCAAGCTGGGCATCACTGGCTTTCTCAATTTGCTCCACCGAGTTCCAGAGGGTGGAGCGGTCTGCAAACTCTGGCGGTGCGTGGGCGGGCAGCATGATTTCCGAATGGACGACACCGGGTTTATGCGTGTAGTCACGGGTCAGGCCGTCCCATTCGCTGGTCAGCTTTTCGCCGCTTCGGTAGGCGGCAGCGGCAACAGCCGAACGGCCCACGCTCCGCTTGATGATTTGGATGGGACAGTGAAAAATTGCTATGTCGGTTTTCCTCCTTCCTCCGCTGTCAGCGGTTGGGACATAGGCCAGCGGAAACGGGACAGACGCAAAGCGGGTGTTCCGTTTCTGCTGGCGCACATGGGGTTTGGGGAAGGTACTTCCCCATCGCGTCCGCAAGGACGCAACAGCCCCCGGCAGGGCGCACGGCACCGGACACGGTG
>CATKZW010000092.1 GCA_949841465.1 uncultured Oscillospiraceae bacterium
CCCCGGCGCAGACTCGGTCCCTGACATGGATATCCGCCGTCCCGGCCAGGAACGGGCCAATCTGGGACGCCCTGTTTTGGGCAATTTCCGGGATAGTCCCCTGGGTCACCACCTGCCCGCCGTTGGCACCTGCCTCGGGACCCATCTCAATCAGCCAATCCGCCTGGGACAAGATCTGAGTGTCGTGGTCCACCAGAATTACCGAGTTTCCATCTGCCACCAGATCGCGCATCACGCCGGTCAGTCCCACGATGTTGGAGGGATGCAGGCCGATGGAAGGCTCGTCCAGCACATAGAGCACCCCGGTGGTGCGGTTGCGCACCGCCCGGGCCAGCTGCATCCGCTGCCGCTCCCCGGTGGAGAGCGTGGAGGCGGCACGGTCCAAGGACAGGTAGCCCAGTCCCAGGTCCATCAGCCGTTTGGCCACAGTCTGGAAGGATTGGCAGATGCTCTCCGCCATGGGGCGCATCTCCTCCGGCAGGGAGGCGGGCACCCCGGCCACCCACTCCACCAGTTCGGACAGGGACATTTTACAGGCTTCATCCAGAGAGATGTCCCGGAGCCTGGGCGCTCTGGCGGACTCCGACAGCCGGGTGCCGCCGCAGTCCGGGCAAACGCCTTGCTTGAGAAATTTTTCCACTCGTTTCATGCCCTTCTCGTCCTTTACCTTGGACAGGGCGTTTTCCACGGTGTAGGTGGCGTTGAAGTAGGTGAAATCCATATCCCCCGCCGCACCGCTGGTCTTGTTCTGATAGATGATATTCTTCTTGACGGCGGGGCCGTGGAAGACGATCTCCCGCTCCTCCGCCGTCAGTTCCCGGAAGGGCACGTCAGTCCGTACCCCCATCTCCCGGGCGATGTCCTTCATCAGCGACCACATCAGGGTTTGCCATGGGGCCACCGCTCCCTGGTCAATGGACAGGGACTCGTTGGGCACTAAAGTGGATTCGTCCACAGTACGCACGATTCCGGTGCCGCCGCAGGTGGAGCAGGCCCCCTGGCTATTGAAAGCCAGCTCCTCCGCCCCCGGGGCCCGGACCGATTCACCGCACTCTGGGCAAAAGATGGGCTGTTCCGCCGCCACAGCCAGGGTGGGCGGCAGGTAATGCCCATTGGGACAGCGGTGGCTGGCCAGCCGGGAGAACATCAGCCGCAGGCTGTTCAAAAGCTCCGTTCCCGTACCGAAGGTGGAGCGGATTCCGGGGACGCCGGGCCGCTGGTGGAGGGCCAGGGCGGCGGGGACATAGAGTACCTCGTCTACCTGGGCCTTGGCGGCCTGGGTCATCCGCCTTCTCGTGTAGGTGGACAAGGCCTCCAGATAGCGCCGGGACCCCTCGGCGTACAGAACACCCAGCGCCAGGGAGGACTTCCCGGAACCGGACACGCCGGCAATGGCGACGATCTGATTGAGGGGAACATCCACGTCGATATTTTTCAGGTTGTGGACCCGCGCCCCGCGTACTTTTATGATTTCTGGCATTGATGTCTCCTCCTTGGTATCCTGGTGCATCTGCTGTTCCTCCACATATAGCCTGCCGCAGTCCGAAGCACTGTCAGTATAATACCTACCCCAGCACTATCGCAAGACCATATCGCAAACTTAACCAACAGTTAAGAAAAGCTGAAACGCATCTGAACACATCTCCATTGCACGTTACAGGTCACTCGCTTATACTAAACTCAGGAAAGGTAAAACAATCCACAAGGAGGAGACTGTCATGGAATTAAAACTCGGCGCCAATATCGCGGCGCTTCGGAAAGCAAAAGGCATGACCCAGGAACAGCTTGCAGCAGCTCTCGGCATCTCGCCGCCGGCGGTCAGCAAGTGGGAGACAAACGCTTCTTACCCTGACATCACGCTACTCTGCCCTTTGGCACGGGCGCTGGATACCAACGTGGATATGTTGCTGAACTACGAGAAAACACTGTCAAACAGTGAAGCGGAGCAGAAGATCAACGATATCCTAACGCTTGCCCGCACTAAGGACTGGCAAACAGCAGAGTCCATACTGCAAAACCTGCTGCATCAGTACCCTACCAGTATTCCGTTAAAATACCATGGCGCTGGAGTTTATGCTGCCTTTCAGGCCGTCTGCCCTGACGCCAGTATGGAGGAACGGGGCGCCTGGAATCAGCGGCGGAAAGAATTGCTCCAAGCTGTCCATGCCAGCGGTTCCACGGAATTTTGGCAGTCTGCCGCGATAGCTTTGGCTGTCATGGCGCTTACGGAGGACGATTTAGACAAGGCTGAAAAGCTCCTGTTGGAGCTGCCCAGGCTGTCAGGTGATCCAACAATCATCTGGATGGAATTACACCTGCGCCGCGGTGAGCGGGATCAGGCGGTCGCAACGCTCCATGCATCTAACCCAGCAAATGCAGACCTGCATGGTCTGCCTCTTGGACGAGAAACTGGGGTTCCCGCTTGAGACATCCATGGAGATCAACAGGGTGATCCAGCAGTTTGAGTCCCTGTTCTTTCACCGTACCCAACTGAGCGGCATCATGCAGGTTGAATTATTCCGCCGTTATGGGCAGACACGGCAGATGATCGAAAGTCTCTGCGACTATCTGGATGGACTCAACGAGTCTTCACCGCCGCCCAACGAGATACTATTTCCATCAACATCCGCACAAACCGCGCATCAGGAAACCGATAAGCAACTGCGTCAAATTATTTATCTGGCAATCCAACAAGCGCGTCAGAGCAACGAACACCTCAGCAATCCAAGGTTATGTGCGGCAATGGAGAAACTGAAAGACAATTTTCAAGGATAAAATCAAAAAACTCTTGACCTTCCACAAACCGGAAGGTGTACGATTCACATATGGAGGTAACCTATTATGAATAAGAAACGCTTTTGGCCGTTCCTTCTTCTCATTCCCTTGGCCATCGCTGTCATCGCAGGCTGGTTCCTGCTTCCGGATGCGCTGGTCATGCAGGTCAGTATGAGCGGACAGCCAAGCAAATCTATGCCCAAAGTCCTTGGGCTGCTCATTCCCATGGCCGCCGGTATGATAGGCGCTGCATATGCCTCCAGTGAGAGGGAGGAAAGAAGGCCGCGGGGCTTTATCATCCTTGCCTTAGCCGTTGTTATTTTGGCCGTCACCTTTGTTTTCAATCTCTGAGCGTAAAAATCATCGGCCCTGCACAATAGATGGATTGCACCTGATTTCGCACAGCGTGAAAAAGACAAATTTATATCTTATTTTGATGTGGTTCATATCTCTGGCATATAGACTACCTCATATGCGCTTTTCCGCAAATTCCCTACATCCTACTTAACTAGTTGAAAGGAGACTATCCATGCTTCGCATTGACCACTATTCCAAAACTTACCCCGGCGGCAAGAGAGCCGTAGATGACCTGACCCTCCATGTCCGGCCCGGTGAGATCTACGGCTTCATTGGCCACAACGGAGCTGGCAAGACCACTACCCTGCGGGCGGTGGCGGGGGTGATGGACTTCACCGAAGGGACCATTACCATCGACGGCCATGATATCAAGCGGGAACCGGTGGCGACCAAGCAGGTCACCGCTTTCCTGCCCGACAACCCGGACCTTTACGAGTTCATGAAGGGCATTGACTACCTCAACTTCATCGCCGACCTATATGACATCCCAGCAGACCAGCGGACCGCCGACATTGGCAAGTACGCTGACGCCTTTGAGCTGACAGGGAATTTAGGCTCTCCCATCGGCAGCTACTCCCACGGAATGCGGCAGAAGCTGGCCCTGATCTCAGCCTTCATCCGCCGTCCCAGGCTGCTGATTCTGGACGAACCCTTTGTGGGCCTGGACCCCGCCGCCGCCCATCTGATGAAAGGCTATCTGGCGGATCTGTGCCAGGGAGGCTCGGCGGTGTTTTTCTCCACCCATGTGCTGGAGGTGGCGGAGAAGCTGTGCCACAAAATCGCCATCATCAAACACGGGCGGCTGGTAAAATCCGGTCCTACGGCGGAACTGGTGGGCGATTCCTCCCTGGAGGACGTGTTCCTGGAGCTGGAGGGAGAAAAATGAAGAAGTTTCTCACTTTGCTGAAGGTGAGCATCCAGTCTATGCTGCTCTCCTCCACCAATTCCCGGGGCCGCAGCCGGAAAAAGGCAGCCACCGGCCTGGGCGCAGTCATTGTCATTGCCGGCCTGGGCCTCTACCTCTCTGGTTTTTACAGCTACATGCTGATGCAGGCGCTGGCCCCCTCGCATATGGAGATATTGGTGTTCATCTTTATGGGCATGGCCGCCCTGGTGGGCGGGCTGCTGTTCACCACCTTCGCCGTCAAGGGCGTGGTGTTTGGCGGGAAGGACAACGACCTGCTGCTGAGTATGCCGGTATCCTCCACCCTGCTGATGGCCAGCCGGGTGACGGCCATCTACCTGGAAAGCCTGCTGTTCTCAGCCTTTGTGCTGCTCCCCGCCGGGGTGGTCTGCACGATGCTGACCCAGAGCGGCGTGGGGCACAGCCTTCTCTTTTGGGTGCGGCTTGTCATCGCGGCCCTGACCCTGCCCCTGCTGGATACGGCGCTGTCGGTCCTGCTGGGGGCGCTGGTGGCCTTTCTGTCCGCCAGGGTATCCAAGGGAGCGCTGGGACAGAACATTGTGATGGGTCTGTTTCTGGTGGCGGTGTTCTATCTCTCCTTCAACCTCAACGGGATGCTCGGCAGCCTCGCCGCCAACCCTGCCGGGGTAAAAGACGCCCTCTCCTGGGCCGCGCCCCTGCTGTGGATGGGCGAGGGCATCATGGGGGACTGGAGGCTGCTGCTGGCCTTCGCCACCTGCTGTGTCATTCCCTTTGCCCTGGTGGTGTTCGGCTTAGGCCGGGTCTACCGGCAGGCAGTCACAGCCTTCGCCGCCCGATCTGCCCAGAGCAACTATAAGCTCTCCGCCCAATCCGCCTCCAGTCAAAAGAAGGCCCTTTTGCGGAAGGAGGCCCAGCGGTTCTTTGGCACGCCCATGTACTTCTGGAATGCCGGCCTTGGCCTGATCATGCTGCTGGCCGGCGGAGCGGCATCCCTGGTGATGCGGGAGAGGCTGCTTGCCTTTGTTGGTATGGAAGATTTCCCCCTGCTGCCCATGGCGGCGGCTGTGATCTGCTTCTGCCTGTGTACCTGTCCCATCGCCGCCCCTTCTGTCAGCCTGGAGGGGAAATACCTCTGGATCCTGCGGGAGGCTCCCATACCGGGCAGTACGCTGCTGTGGGTCAAGGTAGGGTTCCAGCTGCTGCTCACCCTCCCCTGTACCGTAATTGCCGGGGCGTGCATCTCCATCGCGCTGGGGTTCCAGCTGTGGCAGGGCGCCGCGCTTCTGATTGCCGCGCTGCTCTTTGCGGTAGGCCACGCCATGTTTGGGATGCTGATGGGGCTGACCTTCCCCAAGCTGGATGCGGTCAATGAAACCGTGGTCATCAAGCAGTCTCTGGCTGCCACCCTGGCCATGTTCGTCCCCATGGCGGCGCTGGCCGCGGCGGGCGGGCTGTACTGGCTGGGCAGTCAGACGGCGGGCTGGGCCGCGTTGGCCCTCCCG
>CATKZW010000093.1 GCA_949841465.1 uncultured Oscillospiraceae bacterium
TGGGGGTGGGGAGGGGCTCCGGGCTCTCCGGGGCAGGCGTGTCGGAAATTGTTTGACTGGGCTCCGCAGACGGGTCGGGGGTGTTCTCCGCGCGGCATCCTGCCAGAGGCAGGAGCAGCAGGACGCAGAGCAGGCAGATGATACGCTTCATGTCGGTCCCTCCTCAGAATGTGTCCGTGTACGGCGGACAAAAATCGACTATAATTATAACAGCACTGACGAAATTTGTAAATGGACAATTGCAGCGGAGCCGGTGGACTGCGGCGGCGGAGGCCGGAGGAGACTGCCCTTTTACCTTTCGTGTTGATAGAAGAAGGTTCCAGCAGTTTCACAAATCAAAACTTGCGGCAGAAAGTTGGCTATGATATAATCAGAGCGACAAATATGATTTTGAGAAGGTGCATATTATATGGATGCAGCATGGATTATTATCCTTGTGTTACTGATATATTTTACCATAGTGATTTTGATTTCAGCGATTCGGGCACTGATTACAAGAAGAAATGGAAAAGATTTTGCAAAAAAGGCCTTTAAAGAAACATTTTGGGATTTTTTCTTTGAACTGTTAAATCCTTTTAATTGGATTTAGTTTTGCTTGCTTTAAATTAGCTGGGCAGTTATCCACTACGGATAACTGCCCATATAGTTATTTTGATGAAAAATTAAGAAATTGAACCTTTATCAACACAAAAGGTAAAAGGGATGAGGAGACTGGGCACTTGCCAACCGCCCCGGAGTTTGCTATAATATCAAAGGAAAGGCTGATTAAATGCGCCGCAGACGCATTTAATCAGTGCTTCCCAAGCTGTAAACTACGATGAAGGAGTTGTAAAGCTATATTATGGACGCTTCTGTGCCCATATTTCAGCAGACCCTGCCGCCCCTGGGGCTGGACGTGGCCCCGGCGGGGGAGTGCGGGTTTGAGGAGCTGGAGGAGGCCTGCCGCGCCCGGCTGAAGCCGGGAAAGGGCCCCGTCCACATCAAGGGCATGACCACCATGGCCGAGTGCCGCGCCGCCATGCTGGCGGTGAACCAGCTGGGCTGCGGCGCGCCCTGGGTGAGCTGGGTGTGCGACGAGGAGGGGGAGTCTCCCGTCCGGGTGCACATGCTGGCTGCGCTGTTTGTATGCGAGGGGATGGGGGCCGCGGCCTTCGGCGTGGACTGCCCCGACGATGCCGCCGGGGAGCGCATGGCGGAGCTGGCCGCCTACGCCCAGATTCCCCTGTTCCGGGTGAAGGCGGGGCGTGCGGAGCCCTACCCCTATGAGCCCGTTCCCCGGGACCCGGACGCCATCCCCTGTGCCACCGGCGCTGAGCCCTGCTTTATCCGCCGCACCATCGACGTAGGGGAGGAGCTGGAGTGCGGCCCCGACCTGCTGGAGGACATTATCGCCGCGGAGGACGACCCGGTGGGCGCGGTGAAGATCGCCGTGCAGAGCCAGGACGACGTGGAGGTATTCGCCCAGCACCAGTACGCCGTCCGGGAGGCGCTGTGCCTGTGCTCCGACGTGCCCGAGCTGCTGGAGGGGGCCCTGCGGGTGTATCAGGGCAGAGCATTCTATGACGGCACCGGCGAGATCGACCGGGAGGAGCTGGACCGGCTTACCCGGCTGTACGGCCTCATTGTATTGTGATTTGAAGTTATAATAAGGAGACAGCAGATGATTCTATCCATTGACGAAGTGAACGACATTTTGGACGGGCTGTGCGGCGAGCTGCCCGAGGCGCTGTTTCAGGAGCTCAACGGCGGCATCCTGCTGCTGGAGGAGGCCCTGCCCGACCCAGAGGCTGGGGAGGACGTTTACATCATGGGGGAATACTGCGTGGACGAGCTGGGCCGGTATATCAACGTCTATTACGGCTCCTTTGCCGCTCTGCTGTTTGACGAGCCCAGGCGGGTGTGGGAGGACGAGCTGCGCACCACCCTGCGCCACGAGCTGACCCACCATGTGGAGGGGCTGGCGGGGGAGCGGAGCCTGGAGTACAAGGACTCCGCCCAGCTGGACGCCATGCGCCGGGGTGAGGACTGGCCGGAAGAAGAGGGATAATCATTCAAAAGAAAGGAAGATTCAATATGGAGACCATTAAATACACACCTCGAGGAGTCTGCTCCCAGAAGATGGAGATCGATGTGGAGGACGGCGTGATCCAGGCCGTGCGGGTGCAGGGGGGCTGCAACGGCAACCTCAAGGGCATCGCGTCCCTGATGCGGGGGATGACCGTGGAGGACGCCGTCAGCCGGATGGAGGGCATCCGCTGCGGCATGAAGCCCACCTCCTGCCCGGACCAGCTGGCTCAGGCGCTGAAGTCTGCCCGGTAACGCTGCAATATACGATTGGACGAGGGTCCCCGCCGACGGCGGGGACCCTTTTTGCCTGGAAGATTCTCCCTGGACTGGCAGCTATTGTGCCTTGCCGAATGGTTACAAAACGGTTACAATATAATTGCATTTGAAACCAAGGAGTGACAGGACATGAAAATCAAACATACCCTTTGTGGGCTGGCGCTGGCAGCGGCGTTGGTCCTGCCCGCCTCCGCGGCGGAAACGCTTAGTATCAACGGCCAGGACCTGTGGGAGCAGGCCCGGGCCCGCATGGTGGGGGACACCACCTATGTCTCCCTGCGCACGGTGGCCGGGCTGCTGGCCCCCGGGGCCCAGGTGGTCTGGGAGGACGGCGTGGCCCGCGTCCAGGGCGCGGGGGTGGCGCTGTCCGCCCGCCCCGGCGACCAGTGGCTGACGGTGAACGACCGGGCGCTGTACATACCCGACGGGGTGCAGCTGGAGGACGGCGTCACCTCCGTGCCCGTCCGGGCGCTGGCCACGGCGCTGGGCGGGCAGGTGGACTGGGACCGGGACGCCGGCGTGACCCTGACCTCAGGCAGCGGCAGGCCCGCGGCCGCCCCCTATACCGAGGAGGAGCTGTACTGGATGAGCCGCATCATTTCCGCCGAGAGCCAGGGAGAACCTCTGCTGGGCAAGCTGGCGGTGGGCACGGTGGTGCTCAACCGGGTGGCCAGCGACGAGTTTCCCGACACCATCTACGACGTGATTTTTGACCGGAAGTGGGGCGTGCAGTTCGCCCCGGTGGCCATCGGCACCGTCTACAACGAGCCCACCGAAGAGAGCGTGCTGGCGGCCAAAATGGTGCTGGAGGGAGCCCGAGCGGCCGGGGACAGCCTGTATTTCATTGCCCCGGACCTGACCGACAACCACTGGACCATGGAGCATCAGACCTATGTGACTACCATAGGATGCCACTGGTTTTACAAGTAAACAATCCAAGGATTTCCAGACATGTCCGGCTGAAAACAGTCGAAATTGTATAAGATGCACAATAACCGAGCCTCCTGCAGTGGGAGGTTCGGTTATTTTGCTGACTTTGAAAGGTTGCAAAATGGTTTTGAATAAGTTACAATATGGTTACAATTTGAGAACAAATTGTAATAAGGAGAGATTTCATGAAAACACGAGCTACCAGCTTCCTGCTGGCCGCCCTCGCAGTCGTGAGCCTTGTCCTGCCCGCGCTGGCCGCGGAACCCGCCGAAATGCCGGAGGAGTTCCCTGAGTCCCCTGTGGAAAGCGCGGAGATCGTAGAGGAGGTAGAGAGCGCCATCTGCCTGGATGGCGAGCCCGTTGATTCCGTTGAATATGAGATCCGCAACGGTGTGTGCTATGTCACGGTGAGGTCCTTCGTGTCCATGCTGGACCCGGAGGCCGTGGTGGAGGAGGAGGACGGGATCGTCCGCGTCAGCGCCACCACCGTCACCCAGATCATCCCGGTGGTTGAGGCTGCCGAGGGCGGCGAGGCCGCGGTGGACGCCGGAAACGGCGAAGCCGCGGTGAGCGCTGAGGACAGCGAACCCGCAGAGATCGCCGAGGACAGCGAACCCGCAGAGATCGCCGAGGACGGCGGCGCCGCAGAGGCTGCCGAAGCCGGCGAGCCCGCAGAGAACGCCGGTGATGGTGCGCCTGTTGAGGGCGCCGAAATCGGTGAACCTGTTCGGGAGAGCTTGGCCGCAAACGTGGTCACCGCCGACCTGGACCTGCTGGCTGCTGTGGGCGGTGCCTACTTTTTGGCCAACGGCCGCTACCTCTATGTGGACGGCGGCCTTATTGACCTGAACGGCTCCGCTGCCGCCCCCGTGCGGCAGCTGGCACGGGTGTTCAATCTGACCGTGGGCTTCGACAGCCTGACCGGCCAGGTGCTGCTGAACCACCAGGAGGGCGTCGAGCCCTATCTGACCTCCGGCGACGCCGCCTATGACAACGACACCCTGTACTGGCTGTCCCGCATCATCTACTGCGAGAGCGGGAACCAGCCCTTGGTGGGCAAGATCGCCGTGGGCAACGTGGTGATGAACCGGGTGAACGATTCCCGGTTCCCCGACACCCTCTATGATGTGCTGTTCCAGACCAATCAATTCACCCCGGCGGCCACCGGGTCCATTTACCGCGATCCCAACTGGGATTCCGTGGTGGCCGCGAAGCTGGTGATGGACGGCGCTCAGGTCACCGACGCGCTGTTCTTTAACGCGGCGGGGGCCAGGACCTACGCCGCCAGGACCCGGACCTATATCGCCACCATCGGCGATCACGCATTTTACAAGTAAGGAATCAGCAATCACGACAAGGCAATTGCGAGGACGAAGCGCCGCGGCGCCCGGAAGGGCGGCCGCGGCCTTTTTCTGCGCCTCCCCCGCGGAGCACTTTGGGGACAGGCCATAGAAATTGACAAAATTGGTGCTTTTTGGTGTAAAATTCCCTCGAAATCCACGTATGTGATGGCTTTTTTGTGGAAAATTTTAAAGAAAGCAGTTGCTTTAACCGAAAAAAAAGGGTATAATATTTATGGAAGGTTATACATATTTTGGAGGTGAGAGGATTGTTTCAGATTGGAGACAAGGTGGTGCACCCCATGCACGGGGCGGGCGTCATTGACTCCATCGTCCAGCGCAAGGTGGCCGGGCAGGTTCAGGAGTATTATCTGCTGAAACTGTCCGTGGGCAGCATGGTCGTTATGGTTCCCACGGACAACACCGGGGAGATCGGCATGCGCCCTGTGGTTTCGGGGGCGAAGGCGGAGGAATTGATGTCCGAGATGGAGGGCATCGAGGTGGACATGACCCAGAATTGGAACCGGCGCTACCGGGAGAACATGGTGCGGCTGAAAAGCGGCGATTTGCTGGAGGTTGCCCGGGTGGTGAAGGGTCTGCGCCAGCGGGAGGGTCAGCGGGGCCTGTCCAACGGCGAGCGGAAGATGCTCCACACCGCGAAGCAGATCCTCATCTCCGAGCTGGTGCTGGCCCAAAGCCTGCCCTATGAGACGGTGGAGAGCAGCGTGGACAAGGTATTGAGTCATTAGCGAGAGGGGCCGGAAGGCTCCTTTTTGCGCAAAAGTCTAATGGTATGAAGTCAAGTAGGTGATGCAAGAAAATTTGAAAGAGAATTGGGTCAAAAGGGCTGTGTGGGAGGCAAAAAGGCAACACCAATCTAAGCCCTGTCCCTGCAGATTTTTAAA
>CATKZW010000094.1 GCA_949841465.1 uncultured Oscillospiraceae bacterium
AAATTCGGAGTACGCTTCATCGCCATCGGAAACAGCATTGACAGTGCCGACCCCAGTTCCAGCGAGTTCGCGCCGTTTGTCAACCTTGTGTAGATAATCGAGATGCAGCCCGAAAACAGAAAAATAAAATCACATATTTCAAGCAAAAGAGAAACATTGAGACGGGAAAGGAAATCAAAAAGTTGGTTTTTTCAAAATGACCTCCCGTTTCAAAAAAATTACGCACCAGAGATGCAAAATCCGCCTTTTACAGACGGAGTAAACTCGCTATCCGCCTATCCCCAGGGTGACCGGAAAAGTCCGGCAGCTCTGGGGTGTTGCTTTTCCCGCCACTGTTACATTTGCTTCGTTTGCCCTCTGGTTCTTTGGTGGTGTTGGTAATAGCATTATCAATGCCTTCCGGGTATACTTGCCTTGCAATCAGACGAAAGGAGATACCACCATGCCAGAGACTCGAAACTTGTGTGCTCAATTGCCCTTGGCCCTCCACGCTCAGGTCTGCGAGGCCAGAGAGGCGGCGGGCCTGACCACCGCACAGTACATCACCCAGCTCTTGACCGAATACTACGAAATGAAAGAAAACGGAGGTAAGATGACTATGGCAACCAACAGCAGAACGATGGCCTTCCAGATCCCGGAAGAATTATTTATGAGGATCAAAACCCATCTGGAGCGGGAGACCGCCCGCACGGGCCGGAAGCTGACCCAGCGGGAGTTCGTGCTGGGGCTGATCGAGGAGGCCCTGGAGGCGGCGGAGCGGCAGGCGGACAGCCCGGAGCCGGAGGAGGCCGGTGCCGGCCCCTGTGAGGCCCAGCCGGAGGGCAGCGGCACCCAGCCCCAGGAGGAGGACGACCCCGCCGCGTTGAGCGCGTAGTGGGCCGTGTGAGGCCGTGACAACCAAACAGCAGATGAGAAGCCCCCAGAGCATCCTGAATCGGGATGCTCTGGGGGCTTCTTTTCGTTTCGCCGAAAGAAGGAGGTGACTACTACGAGACGAACCCCAAACCCAGAGGATTTCTGGAAATTCACGGACGAGGAGATGGAGACCGCCAAGGGGACCGACCTGCCGGACCTGCTGGAACACCTGGGCTACACCGTCCGCCGCCTGGGCAGCCGGTACCACACCACCAGGGAGATGGACAGCCTCCGCATCAAGGACCGCCGGACCTGGAAGCGCTACTCCAACGGCACGGGCGGGGACGCCATCACGTTTTTGCAGGAGTTCTGCGGCAAGGATTTCCGGGAGGCGGTGAACTACCTGCTGGAGTTCAATGGAGGCCGCGCCAGGGACTCCCCCATCCCCCACCCCAAGCCTGTCCAGAAGAAGGAAAAACCTGTCTTCACCCTGCCCATCGCCCATGCAGATCAGCGGCGAGTGTTTGCCTATCTTCAAAAGAGAGGCATCTCCGCCCAGGTCATCCGTGGCTTTATCGACTCCGGCTTGCTCTATGAGGATAGCCTGCACCACAACTGCGTGTTCGTGGGCCGGGAGGTCAGCGGTAAGCCGGTGTTCGCCAGCAAGCGCGGCACCTATGACCTGAACGGCTCCGGTTTCAAGGGTGATGCGGTAGGCAGCGACAAGAACGTGGCCTTCCGCCTCCCCTGCGACCCGGCTCTGGATTGGGTGGCGGTATTCGAGGCCCCCATCGACCTCATGAGCTTCTGCACCCTGCACCGGCAGGTGCGGAGCAACGCCGTGGCTCTGTGCGGCCTGTACCAAGGCCCGCTGGACACCTATCTGCGGGAGAATCCACACCTGAAGCGGATCGTTCTGTGCTTGGACGCGGACGGGCCAGGGAGGGAAGCCACAGAGAAGTTCCAAGCGGAGTACGCAGAAAAAGGCTACACCGTATCCGTCCGCGCCCCTGCCCAAGGCAAGGATTGGAACGAGTGCCTGCTACAGCGAGGCCGGACCAGAGAAAGGGGGAAATAGGGCTCCCACGGCAGCCCAGCGAAGCGGGTGCCGTGGGAAAAGGAGGAGCAGCGAAGTGAGCGAGTCCTGCCGCTTGCGGCGGGACGAGGGATACGGAGCTTGCGACGACGCAGTCAGGCCGCTGCCAGATAATTCATCATCCAGGCTGAAAAATACGAAAAAACGGAGGAAAATACCATGAAACGCATTTTCACCATCCTGTGCGCCCTTGCCCTCGTCATGGCCGGGAGCGCCACCGCCCTGGCCGCAGATGACACGGGTCAGAGCGCCAGCTACTACCCCATTTCCGTGGAGGAGTACACCTACGGCGACTTTGACGAGCTGCGGATCAACAAGACCTATCAGCTCTCGTTGTCAGACGATCCCAGCCTCATCCCTACGGAGGACTTCGTCCGCAACGGGCGGAGGTATTACCTGCTGGACATGACCCGGAAGGACGAGGTAGGCGTGGACATCCAAACTCATACAGAAGCCGTCACCCAGGCCAGCGATACCAATAACCTGGAGACCATCCTCCAGCGGCTGGACGCGGAGATGGAGGTGACCACCGAGGACGGCTATGTGGGCATCCTGCGGCTGGACCACACCAGCGTCCAGGTGACCACGGACGGCTACGCCACCAAGACCAGCACCCTCACCGCCAGCCGCAGCTATCCCAATCTGTCTGAGGCAGACGTGTCCCTCATCCCCAAAAGCATCGAGGACAAGGGCAAGACCCTGACCTTGGGGGATGTGAAGTGGAGCGAGACCGCCGATGTGGACGGCGAGGGCAACCCTGTCACCCGGTACACCGCCACCGCCAGCTATACCGGGACCGCCTCCAGCCGGTACGCCACCGGCTACACCGTCAGCGCCAGCTACACCGGCGAGGTGTCCAAGGCCAACTGTGCCGTGGTCACCTACACCGCCATCTTCGGCAGCGAAAAGGCCCCGGAGGAGTCCAAAGCCCCTGACGGCGATGAACAGCACGACTCTGACCCCGGCCAGACGGAGGCCCCGGACACCGCCAAGGAACCTGTGGATCTGTCCGGCCTGAAGCGCCCCGTGATGATTGGCGTGGTGGTTTTGGCCTTGGGCGCTGGAGGTGTGTTCGCTTACAAAAAATTCCGTGAGAGGAGATGATCGATTGAAATTGCGAAGTTTTCTGCTGGCCATGATGCTGTGCGCCCTGTGCGTCACCCAGGCCAGCGCCCTGGAATATGACTTCGACGCCCCGGAGGACTACCTCTTCGGCCAGCCCACCAGCGATGACACCATCTACGAGTGGGAAAACCCTAACGTGGACCGGAGCAAGAACACGGCCCTCGTGGCCCCCGGTTTTGGGACCCCCACCAGCTACCTCCCCGGCAGCGGCGAGTACCTTACCCCCAACCTCGTCCCCGGCGCGTTGTCTGGCGGGCTGGTGAATCAGGTGGGCAGCGCTGGGGCCAATGCTGCCGGCGGCGCGGCGGGCAGTTCCGTCATCCCCGGCCAGTACCCCTCGGTGAGCGGCAATGTCACCATGACCCAGATCCCCGGCGGCAGCCCCACCGACATCGCCCAGGGCAATACCACGGGCGGCTACACCGAGGTGACAGACGATCTCTACTACAGCAACGGCAGCCTGGGAACCCTGAAGATCCCCGCCATCAACCTGACCGTCAAGGTCTACCAGGGGACGGACAGCGCTGCGTTGAAAAAGGGCGCGGGCCACTTCACCAACACCAGCATCTGGGATGGCAACGTCTGCTTCGCCGGACATAACCGAGGGGTGAACAATCACTTCGGAAAGATTCATACTCTGGAGGCTGGCGACACCATCACCCTGACCACCCTGCTGGGGACCCGAACCTATGCTGTGACCAGCGTGGAGAAGGTCAGTGTCAACGATTCCAGCGGCACCGCCCCCACCACGGATAACCGGGTGACACTCTATACCTGCGTTATGAATCAGCCGGAGTACCGCTGGTGCGTGACCGCTATTCAGCAGGGATAAAACTGTCTGCGGATTGTGTTCGACTTTCCCTCCGCTATGTGGTATCGTTCGGTTTGCGAAAGCCCCACCATAATTACGAAACGGAGGAATTGAGCATGAAACGCAAAAAAATCGTGTCCCTGCTTTTGACTGGCGTCATGACCGCAGCCCTGTTGGCCGTCCCCGCCCAGGCGGCAGAGACCCAGCCCATCCGGGTAAACAGCTATAAGGGAAGTACCCTGGAGGTGGGAGAGCGAAGCGGCCTCATCATCGGCCCCAGCGGTGCGGAGTACACCGTTACCTCCAGCGCCCCGGATATCGTGGCGGTGGAGCAGGTGCTGACCTTCTGGGTAGCTGTCGCCAAGTCGGAGGGAACCGCAGAGATTACCGCCGCCAACCGAGCCGGGGCGTCTGGAACCCTGACACTCACGGTCGGCTCCGCCAATGCATCCGCCAGCCCAGACAGCGCAATCCAGCCGGACAACATGGAGATACGGCAGGAGCTGATTCGTCTGATCAACCAGACCCGCAAGGCCAATGGCGTGTCGGAGCTGTCTGTCAGCGAGGCCCTGATGAATGCCGCCCAGGTCTGCTCCGACCGGCGCTATACCTGGCATCACTCACAAGAGGAGTGTCAAGCTGCCGCCGACGCAGGCTACCCCTACGGCTTCGGGGATAACCTCACCGTGTTCACCGGCACAGAGGATGCCGCCCAACACGCCCTGGACAACTGGATCAACTCTCCCGGTCATTTCCAGACCATGATCGACCCGGCCTGCGACTGCATCGGGGTGGGCGTGACCCAGGTGGACGGCATTACCTACTGTTTTATGTTCGTTGGAATCCCTAACAGCGTCAACTTCTATGCGTAACAGAATCGAAACCGGGAACGGCCTTTCAGCGCAAGCTGGAGGGCCATTTCTTATTCCTCAAAAATGGAAAGGAGCTTTTGATTTATGCGAAAAACCTATTCCGCACTCACCCGCATGACGGCTCTGCTGCTCGTGCTGGTGTGTGTGCTGGGCCTGCTGCCCGCAACGGCTCTCGCCGCCAACCCGTCCACCATCAAAATGGATGATTGCGCTTACAGCGGGACCAAGTACGATTCCCCGGCCCTGGGCGAGTGCTATATGCACCAGATGCACTTCAACTACAACGGCAAAAGCACCATGGGCTTCTGTGCCGAAAAAGGAAAAGGGATGGGCTGGTCCCTGAAGGGCCACACCTGGGGCAATCCCCAGCCCATTTCCGACCCCACGGTCAAGACCATGATGGCCTATTTTTACGCCCATTCCACCGGCGTCTTCACCGATCAGGCCAAGGCCCTGGGTGTGGACGATGTGTGGAACAGCGACTACACCTGGACCATGAATTCCTGGACGCAGGCTGTCGTCTGGCGGTACAAGGCCGGTCTGCTGTCCGACCCCGTGGTGGCCTGTGCAGAGGAACTGCTGTGCGTCTACAACAATCTGGAACACACCAATTATTCCAGTATTGACGAGACTATGGACGGCAGATCGTTCCGGGACCGGGCGCAGTATATCCTCGACCTGGGCGCGCAGGGCGTAT
>CATKZW010000095.1 GCA_949841465.1 uncultured Oscillospiraceae bacterium
CCAGTGTTTCTCCCGCGAAACCGCCCAGGTGTTTGAGAACGCCGTGGAGCGGCTTTTTTATGCGGACGGCTTTCGGGTGGGCAATGCCACCCTGCCTCGAAGCCGGGTACGGGCCAAGCTGAAGCTGTTGGATTACACCATCCTCCAGAGCGCGGAGGCCAAGCTCCATGCCAATCTGGACAGGCCGGTGAAAAACTCCACCGCCTACACCATGGCCACGATTTTCAACTGCATCGCGGAGAGCGAAAGCGACCTGATGGTGGACCCATACCTGAACCAGCTGCGTTCTGCGCCGCCTGGCAGGAGGTGACGGCAATGCTTTTATCCACTCAGCAGAAATTTATTCTGGAGGTGTTGAGAAAGCTGGGCTGCGTCCGCCGGGAACAGCTCCACGCGCTGGTGCGGGGGCGGTTTCAACAGGGTGATTTTGAAGTTCCCCTGGCCCGTATGGACGCCATGCTGCGGCAGCTTCACATGGGTGCCGCCGATGTGCGGCTGGACGATGAACTGGTCTGGCTGCATGGCCGGCAGCCGGACTACCGCCGCCTGGAGGCTGTCAACGTGATGATTGAGCTTACTGGGGGCAAGCCGGAAGTAATCAGCACCAAAACAGAACCGCCCAGACTGCTGTGCTTTACATACGGCGGAGATGATTTGCGGCTGTTTGCTGTAGCTTCGCTGGATGTTTTGCCCCCGGAACAGCTGGAACAAGTCAAAAAAGAGCGGGTTGTCTGGATTTCAGACAGCGGTGAAGCACCCAAAGGGCTGACCCTGCCGCCGAAGCACTTCTTTGCCGCCCGTCAGGCGGACGGCTCCCATCGCTTCTATGGCTCGAATGGGCCATGAAGATATATCACATTGCAAGGAGGATTTGACTATGCCTAAGAAAAAAACCGTACCTCAGGAAGATCTGGAACAGACCGCCGCTGAACTGCCGGAGCAGGCTGGCGCTGAGGCTGAGACTGCCGTACTGCTGGAGACGCCGCCCCAGGAGGAAACCTTGATGGAGGCCGGAGCGCTCAATGACGGACCGCCCGGAGAGGGGCAGGAAATGGAGGCTGTTTCCGTTCCGGCCGACGCTGTTACCAGCACACCGGAGGACCCCATCAACGGCCCGGAGGTGATGGGAGTGGATATGGGGAAACCTGCGGAACCGCCGAGGGATATTCCCGAAGGTGCCCCGGTAGAAAATGCCCCGCTGGAGGATTTGCCGCCCGCTGAAGGGCAGAATGCCGCCGAGGAATTTTCGCCGGATACGGAACCTGTGCCAACCGGGGAAGCGCCGCCCCTGACAGACCGCCAAAGCTTCTTTGCCCTGGATTTCCGGGAGCTGGACCGGGGCCTCACCCCAGAGGAACGCCAGGCGTGGAACTCCATCTACGCCTCCTTCCGTGGCCGCAGCGCCCTGTCCGGCAAAATCATCGGCGCCGATCCCCATTCCATGAACGTGCGCAGCCGGGAGACCGGCCGGGTGGAACGGCGGACCATGTACTGCGTGGTGGTGTTGCTCTACCGGATTCCGGTGTACATTCCCGCCGCCGAAATGTGGATGGGCGAGGCCCGTCCGGATTATGTGCTCCAGAACATGATGGGGGCTTCCATCGACTTCATCATCACCAAGGTGGACCGCGAGGGCGGCTATGCCATTGCCTCCCGGCGGCAGGCCGCCCGGACCCAGCGCTACTTCTTTGCCCATCGGCCTGACCTGTGCCGAGTGGGGTCCCGGGTGAAGTGCCGGATGCTGTCTGTGGGACCGCGGCGGTGCCTGGTGGAGTGCTATGGCCACGATGTGGACCTCACCCAGCGGGAGCTGAGTTACACGGCCATCCCCGACCTGCGGGAAAAATATCATCCCGGCGATGAGCTGGACTGTGTGGTGAAAGGGTACGACGCTGCCCGCCGGGAGCTCCAAATTTCGGTGAAGGAGACGGAATCCAACCCCTTTGAGGGCGCAGAACTGCGCCACCCGGTGGGCAGCCGGCGTTATGCGGTGATTGCTGGAAAATACGGGGGCGGCGTGTTCTGCAACCTGCCCGACGGTACCCTGTGTATGTGCAACTACTCTTACCAGCATGAGGATTCCGATTTCCTGGTGGGGGACCACGTCATGCTGGTGGTCCACCGGTTTGAACCAGAAAAGCGGCAGATGTACGGCAAAATTTTGAGCAAGTGGTGACAAAAAGGCCCGGACCGCCGATTACGAAGCGGTCCGGGCCTTTTATTCTGCTTTTGCAGGTATGATTACCCTGAACCCAGTAAATGAACATCGGCATCTGTTGTTGGTTGGTAGGCCCGCCGCGCAGCCTTCCTGTTCGGGGTCCGTTCCGCTTCTTCTGAACGTAGTACGTTGATTGCCGCGGCGGTTATCTCCGACGCTTCCGCCGGTTCGATTGTTTCGTCTGAGAGCGGTCCGCAGGCGGCAAGCTCCTCCAGCCGTTTGAGCATCAGCTCGGAAATAGATAAAGGCGAGTGATCCATATGTCCCCCTTGGTCCATGGGCTTTAACCTGTTTACGCTGCGGCAGGCGTCGCGCCGTTCCTGGCGCATCAACCAGACCGCGCCGAAGGTAGAGGTCTATCTGCTGTACTACAAAGACACCATGCAGGCCAAGGCGATGAAGCTGATGGCCTCCAAGCTGGCGGTGGCGGGCATCATTGAGGGCACTCTGTCCGAGGAAGGACTTGCCGCCATGAGCGACGTGCGGGATCTGACCTCCCAGATGGCAAAGGAGCTGACCCTGGGCATCAAGGACAACGTGGAGGATATTGCCGCCGCGTTCAAAAAGATGGCGGTCATCAATCCGAACCGGCGTGCTCGAATCGCGGCTCAGCCTGCTGCGGAGCTTCCTGCGCCGGAAGAAATCACAATCAAAGCAGTCAGCTCCCGTACCCGCCGGAAAGATTTCGACGGTCTGCTGGAGCGGACACAGGGCGAGCGAAAAGAACGGAAATCGAAGAAGTCTGTCGTGGACGAAAATCAATTTACTTTCGACGACTACGCCGCGTAAAGGAGGAAATTTTGAACATCACAATGAACCGGGCGGAGCTGTTGAGCGCCGCCCAGAAGGCCGCGGCCATCGCGTCGGAGAGCGCACCCCTGGAATCGTTGAAGGGGGCGCTCCTGGAGACCAGCGCTGCGTCCAATACGCTGACGATCACAGCCACCAATATCGAGACCTCTCTGGAACAGAAGCTGTCCTGCCCCACTGGGGAGGATGACGCCGTCGTGATGAACGCCAAACTGCTGGCGGGAATGCTGGGACTGATGTCCGGCGAGACGGTGGAGCTGCGCCGCCTGCCGGAGTCTCGTGTGCTCTCCCTGCGCAGCGGCGAAACGGCTTATGAGTGGACCATCATCGAACGGGGCGAATTTCCCAAGATGCAGTTTCCCTTCCCCGAGGACACGGTGACGGTGCGCGGCATCCCATCCATGGCCCGGCGGACGATGTTTGCCACGGAGGACAATAAGGACAAGCCCTTGCTGAAATGCGTGAACTTTATGTTTACGCAGGAAGGGTTGAAGGGCGCAAGTTACAACGGCCGGAGCATGGTCACCGCCAAAGGCGACGACAAGAGTACCGGCAACGCCAGTCTGCTGGTGCCCGCCGCGGCACTGGAAAAATTGGCGGAGCTGTGTACAGACCAGGATGAATTCAAGGTGGGCACCACAGGACCGTCCATCGTGTTCATGCGGCCCGGGCTGACGTTCAGCACCCGGCTCATGGAGGGCGATTTTGTGGACATCGGGTATCTCATGGGAAGCATTCGGAATCAATTTACGGTGCTCTCCGATGTGGCCGACCTGCGCCGGACATTACAGGCGGTGGCTACCATGGACCCCAAAGGCCGGGTGAAGCTGGCCTTTGACGGCGGACGGATCACGTTTTCCTGCAAGAGCGAGCTGGGGAGCGCGGTGGAATCCATGGACGTGGTGCCGCTGACAGGCGCGCCCCAGGGCGAATTCTGGTATCTGGTCCCGGAACTGATGAACAGCCTAAAGGCCCTGTCCGGTACGGTGACCCTGGGCATTGCCCAGGCGGGGATGCTGAACCTGTCTACGGAGAAAGCCTACTATATGCAGAGCGCCATGCGGGAGCCCGCGGTACCCCCAGTGGCCGTACAGGCTCAGTCCAAGGAGGCCAAGCCCAAGAAGATCCCGGCCAAAGCGAAGAAGCCCAGCAAATCCGCCGCCAAGAAGGCGGCGTAGGGGGGTGGCTTCGCTTGAAGGATAACAATATTTGCCGCTATTGCGGCGGAGTGATCAGGCTGGTCCCGGCAAGAGCCGTTTACGGTGAGTCCACCCAGCGGCTGGGCATGACCGGCGAGTACATCTACCAATGTCAGAACTGCAACGCACGGGTGGGCTGCCACAAAGGCTCGGCCCGCGCATTAGGCAATGTAGCCAACGAGGTGCTCCGGCTGAAGCGGATGGAAACCCATCGTGTGTTTGACGCCCTCTGGAAAAGCGGACGCATGACCCGGACAGGGGCATACCGTTGGCTGGCGGGGGAGCTTCACCTGCGGCCAGACCGCGCCCATATCGGCGGATTTGAGATGGATCAGTGCCAAAAGGCTATTGACCTGTGCAAAAAAATGAACAATGAGGAGGCAGCGTAATGCGGGAATGTAAACATAAATCGTCGCTGTGCGATTGCATCGACTGGAAAAATGATGATTTGGCCTTGCGGCTCAACCATTTCAGCCAAAACTTTGAGTTTGCTGGCTTTGAATTGGAGTACACCTCTCTGGAAGCGGCGGAATGGCATTTACCGGGGCGGCGTTCCCCTGCGGCTGGAATGGTACTGGCGTCAGGACCAAATGACCAAAGCGGAGCGCATCGAGCAGTTTGCCGGCCTCTTCCATGAGGGTGTGGATCAGTTGATTGCCCGGCGCTGGGCAAAGGAGCATATGCCTGCCCAGGATGCCCCCAGGAAGACCACAACAGAGTTTTTCAATGGAGTGATCGCGTTGGTGCAGTCCAGCGGCTTCTGGCCTGAGTGTAGTTCTTTTATCGTCTGTGAACCGGCCTGTCCCACCTGGCCCCCTGATGTGGCTCTTTGCCATCCGCAGTTCAGCTTTTTACCTGAACTGAAGGCCGGGAGAATCGGCGGATTGTGCATTGAGTGCTACCTGGGCGGAATCTTTGACCGGGCAGGAAACCGTAAGCTGTTGATTGGAACCATCAAGACTGCGTGTGATGACCGTGATGCCAGCCTCGTCATGGGTTCGCTGACCGGGGCTCTGCTGTATTACGGCGAGGCCTACCGCAAAAGTAACGTGGACCGCTACGTTCCGTACAAGGCTGTGAAGCTGCCTGGTCTGCGGCCACAAAAGTCTAATGGTATGAAGTCAAGTAGGTGATGCAAGAAAATTTGAAAGAGAATTGGGTCAAAAGGGCTGTGTGGGAGGCAAAAAGGCAACACCAATCTAAGCCCTGTCCCTGCAGATTTTTAAA
>CATKZW010000096.1 GCA_949841465.1 uncultured Oscillospiraceae bacterium
GGAATATGAGTCTCAAATACAAAGGGACAACTATTGTTGGGGGTGGCGGCAGCCAGGACCTGACCGCCGGAGACGGACTGAGCAGAGAAGGAAATACCCTCAACGTAGACAACCCGAACCGGGGCATTCTTTCTCAGACTGAGTTTGACGCCCTGCCGGAGGAACAGAAGAGAAGCGGAACATATTTCGTCGACGACGGAAGCAGCGGCGGCTCTTCTGGTTCTGCCTGGGCGGTATACTCCACAGAGGAAACCCGCATTGGGACTTGGATTGATGGAAAACCGCTTTATCGGATTGTGGTTAATACAACAAGTCCATCTGAAATTGAAACCGCAAAAGCAATTTATGGGTTAAGCAGCACCACATCTATTCATAAAATCGAAGGATATATCTTAGCACTCAATAACGATGACAGACTTCCATTAAATTTTTATAGAAACAGCAGTAGATATATCGCAACATTTTATGATAATTACAATAATATCTCTGCAATAGTAATGGTTATATCTCATTCTTCTGATAAAACAAGGCCAGTTGTTCTTGTCCTTGAGTACACAAAAACCACCGACAAAGGAGGGACTGCATGAAGATTTATTCGGGCGGAAAGGCCTTGAATATCATGGGCCCTGGCGGAGGCTGTTCCGGCGGAGAAATCTATTCCGCCGAGGAGGTTTGCATCGGCAAGTGGATGGATAGTGATCACTACCGTGTTGTTCTGATTGGGACGCTGAATCAACTCAATGGGCAGGTTGTCGGGACATTGCGGGGGGTCGGAGAAATAACGCTCCTGTCCGGAACATTAACGTACACATCCGGAGATTCTGTCCCTTTGGATTTTGCTCAAGGCATGAACTACACGACTATCAGCACAGGGAAAAGCGGGGATGATCTGATCGTGTATCTCACTTCCAATGTTAGCTCGCAGCTTGGGGGACAATTCCGAATTGTTGTTGAATACACCAAAGCCCAGGAGGAGATTTTATGAACGAAAAATGCCAGAACAATCCGCGGGACTGCCCGCTGGGTCCCCGGGTGGAGGCGCTGGAGCGGGCCAATGAACAGCATGCAAGCACGCATCGGGAGGTCTTTGACCGGCTTCGGGAACTGGAGCGCCTGGAGGGCATCCAGGGGGAGCAATACAAGAACATTATGGAGAAGCTGGACAATCTCAAAGAAAGCCACGACGAATTGAACCGGAAGCTCCGGGAGCTGGAGTCCAAGCCGGGGAAACGGTGGGAGGGGTTGGTGGAAAAGTCTCTGTGGGCCGTGTGCGCCGCCGTAATCGCCTTCCTTCTTGGGAGGGTGGGGCTGTGAGCGGGAAACGGAGTAGGGGGCCAAAGACCTCCAACGTCATCCTGCTGGCCCTGGGTCTGTTCGCCTTTAGCTTCATCGTGGCCATGACCGCCATTTTCTGTGTCAAGGGCGCGGTTCCGGATACGCTGATTCAGTACACCCTGGGCGCGGGAGGCGTGGAGGCCCTGCTGCTGGCGGGGATTAAGGTAAGCAAGGTTTTAACCGGGGACAAGCCCGGAGAAAGGGAGGATACATATGAATAACCTTTATGAAATCATCGGCAATCTTCTGGCGGCGTTCGCCGTGGGCCTTCTGGCCTATCTGGTCCCCAAAGCCCGAGCATGGATTCAGGCCAATACCGACGCCGCCACCCAGGAGAACATCCGGCGGCTGGTGCAGTCCTTCGCCCGGGCGGCGGAGCAGCTGTACCACGACCAGGACCCCTCCGGAGAGAAGCGGCAGCAGTTTGTCCAGGAGCAGCTGCGGGCAATGGGCGTGGTAGTCACTGAGGCCGTCATTAACATGATTGAGGGGGCCGTCTGGGAGATCAACACGGAAAACCGAAAGGCCCTGGTGCAGACCAAGGAGATCGTCTCTGGGGGCGCGGAATGACGGCTGAAAATGTGCTGAGTATCGCCCGGCGGGAGCTGGGGACCAGGGAGGAGCCCGCCAACAGCAACCGGGTGAAGTACAATACCTGGTACTATGGCCGGGAAGTCTCCGGGAAAGCCTTCCCCTGGTGCATGGCGTTCGTGCAGTGGGTGTTCGCCAATGCCGGAGTATCGTTGCCTATGAGGACCGCTTCCTGCGGGGTGCTGATGGAGGCCGCCAAGAAATCCGGCCAGTGGGTGACAAAGGACTACCGCCCCGGCGATGTGGTCATCTACGATTTCCCCGGCGGCGCGGCTACGGACCACACGGGAATTATTGAGAAAGTGACGCTCACCGGCGTGGTGGCAATTGAGGGCAACACCAGCGAGGCCGGCAGCCAGTCCAACGGCGGCATGGTCTGCCGGAAGGCCCGGCCTTACAGTCAGATCGTGGGCGTTGTGCGCCCGAACTATCAAAAGGAGGACAAGCGTATGGACAATACCCCCAGCCCCGCCCACAAGGAGGGCGTTGATTGGGCCAAGAAAAACGGCATCCTCACCGGGGACGCCGCCGGAGACCTGAAGCTCAGCCAGCCTGTGACCCGGCAGCAGCTCTGCTCGATGCTGTACCGCTTCGCCAAGAAGACCGGCAAAATCTAAACAAGGAGGCTGCGAGTTCGCACCAATGCTCTTGCACAATCTAACGGAGGCAGAGTGCGAAAACTTCCGTCACGGCTGCAACTTCACGGACGATGAGAGAGCGGTTTTTGATTTGCGGGTGAAGGGAATGTCCCGGGTCAAGATCGCCGCGTCCCTGGCGATATCCATTGCCACGACAGATCGACGGCTTCGCGGCATCTATGAAAAGGTGAATAAGGTGAAGGAGTCGGGGCGTTAATCCCCGGCTCCTTTTTGCCGTGATAGTTTTTTGATAGGAAATTGATAGTTTTTCCTCCGAAATTTGGTGTATGATGGAAAGCGAAAAAACGGAAGGAGCGAACCACATGGAACAGTATCGTTTCGACCCCTACACAGGACAGCCGCTGAACCCGCCCCGGCCCGTGAATAATCGCACTTGGCTGGGCAGCGGATATCAGTCCGGCGGACAAGTTCAGGCTCCCGCCCAACCCCCGGCCCGGCAGGACCAGCCCAGCGTGATTTTTCGCCCCGTAGCCTCTTTTGACGAGGCCAAGGCCGTCCCCACGGACTTTTCCGGCGCGCTGACCATCATGCCGGACTGGGCCCACGGCTATATCTACGCTAAGGCCTTGGGAGACAATGGGACTCCGGTATTCCGGACCTATCGTGACGTCGATTACAGCCCCGTTCAGACGCCGCCCCCGCAGACAGTGGCGGCTCCCGCCCCTGCGGTGGAATACGCGCCGCTGGAAGAGCTGGAACGTCTCAGACAGGATGTTAACGCACTCCGGGAAGAGCTGGCGGCGGGGAAATCCCCCGCGAAGGACGCGGCGGACAAGCCCGCCGGGAAGGGGATTAAGGCATGAACGACATGATTCAGAGCATCATCCAGATGGCCGCAGGGGGCGGAAACCCCATGAATCTGGTGCAGAAATATTTGAACAGCCAAAATCCTAACGACCCCAAGGTTGCCCAGGCCCGCCGGATGATTTTTGGAAAATCTGCTGGAGAACTGGAGCAGACCGGGCGGAATCTGCTGCGGGAGGCTGGGACCACCCCGGAAGAAATTCTCTCCGGCCTGGGTATCCACTTTTAAGTTTCTGAGACAGAAAATCAAATAAGAAGTCAAATCTTCACTTCTTTTCAGTTTGCGGTCTTGACCAAAACCGCTCCCATTCGGCATCGTCCGGGGAGCGTACGGCCCCGGCTTGCAATATTTGAAAAGGAGTTTTTTTATGGGCAACGAGCTTTTGACCGGCTTTCTTGCCGGGCAGTCCGACAACAACAGCAACGGAAACAACGGCGGCGGCTTCTTTGGCAACGAAGGCCTGTGGGCCGTCATTATCCTGGCGATTATCTTCGGCTGGGGCAACAACGGGAACGGCTTCGGAAGCCGAAACGGCGGCGGCAACGGAGGTGATAATGTGACGGTCGTTCCTTATCCAGCCCCCGGCTGCTACGGCGGCTTTGGCGGCGGCTATCCCACGGAGGCGGTCCTCCAGAGGGCCCTTGACACCCAGACCATTATCAGTAAGCTGGACGGCAACACCCAGGGCCTGTGCGACGGCTTCTACGCGCAGAGCAACGCTATAAATGGCCTGGGCACCACCATCATGCAGACCGCCGCCCAGGCGGAGCTGGCCGAATGCAACCGGCAGGCCATTCTGATGCAGCAGCTCCACCAGATGGGTTACAACCAGCAGGACTGCTGCTGCCAGATCAAGAGCGCCATCGGAGATGTCAAGTATCAGATGGCGGCGGACACCTGTGACATCAAAACCTCCATTCGGGATGTTGGACGGGACATCATCGACAATCAGAACGCGAACTATCGCGGCCTGATGGACTTCATGGTCCAGAGTAAGATGGACGCTCTCCAGGCGGAGAATCAGACCTTGAAGCTGGAGAAGTCCCAGGCTGCCCAGAACGGGTATATTGACGCCGTGGGCAACTCGATTGTTGCGCGGCTGCTCCAGCAGTCCACCGGCTGGAATAACGGCTGTGACTGCGGCGGCAATCGCTGCTGCTGATCCTTTCCGGCTTTTGCCGTGACCATTTCGGGGCGGCGGGGATTCCTGCCGCCCCTGACTTTTTAGGAGGTTTTAAGATGGCTTGCAAAACGAGCTGTAAACTCTGTGACCGCCTGGTGATTTCCCAGGCCGTCACTTTTGCCGGCGGGAACGTGGTGGTGAATCTGCCCGCCGGAAGCTACCGCAACGGGTGCAAGTACTGCATTGTGATTGCCCAGGCAATTCCTGCGGCGGCCACCATCAACGCGCCTGTGGTCGTTACCATTGGGACCGGAACGGAGCAGTACCCTTTGACTAACCGCTGCTGCGCCCAGGTGACCGCGTGCGGCATCCGCACCCGGACCCGGTATTCCGCCGTGGTCTCCACCAGTGCCACGGGCGGCGCGTTCCGTCTGCTGGGCAAGACTTGCCCCTGCCCGGACAATTCCCTTGCCAGCATTGACGGCACGGCCCCTGCCGCACCGCCCGCGCCCACGACCTGAGAGGAGGGAAATCATGAACCGAATTGGAAGAATGATCCTCATGACCTCCGGCCGGGACAGAAGCCGCCAGGACTACGAACGCCGGGACTATCCCCGGTCCGAATACGGTGACGGCCCTGATTCCCGCTTCCGGGACCGCCGTGGCCGGGAGCACTACGACAACGGGCGCTTTGCGCCGCAAAATGACGGCGGGTCGTGGGTAGAAAGTCGCTACTGGGACGACCGGGAGGCGTATCGAGGTCCGGAAAGCCGCTATCCCATGACCACGCCCTATGTCCCGCCTGTATATCAGGACTACGGCGGCGAGAGAGGAGGGCAGCACCCCATGAACAGGATTGGCTTCCGTATGTCCGGCGATATGGACCAGCTCCCCCCGGAGTTTGGCCGGGAGTACCGGACCGACGC
>CATKZW010000097.1 GCA_949841465.1 uncultured Oscillospiraceae bacterium
CATCTCCTGGACAAAGCCCGCCGCCAGGGGGTTGGAATTGGCCCCTACCAGGGACCACAGCTCGTCGGCGATGAGGGCGGACAGGTCGCTGCCTGCGTCCATGATCAGGTCGTTGGCGATATCGGTGGCCCAGAAGATACCGGGAAGCAGCAGGTCGTCCGGCATCCCGGAGGTGTCCAGCACGATGTATTTGTTGTCCAGGTCGATGTCATTGCGCTGGCCCATGGCGGAGGCCGAGCCGGTAACATACCGGGCCAGCACAACCGCTAAATGCTTGGTGTCCGGGTTTTTCATCAGCACGTCGTACCAGTCCGGCAGAATAGGCATCTCCACAAAGTTCCCGTCTCCGTCGGTGATAGTGGCGTTGTCAAAGGTGATCCCGTACCGCCGGTAACACTCCACCAGGGAGGAATCCAGCAGGTTTTTGTCCTCATCGGACAGATCCCGCTTTTGCAGGGAGTACCAGATAATCAGCCGGGAGATTTTATCTGCCAGGACCGAATCATCCCGGGCGGCCATGTCCCGCAGGCCGGCGTAGCTGTCCAGCGACTTGCGGCGGATGGCCATGATGTTGGGGCAGTCCTTGGAGGACGGGGACAGGCGCAGGTACAGCCCGCCCAGCAGCTCGCACAGGGGGCGGAACTCGTGACCCTTCTTGGGCACGATGAAGATGACCCGCCGCCCCTGCTGCCGCAACCGTCCGCCCAGGCATTGCAGGGTGAAGGTCTTGCCCGCGCCGGAGGAGCCGCCGATCCAGCAGTTGCCGTTGGTGTACTTGTAGTCGTCGTAGGGGTCCAGGAACACCGGGGAGCGGTTGTACAGGTTCAGCCCTAGGAAGATACCGTTGCGGTCGCTGAGCTCATAGGAGGCAAAGGGGAAGGCTGCCGCCACGCCGGAGGTCAGAGCGTTGCGCCGGGATTTGCGCTCCACATCGGCATCCAGGGCCAGCAGGGGGAGCGCCGAGAGGAATGCCTGCTCGTTTTTGTAGTCGCAGCGCCGGGCAATCATATCGATGGACACGCACAGCTTTTCCACCGCCGTCACCCGCTGCTCCAGGGTTTCCGGGTCGTCGGCGGTAACTTCCACCAACGTGTGCATATAGTAGAAGTCCTCGCCTTGCCTATTCATCACGTCTTTGAGATACAGGCCTGAACTGATGGCGCTGTCCAGCTCCTCAAAGTCCTGGCGGGTGTCGCCTACATCCCGCATCCGGGAGCGGTTCACCATGGTGGTCTGGGAGATTTTTGAGAGAATCTTTTCCTTGGATTGGCGCTTTACCACGAAGCTCAGACTCACGCCCTCGCCCGCCTCCACCAGCGGAGCCAGCCAGCAGGAACCCACAGTGGTGGAATAGCCGTATCCCGCCACATAGAGGTAAGCGTGGTACACGCCGTCCACCAGGATGTAGTCCCGGTTTTTGGTGTCGATGGCGGTGGGGGACAGGATATCCAGGATGGTGGTGGAGCCCGCCTCCAACTCGGCCAAATCGGTTTTTTCCTCGCCGAAAATCAGACGCTTCAACGAAAACTTTTCCTGGCTGTCATTCTTTTTTAACAGCGGCTTTTTCTTGACAGCGGTTTTGGCCCCGCCCTTGGACGGCTTTTTCTTCTGCATAGCGCTCACTCCTCAAACACGCCGTGGACGGCGGTGGTCATGTCGAACACACCCTCCGGGAGCTGCACCCGGCGGCTGGTCCGCTTGTTGATGATCTCATACAGCAGCTTCAAAATGAAGTCGTCCATGAAGCTGGGCTCCAGCACCTCCAGTTCACAGCCGTCCAGATACCGCCGGGCGGTGTCCGCTTCCTCGTTGAGGCGTTGGACAATGGCGGCAGTGGTGTGGCCCTTGGACCTCATGCGGCTCTCATATTGGAAGATGAGAAAGAAGCGGTGCCGCAGGGCGTCGCTGGCTACTCCCTGGCCGATTTGAGCGATATTGTCTTCTATCATCTCCCGGCAGGACTCGTTGGGCTCATGGGCGGCATACTGCTTCATCCGCTCCACGTAGTCCGCCGTGTCGGCAGGCAGGGTGCGGGCCTCGATCTGCAAATCGTCCGGCGCGATCTTCAGCCACGCGGCGTAGGAAGATATGATGTTCTCCCGGTCGTTGGGAGATTTCAGGTAAATGTTTACCGGCAGTACCTCCAGGATCTTCACGAACCGTCCGTCTTTGGTGACCACAACGCCGCCCACAATGTTTTGGATGGGGAGCCATGCCTGGATGCTGTCCCGGAAAGGTTCGGCGGCGGGAGCGCTGGCCCCGCCGCCGAACAGCAGTTGTTTCAAATTCATGTTTTAGCTTTTTCCTCCTCGATAAGTCATGAGCCTCCGCGCCCGCCGCCAGCGCCACCAGATGCCCACCCAGCGGGTGAGGCTGTCGCCGCTGATCCCCATGAGGCTGAAGCCGCCCAGGGGCACCACGATGATAAGGGTGACGGTGATCCTGGTCGTCAGTTCAAAGGGCAGCAGCACAAGGCAGAAGTAGAGCACAGGAAGGGTCAGGATGACCGCCTCCACCAGGTTGCGAAGCTCGAACATCCCCATCACCCGGCCCGCGTCGGTGAAATTGGCGGGGATATAATAGGTCTCGTTATTCACGCCGGACCACCTCCACAGGCTGGAGCAGACGGCCCTTCAAGGGCTGAAGCTCTTTCGCCAGGGCCTGGGACGTGCTGGCCCGGTGGGCAATGACCGTCTCCACCGCCGACAGCAGCTGCTTTTCCAATCGGGGGGTAGGCGGGATCAGCCCCAGCTCCGCCCGGCTGAGGTATTGGTTGGACAGCCCGCAGGCGTCGGCCAACTCCGTCAGGCAGACCCCATGACGGTGCCGCAGGGCGCGTAAATTGGTTTCCTTCTCCATAGCGTTCACTCCAAATAGTTGATGTAGGGGATCTTGCACCACTCCGTCCAGCCCCGGCCCGCCAGCTGGGTTTTGATGACCCCGGTGGAGGTATTGGCGGCCTCGATCACATAGCCGCCCCCGATATACACCCCGATGTGGCCGTCCATGTGGACCGCCAGCCCCACGATGTCCGGCATGGTGCTGATGGGCCCGTAGTCCTGACCGGACACGCCGGCGTTGGCAGCGGCGCGGTACATGGTGTTGGCGCCGTAGTCCGGCATACCGTTGGTGCCGTAGCGGATGGCCCCAGTGGATGCGTCCAGCCAGCCGTAACCCTTGATGAGTCCCACGCAGTCCGTACAGCGGCGGTTCAGCCAGTGGGAGCGGATAAAGCCCGCATTCTGGCCCACCCAATCCGGGTATTGCTGGATTTTATAGTTGAGCAGGGATTCCGTCAGCACATTACCGTAGGTGCCCCAGACATAGCCCCAGTTGTTTTCCCATGCCTGGACGGCGTAGGCCGCTAAGTCCTTATTGTTTTTCGTGCCGGGGCTGACAAACCGGGACAGGTCGATATCGTTGCCGTAGCTGGGACCATGCAGACCACCGGGACCGGAGGGAGCGGACGGGTCCCCACTGTAGCTGGGCCGGTACTGCTCAAAATAGGGCGCGTATTCCTCAATGGCGTTGCTCCCGGACAGCACCTCATAGATGGCCCCGGCCCAGGTTTTACCCTCGTCGTCAAAGCCCAGCTGCTCCATGAGCTTGTCCGGGTCCAGGTGTCTCACCGTCACTTTGAGGACGTTTTTTTGCCCTTCCAGCAGGGTGTATTCATGGGTGAGCCGGGAGGTACAGAAGGTGCGGATGTCCTGGGCGCTCATGGCGTCCAGGTCCTGTTGATAGGCCGCCGAATTGATGGCGATGAGCCAGGCGAGATCATTTTCATCGAATATGCTGTTGATCTTCACCTCGTCTATTTCAACGCCATCGTCCTCATATTCGTCCAGGATGCTGGTGATGATGGAATCCACCTGGGTATTCTCAAAGTCCTCCAGACTCATATAGACGCCGCCCAGGGTCAGGGCCTGTTGGGTCATGTGAGTAACGTCCTCCGTGCTGGAGCCCTCGTAGCCGAAAAACATATTGGGCATGGCGGTAAACACCAGCATGGGGATGAGGAGCAGCAGGGCCATAAGTCCCGCCGCTAATTTAATCAGGAAAGGCGCGGTTTCCTTCGCAGCGGCGAGGGCTGCGCCTTTGGGCCCGGCGGCAGCCAGGGCGGTCAGGATATGTGCCGCCGCCCTGGCTCGTTCATCATTTCGCTGTTCGTATTCATCCACGGCCGGTCCCTCCTTTGCCGCGAGGCGGAGGCCGGCGGACTGGATTTGCCCGCTTCGATGGGCGCGGGGCCGGACGTTTCGTGCTGGCCGCACGCTGATCGGTGGGCGCGGTTCCTGCCGGGCCGGGACGGACCGTGGGCGCTCCGCCCTTCATCGAGGGCGATGTGGGAGCGGCAGGCCTTCGCGCTTCCCGCGTGGTCGGACTGGGAGATGTGCCGTTCACCGCCGGACGGCCAGGACCGGAAGTGCGTTCCTGCCATACCGGGCTGGAAGATGCAGCTCCCGCCGGGGGCGCGGCTGTAGCCGGGGCAGCATTCCTGCCGGGCCGGGGCGCGGATTCACTGGGCCGCTGGGTACTGCGGGACGGCTTTCCTGCGGGGCCGGGCTGGGACACGCTGGGAGCGGTCGGAGCGCCGGGTGTTTTGGGGACAGCGCCCGAATCTTCCCGGCGGGTGGTGCGGGTTTTATCCTGCTTGTCCCCGGACTTTGGGATACTTGGCCCGCCAGGATGGGGCGGGCGGGGAAGTGTTGTCGTTTGCGGTGCCGATGTTCCAGAACTGCCTTGGCCTATGGTTACATTGGTCTGCTCGGAGGTCTGGGTGCTGTTGTTCACCGTACTGCCGCCTGTGCGCTGAGTGGTGGCATGGGTAGAACGGGCAGACTGAGGACTTCCTCCCGTTCCTGCCTGACTGGGTTGAGTGCCATTGGGCTGCCTGGGCGGCGCGGTTCTGGACGCTGTCCCTATCGGAGCAGGGCGGGTGCTGTTGGTCTGCGTGGAAGTGGTGGAACGGGTCTGTGTTCCTGTTACACCGGGCTGGGCCGCAGGGCCTCTGCCCGTGGTCCCTGTACCTGTGGGGCCGGACCGGGGTGTGGAGGCGTTGAACGCCTCTCCCTTCGGCGCTGTGCGCCCTGCCGCACCAGGTTGGGAACTGTTAGGCTGCTTGGGTGCCGATGTGCCGGGCTGTCCCTGCGTTGTCTGAGTATTCGATGTGCCTGGAGCCTGAGCTGTACTGCCTGTAGGCGGCACATAGCTGGGGGACCGCCGGGTACCGGGAGGAACAGATCTCCGCCGGGTCTGTTGAGCACGCCCGCCGCCTCCATGGGTTCGGCCTCCGGCGTTGAAGGTGGAGCCTTCATTCGCCGTTTGCTGAGAAGCAGCCCGGGATGTGTTTTCCTGCCGGGTGTTGCTATTCGTCTGCTGCGTGGTTCCATGGGAGGTGCTGCTCTGCTGGGACCCGGTTTGCTGTGTATTA
>CATKZW010000098.1 GCA_949841465.1 uncultured Oscillospiraceae bacterium
TGGGCCGCGTTCATCAGAGCGTCATCAACAGGCAGCTCTGGCACACCGTAAGCTACGCGGGTCTGGTTGATCAGTCGAATCATCTCCAGCCGGATCTCCATATTGGCGTTTAGATTATTGCTCCCGGCGTTCCCGTTGGTGGGGGCTGAGGGTTCCACCGTAATGGACACGCTTCCCGTCTTCCCGTCTGGGGCAGTCACCGTGATGACTGTCGCGCCTGGGGCTTTGGTGTTTACGGTCCAATGGCCTAGGACTTCCGCCACATGGGCGACGGCGGGGTTGCTGGAGGTCACCGTATAGTCCGAACGGCTGGGAGCGATAATCAAGGTACTGGTTACGCCCTCTTTCAGCGTACTCCCCTTGGAACTGCCTACACGGATGGAAGCATTCCCCTGTGCGGGGGCCTCGCCGGTGTAGGGAGCATTGCTGTCGATCTGGACCGCCCGGCCGTCCCAATAGACATTGAAACCGACCATTTGTCCGATGTCACGGAGCTTGACATAGTTGTTGCCGCCGATGTTGTACGCATTCATCTGGACCGGGACACCGTCCACGTAGGCCTGCTGAGGGGCGTATTCCGCCATTACCCCAGCGGCATAGGCTACGCCGCCGCCGAACAGCATTGCGCTGGTGAGCAGTCCTGCCACGAAGCTCATTGTGTGCTTTTTCATGTTCGATTCCTCCTGTTCTTTTGTATTCACCATAATTATACAAATAAGCAGGGGAATTTACAACGCGGCTAACGCACTTCCCGGGCCTGCACACACCAGCGCATGTTTCGGACATCCCGAACGCAGGTGACCAGTGTGATCAGGTTATCGCTCGTGCGCTCCAGCCGGGAGAAGTCTGTCTCCTCGATTTGCCCGACAAAAAAGACCTCATACGTCCTGGTACCCAGTTGGGTGGTGTATGTGATCTGGTCCCCGGTTTTCAAGGTGTGGATTTTGCCGAAGTGATTGGTCACCCCTCTGTTGTGGCCAGCGATCCCCACGTTGCCATCCCAGCAGGAGGTGGATTTGAAGTGTCCTGCCCCCTTGGCCAGGCTCTCCAGGCTCTCCGTCTCGTAGACCTTGACGTTTACCCCGATACTCGGGATCTTCAACCGGCCGATGCTGCCATCCGAGTAGTAGAGCCCATCCGGCAGGGTGAAAGGGGTAGACGAGGTGGACGAAGTGGTGACATCGCTCGCCGGCGGGGTTACGGACTCAGCGGGCGGGTAATAGGCGGTACCGCCTCCGATGGGAGTAGTGGCGGAACCGCTCGTCTGAGTCTGCGTCTGCGGGATCAGCACGGCCCCGCTCCCGGTCTGGTAGGACTCAGGGCTGCCGAAGGGCGGCGGAACCACGGCCGCATTCTTACTGCGGTCGATATTGCTCTGCTCCGTCACACCGCCGCCCACTACTGTGACCTGGTCCACCGATGTGGGGGAGGCGAACAGGGGGTCCTCCGGACCGTCGATATTATACTCGGCCGCCATGGCCGTCGTGGCCATCGCCATGGTGAGCATCAGCGCCACCCCGGCCATCGTCAGCAGTTTCTTCATAGCTCATGCGCTCCTTTCGTTTCATCACAAAATAGGTTCCGCCCGCGCCAGCGGCCAGGGCGGCCAAACCGAGCACTGTCATAACCGGCCACCCCGCTCCGGCCTGCGGCTGGTCCTCCTTCGCCACAGGCTCCGGATCAACAGAGGCGATAGGGGTACCGGTAAAGATGACGGTATAGCGGATGACCGTCACGCCGGTACGGTACACCTCTCCAGTGTAATTGGCGGTAGTCGTGTAGCCGGTGACATAGCTGACCGACTTGCTGCCGCCGTAGGTACAGATAGCGGTAAACCGGTCTCCGATCTCGTAGTCATCGGCATTATAGGTATTATCAGTCTGCCACTGGATGTCCTGGAGTTTCAGCGTCCGGCCCCCCTCTGTAATGGTCTTGGGCAGATGGTTGGCATCGGCGCTGGCCAGGTTGGGATAGCTGCGGGTGGCTGTGACAGGCTTGGTGGAGCTGCCATACCCGGCAGGTTCGGTCTTGATGCTGTCCAGCACCAAATGGAGGGTGCCGGTAAAACCGTCCTCCGTAGTGGTCTCCTTCTCCTGGGGCAGCAGTTCAAGGACGGTTTCCATGTCCTTCTTGGCACTGTCCACAGTTTCCGTCTGGGTGATGGTCTGGGTCTCGGAGCCGATGACCACCTCCCGCAGAATGTCGGTGCATTCATATCTGGACCCGTCCCGCTCAAACGCCTCCATAGGAAGCGCAGCAGGGTCCGTGTTGGGCGAGAGGTCATAGACCTTGCGGATTTCCCTGGAATCCTGGTCGATGATGATGTCCACAGGCAGCAGGGCCTCCGGATCCGCCAGATCCACAGACGCTGCCCCGGCGGGCAGCACCAGCGCCGTCAGCACCAGAAGCGATACCAACAGGGAAATGAACCTTTTTTTCACTGGGCGTTTCCTCCTTTTTTGGTTGTGTGGTTCATTTGCGGTTGCTCAGGGGGTGTACTGTCCGCCCTGGATCAGCGGCTGCAGGTATGCCACCGCGAATCCCAGCGTGTTGAGGACGATCCACGTCACCACGATCCGTTTGAGCCAGCTGGTGGCCTCGGCAACCGCCCGCTCGTTGCGGGAGATCATGCGCACCAGCAGCGCCACAGCCGCGGCTGTCACGCCCACGATAGTGGAGATGCCCACCAGCTGGCCGTAGACGTCCGCAATGATCGTGGAAAAGCGGGTCCACATGGTGTCGGCTGCTGCGGCAGGCTGTGCGGTCAGCAGCATCATGTAGCAGGCAGACACTGCCGCTTGTACCCGGCGCTGCAGCCTTGCCGATCTAGGGCTGATGGTGTGCTTCTCGTGCTCTTTTTTCGCCATACAGGTTCCTCCTTCCTGATAATCTGGGCAGCAAAAAGCACCGGGCCGCAGGGAAGCCAAAGGCTCTCTGCGGGACCGGCGCACTGCCCGTGCCCACTTTTGGACGCTACCATCATACCACATTTACACTCCCCATGTCATCAGCGGCAGCGCTGCCAATTTTCCTGCCATTTTTCTGCCATCAGTTTCCCTCCAGCAAGGTCAGGATCTCCAGCCATGCGTCCAGGCACCCCGCCGGGGCCGTCCAGAGCCGGATGGAGAGGATGTTGACCGCCTGCTGCCGGAGCCGGTAGTAGTGCCGGTCCGAGATGTCCAGCCGGTACAGGATCTCCTGGTGCGTGAGCTTGTCCGGGGTGACAAAGGTCTGGAAAATGATATTATACATCATCTCGCCGTTCCCCGGCTTCTGCCGCAGTACCGTCAGGGCATCGTTGATCCGGTCCAGCAGCAGCCGGGACTGCTTGATAGTCAGCATCCGATGCTCCAGCCGGGTGTTCCCCATGGCCAGCTGAGTATCCACCATGCTGAGTAGGGCGTCCAAGTCCTTCAGCGGGCGGTCTAGCTCCTCCGCCACCTGCTCCGGGAAGCATTCCAGCGCCCAGACGATGTCCCGGTAGTGCTTGAGCATCATCTGGGTGTTATGGTACATGTTGCGGCGCAGAGCCTGTTCCGCCTGACGGGCTTTTTCATTCACAATGCTGTGGTCTTCCACGATCCCCCGGCGCTCCAACAGCGAAATCAGCTGCTCCGTCTGAGGAGAAAATTCATTTTTCGGCAGCTCACCACAACGGGTCGCCTTCAAATCTGCCATAGTCAATACCTCCAAAATCGAATGGCGGGCCGGCTTTGGGGCCAGCCCTGGGCAAAAGCTCAAATTCGACCGGGGAAATTCCCTCTACACCCTGGCAGTCCTCAACGAAACTCTTACAATGCCTACACGGAGAAAAATACGCGCGCGTAATAGGGCAGCCCGAAACTGCAACACGGCACTGCTCCACCGCGGGGTCAGACTGCGGCTGCGGGATCTGCGGCATTACCTTACGGCTATACCATGCGACCCAGCGGTTCACCCGCTCATGGTCGCTTCCGCTATTGGTGTGCGTATTTCCGCCCCAAATGCGTATTTCCTCTAAAATACGTTTAACTTGTGCTGACTCCGGCAGAGTAAAAGAGGTTCCTGCTGGGTAGCCGGTGTTGAAGATCAGGCAGCCGAAGGAGCCTGGCAGCTTTTGCAGCGGGAAGGCATCCGCGTGCTTTTTGAAAAAGCGCCAGACCTTCGTCTTCTCCCATCCCCAACGGTGGCCGAGGGTTTCCAGGGTCAAAACGGCGCCATACTTGCCGAACTGGATAACAGGCGCCATATGAGAGAACGCATTGCCGGGCTCCTGCCATACCGTGTGGCACCAGAGATCCAGCCATGCGTCCGACTCATCAAAGTGATAGTGCGCCTCTACGAGGCGCTGGGTAATGTTCCGGGGCAGACATAGGAAGCCATACCCCTGGGTGGCATAGATGGCCTCAGAGCCCATGCAGGGCTCGCCGGAGCACTGGACCACCCAGTCTTTGATCTGATAGGTGAGCTTCTTTGTCTTGGGGTTCAGCTCATAATCTATGTAGCCCAGTTGGGCCAGCTTGTCCATCATCTCCAGGGCCTTGCTTCGGTTTTTGATACCCAGGATGCTCTTGAGCCCTACGATACCGCCTGCCCAGGAGCCGATGGTGACCTGATTGACATATCTGCAATAGCGAGCCTGCCCGTTGCGGAAGGCCGCACGGGAGGCCAGCCGCGCCCAGGCGCCCATGACGCCCTTGCCTGCTGGCATCTGACTGCGGGGGAGCTTGACCCACTGGTACTTCAGCAAGCATTTCACCTGGCTGGCCTCCTTCTTGTTTTGAATTGAAAAATGCCCCGTTCCGTGCTAAACTGAATGGGCACGAAAGTGAGGCGAAAAAATAATGATATATGCGTGTGATAGCTGCCACTTTCTGTTTTCCCGGACTGCCCCTGCCAAACAGTGCCCAGACTGCGGAAAAGAGAGTATCCGCGAGGCAACAAAGGAGGAGATTCAGGAATTTGAGCAGCGTATAAACGCCAATCTATGGGACGAGTGAGGGCGCTATGGAAATCGTCAGACGCGGCTATGTCCCGCAGGATAGCATTGAGTTTGGAGCAAAGGCCGCCGAACAATTGAATGCCGCCGCCCAGGAGCCGGTATTCCTGATGGACCGTGGATATGACACAAAATCCACCTCTACCTTTGTAGGCAACCACCATCTTCTCTCCGAGCGGCAACGGATGGCACTGGCCCGCATCGTATCAACGGCCAGCGCTGTGCAGCGCAGGAAACGGAAGGAACTGATCCAGGCACCAGACTATCTGGTGTTGGACGGGTTTAATACGATCATCACCCTGGAGGTTGCCCTATCCGGCTCCCTGCTGCTGGAGGGGATGGATGGGACCATCCGTGATCTTGCAGGACTGCGTGGCAGCTACCGT
>CATKZW010000099.1 GCA_949841465.1 uncultured Oscillospiraceae bacterium
GAGATTAAAGCCGCCGTTCTTTTATCCCCCAAAAGAATGACGCGGTAACGCTGGCAGGTGCGGCGGCTGACAGGAGGCAGCCGCCATGAAGTACATAGCCGTTCGACACAATCCGACAGTATTTGCACTATCAAAAAAAGCCTGGTTCCTACTTGGGGATATTGCAACCATGAGTGTGTACTATACGGTGCGAATACTAACCCTAGCCTTAATGGGCAAACGGCAGAAATAGAGATTGTAGGAATGCTCTCTGATAGTCCGTTCTTCAATTCCGCTGATGTCAGAACGATTATTTGCTCCGAAGATACATTCCGGCAATTAACGGGCCAGACAGATTATACGGTTATTGATATGCAACTGACAAATCGTGCTACGGATGTAGAGGTAAATACCATACACCGCACCTATGGAACAGGCTATTCCTTTGTTGACAAACGGATGGATAACAGCAGCACTTTGAGCGTCTACTATTGCGTTTGGTTGTTCCTCTACGGTTTTTTGGCGTTGATTGCCCTGATTACAGTTTTCAATATAATCAACAGCATCGCTATGAGTGTTGCGGCGCGCACAAAGCAATATGGGGCGTTCCGAGCTATCGGCCTAAGCGACCGTCAGCTTTCCAAAATGATTATTGCGGAGGCGGCTACCTATGCAATCGCAGGAAGTATCGTGGGTGCTGCCCTGGGAGTGCTCTGCAACAAGTTCCTGTTTGATTTGCTGATAAGCCGTCAATGGGGCGACCCGTGGTTACTTCCGTGGGGAAAACTGATAGTAATTGTTTTGATCGTACTTTTCTCGGTTGTTATAGCGGTATATGGGCCGATCAAGAGAATACGCAATATGTCCATTGTTGATACGATTAGCGCACAATAATCATAAAAGAGGGATTATAAAACAATCTGCTGGATGGCGGTAAAGAAAAAGCCGTCGTCCAGCAGAGCTTCTAACAGGGGAGGAGAAAAGAAGAAACATGAAAAAACGTCATAAAACAAAACGTCTGCCGATAAGCCAAGTCGGTAGATCACATTTAATCACCTCCACTATATTCTATCGTGCGTGTCTGTTTCTAAAGATGTTGTCAAGGGGGAATGTGAGATTTTTTGATTTTCATGAGAGCAGATACCTCTGGACAAGTGCGTTCCATTCGTGTTAGTATAGGGAAAATGACAGGGCGGTAATGGTAATATGCAAAAAATAATGGTTATAGAGGACGATACTGCTATCCAGGAGGAATTGGCTCTGCTTCTGGAAAACGAAGGATATACGCCTCTGGTGGTTACAAATTTTACAGATATACTGGGGCAGGCGGTCTTGGAGCGCCCGGATTTGATTCTCTTGGATATTGGACTGCCAAGGCGGGATGGTTTTTCCTTATGTGCCGCTCTACGGAAAGCTGTTTCCGCGCCGATTATTTTTGTCACCAGCCGAGATGCTGGTGTGGACGAGGTACGGGCGCTGAGCTTGGGCGGGGACGACTACATCACCAAGCCCTACAGTGTCCCTGTTCTACTGGCTCGCATCAAGGCTGTTCTGCGCCGGAGTTCCGGTGAGCCGGAACCGGCTGACACACTGGAGGCTGGAGGGCTGCGCCTGAGTTTGACGAAGGGAGTTGTGTCGGCCAACGGAAAAACTGCGGAGCTAACCCGGAACGAGCTTCAAATTTTAGCCTGCCTGATGGCGCACACGGGGCAAATCGTCTCTCGGGCCGATCTGATTGACGCGTTGTGGGACAACCAGATTTATATTGACGACAACACCCTCAGCGTCAACATGACCCGGCTGCGGGGAAAATTGACAGAGATCGGTTTGCCTGACGCCATCAAGACCCGGCGCGGAATGGGGTATCAGCTATGACCCTGCGAGAATTTTTATCTGACCGACTGGGCCGGATTGCCCTTTGGCTGGTCTGTATTGCACTGGCAGCACTATTTCTATTTGCCGCAGGGACACAGCCGGGCGTGCTGGCACTTTTAATGCTGGCTCTGTTTCTGGTTTTCGTGACGGTTCAAGCGGCCGATTTTCTCCGCCAACGTGCCCGCCTGCTGGAACTGGAAGCCATTTTGGAGGGATTGGACCGGAAATATCTGTTTGCCGAGTGCGTTCCGCCGCCCAAAAGTCTCTATGAACGGCGGCTCTTTGACCTGACCCGGCGGGCAGGCCGGGCTATGGCGGGGGCGGTATCCGACGCGCAGGCTCAGCAGCGGGAGTATCGGGAGTATGTGGAACAATGGGTGCATGAAATCAAGGCGCCTATCACCGCCGCCCGGCTCATCTGCCGGGACTTGGACGGGGAGACCCGCCGGAAGCTGACCGCAGAGCTGGCGCAAATCGAGGCCCATATAGAGCGGGCCTTGTTTTACGCTCGCGCGGAGAACCCGGAACAAGATTGCCTGCTTAGACAGATAGACATGGGAAAAGTTGCTGCCCAGGCGATTGAAAATCACCGTTCTCTGTTGATTCAAAGCGGCGTTCAGGTGGTAACGGAGGAATTGGATTGTACCGTCTATACCGATGAAAAGTGGGCGGTGTTTATTCTGGGGCAGCTGCTCCAAAATGCCGCCCGTTACCGGGGGACAGCGCCGGTGATCACACTCTCCGCAAAGCCGCTGGGGAAACAGACACAGCTCATTGTTCACGATAATGGTATTGGAATTCCTGCCCATGAACTGCCCCGTGTGTTTGACCGGGGCTTCACCGGCAGCAACGGGCGCAACCGGGGCGGCTCTACCGGCATGGGCCTGTATCTGTGCAAAAAGCTGGCCGGTTTCCTGGAGCTCGGGCTGGAGATTGCCTCTGAGGAAGGAAAAGGGACCACGGTTACCCTGACCTTCCCGGCGAAAGAGAATCTTACAAAATTGTAAGAGAAATCAATATGACTTCGATACAACGGCCTTCGCTTTTGGTGTACCATGGAGCCACAAGCAAAGGAGGCGAACTGCCATGTTACAAGTACAAAATATCGAAAAATATTATGGGAGCAAAAACAACGTTACTAAGGCGCTGGACCGGGTGAGCTTTGACGTGGAGGCTGGGGAGTTCCTGGCCATCATGGGGGCATCCGGTTCGGGCAAGACTACATTGCTCAACTGCATCTCCACCATCGACACCATCAGCGCTGGGAGTATCCTGCTGGACGGCGTGAGCATTGCCGATCTGTCCGAAGAAGCGTTGGCAAAGTTCCGCCGGGAGCGGCTGGGCTTTGTGTTTCAGGACTTCAACCTGCTGGATACCCTGACCATCGAGGAAAACATCGGTTTGGCCCTCTCCCTGAATCACCAGGACCCCGGAACGGTACAAAACCAGGTGCGGGAGGTGGCTGGAAAGCTGGGCATCACCGACATCCTGACGAAATTTCCCTATCAGGTTTCCGGAGGCCAGAAGCAGCGGGCCGCCTGCGCCCGGGCGATGGTGGCGGGACAATCCCTGCTCCTGGCTGACGAACCCACCGGGGCGCTGGACTCCAAGGCATCTAAGAATCTGCTGGAAATCATGACCACCATGAACCAGGACATGGGCGCTACCATTCTCATGGTTACTCACGACGCCTACAGCGCCAGCTATGCCAAACGGGTGCTGTTCCTGAAGGACGGACGGGTGTTCAATGAGCTGCTCCGGGGAAAACGGGGACGGCCCGTATTCTACCATGAAATTCTGGATATTCTCGCCGCGCTGGGGGGTGATGTCAGTGACGTTATCTGAGCTCTCCCTGCGCAACGCCAAGCGGCAGGCCCGGGACTATCTGGTCTACTTTGTCACAGTGGTCATGGCCGCGGCCCTGCTGTATTCGTTTAACGGGCTGGTATTCTCTCAGGAGATCATCACCTTGTCCAAGGGTATCTCCGTACTTCCCCTGATGATTGTGCTGGCCAGCGTGGTGGTGGTGTGCGTCTTTGGCTGGCTGGTGGCCTACGCCACCAGATTCATGCTTCTGCGCCGGGGCCGGGAGCTGGGGCTCTATCTGCTCATTGGCTTGGAGAACCGGCAATTAGCCCGGCTGTTCTTTCTGGAGAATCTGGCTGTGGGCGGCTGTGCCCTGGTGCTGGGGACCGCCCTGGGCGGGCTGTTCTATCAGGCGTTCCGTGCCATTGTACTGGCGCTGTTCGGCCTGCCCTACGCCTTTTCATTCGGCTTTTCCCTCCCCGCCTTGGGACTGACGGTCCTCTATTTTGCCTTGATCTATCTCTTTGCCCTTCGCCGCAGCCGCAAATATATCCGCAGGGCGAATATCCACGACCTGATCTATGTTGACCGCGCTAACGAGGGCATGGTCATTCAAACGGGAACTGTGCGCCGCTGGATGTTCTCTTTCTCCATTGTGCTGGGTGTGGCCGGAACCTGTCTGCTGATGGCGGGAGGCGCCATTTTGGGCGTCATCGGGGCGGGATGCGTCATTGCGTTCCTGTTCGGATTTTTCCTTAGCTTCGCCTCCGGTGTACCCGCCTTCTTCGACCGGCGGCCCGCCCGGAAGTACCGGGGGCAAAGCCTGCTGGTATTTCGTACCCTGACAGCCAAGCTGGCCACCATGGGTGTGCTGATGGCCACCATCTCCATGATTTTTACGGCCACCCTGATCTCCGAGGGGGCCGGGTTGGTTTTCCGGGGGCTTTTCGCGGGCCGTGCGGCGGAAAACGCCTGCTTCGACCTGTATATCGGCGCTGCCGGCGACGGACCGGTCAGCCGGGATTATTTCGATTTCATCCAGGACAATATTTCCGTAGAACGGGAGCTGCACTACTGCGTCTACCAAGCGGAGGACAGCCGGGTCATGGACTATGTGGAGCGCATGGGAGAGGACTATCACCGCTACTTTGACCGGGACCCGGTGCTGCGGTACAGCGACTACGCCGCGCTCCGCGCCATTGCCGGATACCCGCCGGTGGAATTGAAGCCGGGGGAGTATCTCATCCACTGCAGGGCCTACCTGGAAAAGCACTTGACCGGCTACACCCAGCCCATCTCCCTGGGAGGCGCCAGCCTGATTCCCGGCGGGGTCCACGCGGAACACCTGCTGCAAAATTACGACACGGGCAACGGGGCGCGGTATATCCTCATAGTGCCGGACGAGGCGGCGGAGGGCCTTCCGGTGTTTCACCACGCCTATGCGGCCAAGACTGCCCAGCCGGTGACGGAGTCCCAATTTGACCTTCTGTGTGACATCAATTACAGGCTGGGAGAGCAGAATCTTCTGGAGCCAAGCTATGATGAGATTCACACCAGAGCCTCGGAAAAGGCGGAAGAGGCGGCCCAGACGGTCCTGTTCGTCTTTCCCCTCTTCTATCTGGCCCTGGCCTTGACCATGACCGCCGCCACGATTCTCACCATCCAGCAGCTCAGCGA
>CATKZW010000100.1 GCA_949841465.1 uncultured Oscillospiraceae bacterium
ATATGGACGAGATCGCCCATCTCAGCGGCTATGACCGGGAACGTGTCTGCGTCCCCCAGATCTGCGACTGTTCGCAGGAGACCTGCCGGTATCGTTCCTTTTTGGAGAAGTGCGATTCCGGGCGGTATCTTTTCCAGATCTGCAACCACAACCTGCTGCTGGCGGACGCCATCCACCGGGGCAGCGGACGCAGGCCAATCCTCCCGGACACCTGCGCCCTTATCGTGGACGAGGCCCACAAGCTGCCGGAGACGGCCCGCCAGATGTTCGGGGTGACTCTGGCAGCGGAGGATATCCGCGCACTTACCCACAGTCTGCGGGGAGAACGCTTCCTGCTGGCGGCGGAGGTGCTGACCGACAGCGCCAAGTCCCTGCTGCGGAAGCTGGCCCGCCCTCCGAAGGACAGGCCCTTCGGCCACTACGTCAACTCGCTGGCCGCGCCGGAGCGGAGCCTGACGGTGATCGACCGGCAGCTCCACGGCCTGCTCACGCCTGCCACCCGCAGGCGGCTGAACAGCGTGTCCTCTACGGTGTCCCTGTTCCACCAGGGCCACCCGGATATGGTCTTCTACACCGAGGAGGACACCCACGGCGGCACCATGCTGTGCGCCACCATTTCCAATCTGACCGCCCAGCTCCGCCAGACCCTCTGGCGGCAGGAGCGGCCCGCCATCCTTACTTCCGCCACCCTGGCTGTGGGCAAGGACTTCCGGCGCTTCAAAGAGGAAACGGGTCTGCTCACCGACAGCCGTGTCACGGAGTCTGTGGCTTCTTCGCCCTTCGACTACCAGCGGAACTGTCTGCTGTACTTACCCAAATTTCCGCCCAGGCAGAAAGCCGCCGCCTACTATGACGAGCTGGCGAAGGAGATCGCCGCCCTGCTGGACGCGGCCCAGGGCCATGCACTGGCGCTGTTCACCTCATATGCCGCCATGTCTGCGGTGAAGGAACGTCTGCCGGGCCACGGTCTGCGCTATCCGCTGTTCACCATGGGCCGCAGCGCAATCCATACCACGGAGCAGTTTAAGGCCAGCCCAGGCAGTGTGCTGCTGGCGGCGGGGGCCGCCTGGGAGGGCTTCGACTTCCCCGGCGACTGCGTGTCCCTGCTGATCATTCCCCGTCTGCCCTTCGCCGTCCCGGACGCTCTCAAAGAAAAAGAGCGGGAGAACCACCCCACCCTCCGGTTGTTCATCCGGGCGGTAGTGGTGCCGAAAATGCAGATCAAGCTGAAGCAGGGCTTCGGGCAGGCTATCCGCACCAAAACCGACACCTGCGTGGTGGCCATTCTGGATGAGCGGGCCGCCAAGGGCAAGCGCTACAGCAAGGATGTGCTGGCCGCTCTGCCGGAAATGCCTGTCACCGGCAGCCTAAAGGACGTGGCGAAATTTATCCAGTCGGTGAAAGGGCCGGACTATTTCCGGGAGGCATCCGCATGATCGACACAAAAAATGAACTGCGGTATATTTTGCTGACCCGCTTGCTGGAAAGGGCCGCCTCCGCTGGCCTGTTGACCCTGGAGGAACTGTACGCCGCCAAACGGCTGGCGCGGGATAAATACCGCCCCCAGACTGTTTGGGAATAGTGATAGCTATTCCCGCCAAGGTGTGATAGTGTTGTCGGTACCCAGAGGAAAGGAGGCCGCGCCAGATGAGCAAAAACATCACCATCATCCCGCCCAGCGAGGGCAGGCCCGATGTTCTTCGGGTGGCGGCGTACTGCCGTGTCAGCACGGACCTCGATGAGCAGGCATCGTCTTACGCCTCCCAGATCCGCAGCTACACCGAACTGATTAGCCAGCATGAGGGCTGGGAGCTGGTGGACATTTACGCCGATGAGGCGGCCAGCGGCACGAAAACGGACAAGCGGGAGGACTTCAACCGTCTTCTGGCCGACTGCCGGAAGGGCAAAATCGACCGGGTGCTGGTGAAGTCCATCTCCCGTTTTGCCCGGAACACCAAGGACTGCCTCGCCGCCCTTCGGGAACTGATGCGGCTGGGCGTGACCGTCCAATTTGAAAAAGAGAACATCGACACCGGAACGCTCGCCACAGAATTGATGGTGAGCGTTTCCGGTTCCCTGGCCCAGCAGGAGTCCATTTCCATCTCACAGAATATCCGCCAGGGCTACCGGCGCAGGATGGAGCGGGGCGAGTACATCACCAATAAGCCGCCTTACGGCTACCGAAATGCGGACGGCGGTGGCTTGGAGATCATTCCGGAGGAGGCAGAGGTTATCCGCTGGGTGTTTGAATCCTACCTCAACGGATACAGCCCCGCCAGCATTGCGGCAGAGATGAACCGCAGAGGTATTCCCAAAAAATATGGGCCGTCAGTGTGGAAAAAAACAGCGGTGGTCTATTGGCTTAAAAACGAGAAATATGCAGGCAATACACTCTGCCAGAAAACCTTCAAAACCGAGTTTCCCTATGTAGCAGTGAAAAATCAAGGTGAATTAGATCAGTTTTATATCGAAAATTGCCACCCTGCCATCATCAGCCAGGATTTGTTCGACAGAGTGCAGGCCCGAATGGCGCAGAGAAAGGTATGTCAATCGGAGCCGATCCAATATCCGCTGTCAAAAAAGCTGGTATGTGGAAACTGCGGCGCGACCTTTTATCGCAATGCCAGCCGGTGTGGGACAGCCACCTGGATCTGCTCAGAGCATAAGGATAGCAGAGGGAGCTGTCCAACCATGCCGGTCTGGGAGAGAGATGTTTATACAGCTTTTATTCGGATGTACAACAAGCTGCAGCTCCACGAGGGCATCATCCTGAAGCCCGCTCTCGACCAGATGGAGGCCCTGGAGACCGCCATACAGCGGGAGAATCCCGCCATGCTGGAGATCAACCGGGCCATCGCCCAGGCCACCGAGCAGAATTATAAAATAAGTAAACTTCGCGCAAGCGGCCTGCTGGATGCGGACGCCTGTGCCGCCAAGCTGGCCGCTTTGGACGCCCAACTGACCCAGCTCCGGGTCAAGCGCCGCAGACTGCTGAGAAATGATGACATCAGCGAAGTGGCAGAGACGCTCCGTCAAACTATGGATACCCTTCACCAAGGGCCGGAACGGTTGGAGGAGTTTGATGAAGCCTTGTTCGCGGAGCTGGTAGAGAAGATCGTAGTCAGTCCCACCGCCCTGCGGTTCCTGCTGAATGGCGGTTTCGAAGTAACAGAACGACTCTGGGAGGGCGAGAGATGAACAGGAAGATTTTGTATGGCTATCAGATTCAGGACGGAGAGCTGACCGCCCATCCCAAGGAGGCAGAGTGTGTGCAACGGATATTCTCCCTCTATCTCTCCGGCATGGCCCAGCATCAGATAGCGGATACCCTCAATGCGGAGGGACTTCCATACAGCGCGGAAAGCCCCGCATGGAGCAGGCCGAGGGTTATGCAGACGATTCGCAACTCTCGCTATATGGGAGAAAAGGGGTATCCGACCCTGGTCGATGATAAGACCTTCTGTGCTGCACAGGCGATGAGGGCGAAGCGTGTGCGCAAGTGGGGTGACCATCCGGCCCTGTGCTTAGTCAAGAAGCTCCGATGCGGTCAATGCGGCCACAGTCTGCGCCGGTTAGCGCAGAGCCAGTGGAAACACACCCTGCGCTTCCACTGTGACGGGTGCGGCATGAGCGTCACCATCCCCGATGCGGACCTGCTGGCAGAAGTAGAACAGCAGGCGGCGGAGTACACGCCCTCGGCAGACGCTCCGGGCTATGCCCCCTCCGAGGACTCCGTCCGCCTGACCAACGCCATCAACCGGGGCCTGGAGAAGCCGGAACACCCGGAGGAGGTGACTGCCCTGATCATGCAGGGCATCTCCGCACGGTACGCCTGCTTCCCAACACAGATGACAGCAACAGATATCCTGCGTCTGATCAGAGAAAAAGACTACGATCAGGCCATTCGATATATCACCATCACCGCGGAGAACGCGGTGACAGTGACCTTCAGGTAATTGGCAAGACGATTGGGAAAGGAGTCATCATGGAACAAACCGTACAAAAGCAGAGGGTGGCCGTTTACTGCCGGGTCGCCACCGACAGTGAGGATCACTCCGCCAGCCTCGCCGTCCAGGAAGCGTACTACACCGAGATGGTGGGCCAGCACCCGGAATGGGAACTGGCTGGCATTTACGCCGACAGGGGCATCGCCGGCGCTGACCGACAGAATCAGAAGGAGTTCAAAAGGATGCTCACCGCCTGCAAACAGGACAAAATTAACATCATCCTGGTCAGATCGATCTCCCGCTTCGCCAGAAGAACGGCGGACTGCCTGGAGACAGTGCGGATGCTGAAAGCCAGCGGTGTCAGTGTGATCTTCGAAATGGAGGGCATCGACACCCGCATGGAATCCGGTGAACTCATGGTTACAACCTTCTGTGAACTTGCACGGAGGGAGAGCGAATCCATCATCCCCAACCGCATATATCCGGTGGGCCGGAAAGTGTGGAATTCCAATACCAGACAGAAGTGAATTAGAAAAGGAGTTTTCATGGAACAGGCAGTACAACAGGAGCGGCGGATACACGTCATCCCCGCCACAAAACAGGCCACTGCCCCCGGAAGGGCCTCTGGCCGCAAACAGCGGGTAGCCGCCTACTGCCGGGTGTCCACCGACAGCGAGGAGCAGCTCACCAGCTACACTGCCCAAAAAGCCTACTACACCCAGAAGATCGATGAGAACCCCGATTGGGAGATGGCCGGTATTTTCGCGGACAAAGGTAAAACCGGCACAAGCATGAAGAAGCGGGTGGAGTTCAAAAAGATGATCGCCGCCTGCAAACGGGGCAAAATCGACCTGATCCTGACCAAATCCCTCTCCCGCTTTGCCCGGAACACGGTGGACTCCCTGGAGGTGGTGCGAATGCTCCGGGCCAACGGCATCGGTGTGATCTTCGAAAAGGAAAATATCAACACTTTAACCGAGTCCAGCGAGTTCCTGCTCACGCTGTTCAGCAGCTTTGCCCAGGCGGAGAGCGAGTCTATCAGCAAAAACGTGATTTGGGGCATCCAAAAGAGCCGGGAGGCGGGGAATGTCCCCTTCCAGTACCAGAAACTGCTGGGCTACCGGCGGGGGCCGGACGACCAGCCGGAGATCGTGCCGGAGGAGGCGGAGGTGGTAAAACGAATCTACCGCCGCTACCTGGACGGATGCAGCTTGGCTCAGATTAAAA
>CATKZW010000101.1 GCA_949841465.1 uncultured Oscillospiraceae bacterium
AGGACAAGGCCCCCGCCGCCCCCGGTGAGAAGCCCAAGGAGGACAAGGCCCCCGCCACCCCTGGCGAGAAGCCCAAGGAGGGCGAAGCCCTCGCTGCTGACAAGCATACCCCCACCGTTGCCGAGCTGGAGGCACAGGCCAAGTCTGGCCAGCCCATTCTGCTGACAGACCCTGCCAACGCTGAGAGAGCGGAGCGCGAGGCACAGAAAGACGGCGCGGCCCCCGGCAAGAGTAAGCCCGATCAATCCGCCACCCCGGACAAGGACACAGGCGAGGCCCTGACCGCCGCCAAGGAGGGGCCGTCCGGCACTTCCATTACGCAGATTTTCGAGAAACGCCTTGCGCCCCCGGATGAGGTATCCCGGAAAACCCTGCCCACGCCGAAAGAGGGCGAGTCCTATTTTATCACCCTCCATCCGGCCTATTTGGAGAAATCCGTTTTCAATAACTTCTCCGTGGACACCGAGAGTGAGAATTTCAAGGAGCTTTTGAAATCCGTGGAGCTGGTAGGCATCAAAGACCCGGTGCTGGCGCGGTTTAACCCGGAGGGCAAGCTGGAAATCCTGTCCGGCCAGCGCCGCCACATCGCCGCCACCATGCTCAATCAGGCTGTTCCCACTATCATCCAGAAAATCGACGATGCGGACGCCAAAATCATTGTTGCGGACGGCAACCTGCACCGTGACAAAATTTCCAGCTATGACCTGTCCCGCGCCCTGCGGATGAAGATGGAGGGCATGAAGCAGAAAGCGGGCCGACGCAAAAAGGGCTACTCTGCCAACGAACTGCAAAGCGACGCGAAGCTGGCCCAGGAAATGGGTATGACCGTTTCCAAGCTCAACCGGCTGATCCGTATGTCTGAGGCGGTCAAGGGCGTGTGTGACCTGGTTGACGAGGGCAAGCTCACCATTTCCGTTGCGGCGGAAATATCCGCACTGAAGCCCAAGACCCAGGAGTCCGTGCTGCACCTGCTTGACCTGGGCTATAAGGCCACCAATGAGCGCATCTCCCGCATGAAGAAAGCCGAGGGCGGCGGGCAGAAGCTGGACGAGATGGCTCTGCGGAGCATTTTGGATGACAAGGACATCGCGCCCAAACAGCAGGAGGCCCCCGGCGTGGCTGTCGGCCAGCCGCCCATCCCCGCCTCTCCCGACGTTCCCGTTGCCCCGGAACCCCCTGCCGCCCCGAATACTCCCACCGCTGAGGATGTCCCCCCGTGGGAGGAGCCGGGAAAAGGCCCCGCCCCGGAGCCAGAGGCCGGACAGCCTACTCCTACCCCTGGCACCCCCGCCCCCGACACTTCCGCGCCGGAAAAAGAGGACGATCTGCTGCGAGGGCCGCAGGAGCGCCCGGAAGTCACTAAGGTGATTTTGACCGGCGACCGCCTCCGCAAGTATTTCCCCGATGTGTCCATGACCCCCCGCGAGATCGAGGAAAGTGTGTACTCCGCGCTGGAGGAACGCCGCCAGCGGCAGTTGAAAGAGCAGCAGAAAGCCACCATTTTCAAAAAGAGCGGGCCGTCCCGGTGAAAGCTCTCCCTCTAAATAATTCCACTATCTCCGCGAACGTGCGCCCAGAGGGGCGCTTTTTTTCTGCCCAAAAGCAGGTGACGGCCCATAGGTGACAAATATTATCACGCCGTCTCCTGCTCCGGGGGCAAGGACTCGACGGCCATGCTCCTGCTCATGCTGGAAATCGGGATGCCCATTGACTGCGTAATTACGGCGGATACAGGGATGGAATATCCAGAAATGTATCGCCATTGGGATAAGCTCGATCAAGTGCTATATCAGGAGCGCGGCATCCATCTGACAATTCTGCGTCATCCCAAGGGCTTTGAATGGCTTATGTTCGACCAGCCAAAAGAGAAACTGAAAACGCTTGAAAACCGGGCAAAACTCGGCGTAACCCCCTATGGGAACGGCTGGCCTGGGATTAAAGTGCGCTGGTGTACCGGGCAGCTAAAGACCCATTTGATTACCAAAGAGGTAAATCGGCTGAAGAAAGAAAAAAACGCTTTGCATTATGTTGGTATCGCGGCAGATGAGCCAGACCGAATTAAAGATGAGGTTTACCCCCTTTATGAGTGGGGCATCACTGAGGCCGAAGCCCTGCAAATTTGTTATAACCGGGGCATCGACTGGAATGGCCTTTATGAAATCTATCACCGCTGTTCCTGTTGGTGCTGTCCATTTCAAAGGATAGACGAGTTGCGGAGACTGCGCCGCCACCACCCGGAACTATGGGCGAAACTGTTAGAACTGGACGGGCGGGCTTTAGACCAGTTTGGACACAGCGCATTAGGCCGTTTTAAGGATAACTGGAGCGTGGAGCAGTTGGAACAGCGTTTTGCCGCTGAAGATGCCAAGAGAAAGGAGACTGAGATGGAAAAGGACAAATCCGGGGAAATCCGCGATATGTTTAAGGGTGTACCGCCCAAAAATGTAATCATCGCTGTTGACGATCTGCCGCCCAAAACGCTGGAACAACACTTGAAAGAACGTCAGAAAGGGCAGGAAAAGACCCAAAAGCGGAAGAAAAGCCACTGATTTTATGTCAGAGCGGAAATGCGTCTCACCGTGAGACGCATTTCCGGCTTTGACGCCGGACATTCGGAAAGGATGATTTTTTGAACAATTATGAATTTTGCGGAAAGGAGAGGGCGCAGCGATGAATGTTTTAGTTGTGGAACCTGGCTTTTTGCCCTATGAAAAAGAAATCAATGGCCTTGAGGAAATGCAAAAGACTGTCGGCGGGCTTATTCAAGCAATTTACCCATTCCAAGAGGAAGTTGGCCTTGTCTGCAACGAGAACGGCATATTTGAGGGCTTAGAGTTTAACCGTTCTATCCCGGAGCGCAGTTACGGCGGCGTTTTTGGCACCTTTTTCGTGTGCGGCCTGGGCGAAGAAGATTTTATCTCTCTCACCCCGGAGCAAGTAAAAACCTATACCGAACGCTTCAAAAAAGCTGAGATATTGATCGGCGTAGATGGGAATACGCCGTTTACCATCAAGGTGGACGCTATCCCGAAACACCCGCCGGATCAGCCGAAACACCAGCGCAAGCCTCCTACAAGGTAACGCACCATGCCCTATGAAACCGATGAGCGTGTGGCCGAGCTGACAGAACGGCTGGAAAACGGCGTAAAGGAGCTGTACGCCAGTGACAGCTACGCACAGTACATCACCGCTATGGCAAAATTCCACCATTACAGTTTTGGCAACGCCCTGCTGATCCTCTTTCAATGCCCCTCCGCGTCCAATGTTGCCGGGTATAACACCTGGAAACAGTTGGGCCGTCAGGTGAAGAAAGGCGAAAAGGGCATTATGATTTTAGCGCCCTGCAATTTCCGGGCCTCGCTGGAACGGGAGAAGATCGACCCGCTGACCGGGCAGACGCTTTTGGGGCCGGACGGGAACCCCCTCACCGAGAAAGTGAAAATTGCCCCAAACCGTTTTAAGATCGCCCACGTCTTTGACCTGAGCCAGACCGAGGGCCGGGAGCTGCCGCAAATCGGCGTGTCCGAGCTGACCGGCGATGTGGCCGACTATACCGGCATCTATGACCGGCTGACTGCAATTTCCCCTCTGCCTGTGGTGCAGGAGGATTTTCAGCGGAACGCAAAGGGCTACACCAGCTTTACGGAAAACCGTGTTGTGGTGAAACCCGGCATGAGTCAAGTACAGACCATCAAGACGCTGGTGCATGAGATCGCTCACGCAAAACTTCATAGGCCGGACGATATTCTGGCAATACCAACGCCCGGCGAGAAACGGCAAAAGGAGGTGGAGGCCGAAAGTATCGCCTATGTCGTCTGCCAGCATTTCGGCATCGACACATCGGACTACTCCCTGGCCTATGTTGCTGGGTGGAGCCGAGGGAAAGAGCTTACCGAACTGAAAGCGTCTTTGAATGTGATCCACGCCACCGCCGGGGAAATCATCGACGCCATATCCCCGCCCCCGCCGAAGCTGGAGCGGCAGTTGTCTCAGGCCCCGGAGAAGAAAGCAAAACGAGCAAAACGAAAGTGAGGCAAAACACAATGGAAAACACCAGCAGCATCCTGGAGCGTATGCGGGAAATCGAGATTTTCGGCGTTCCGGCCCTGTTTAGCGAAAATCAGATACAGCCGGACGGCGTTTATCCCGGTATGTCCCTCTATGAACTGCAAGGCGGGGACGGTCGGTTTATGGCCTCCGTCCTCACCCCTGTCCCTATCCCGGTGCTGGAGGACGGCCCCCGCGAGTTGGAACCGGGCGATCTGGTGATGGACACCGGTGCCGGGTACTACACCCCCTCCGAGTTTGAGGATAAGTACCTGTGCCCGGAGCTTGACGGAATGGATCGGTATGGAAAAGAAGATTGATATTATCCCCTTTTTGGAGGAGATTGTGGAGAAAAACACCCACAGCTATCAATCTGACTTTACCTATGATAAGGAGCGCCTGGAAGCGGCTATGCTGGAAATGTATCAGGAGGATCGCACATTTCTCTGGATGAGCCGTCCCTGTGGGACATGGTGTGTTTTGGAACGGGAGGTTTTTCTGCGGGAGACTCCGGCGCACATCATCTGGACAAACTGCGATTATGAAGCGGAGGCCGATAAAATCAAGGCGTACCGCGTCATTGTGGCCCCCGGACGCAAGGGGGCTTTTGTACTGGGCAAGGTGCAGCCGATCAATTATGGGGAACAGATACAGCGCGTCAGACAAAGCGCCGTCCATGTATGGACAGTCAGCCTCACCTTTGCGGATGGTTATTTCTCCACGTTCTCCTATGAACAATATTCCCGGCAATCCCGCAGCCTGATTGAAGCGCACGGGAAAATAGAACATATCCAGTTTAACCCTCAAAATGAATCAGAACTGCGCTGTGTCCTCCAGGCAGAGCGCATGATCCCCGCCGTCAGAAAGAGAACGCCCCGTAAGAAGAAACCAGCTACCCGGTAGCACCCACAGCGGACAGCGCCGCCGAAAGGCGGTGCTGTCCGAGCAAGTATGTCATTTGTTAAACACAAATGACCCTTGTTAGGGGGCACAGCCCCCTTAAAACCCCCGCCTACGAAAATACGTCT
>CATKZW010000102.1 GCA_949841465.1 uncultured Oscillospiraceae bacterium
CGGTGGAATCATCATCTTCCGTCGGAATCACGGTGGAGCCGTCATTCTCCGGCGGAGTCACGGTGGAATCATCATCTTCCGTCGGAATCACGGTGGAGCCGTCATTCTCCGGCGGAGTCACGGTGGAATCATCATCTTCCGTCGGAATCACGGTGGAGCCGCCACCGTCCCCGGCAGTCGTGGCGTCGATGCTATCCGCCGCCAGCGCCGGCGTTAGAAACAGCGACAGGCTCATCGCCATCGCCAAACATAGTGCCAATAAACGTCTCCTTGCTGCTTTCATGATTCCTGCCCCTTTCTCATTGTTTGACGAGTTACAAAAAAGTACACTTTTCTGCATACATACCCCTTCTTTTTGCAAGTGTACTAATAGCGCGGACAAGTATAATATTCTGCATTTTCCACCAGTAATTATTGATTCTGTACCCCTGTTAAAAAAGTGTACCTTCCTGTATACATACTCCTTATTTCGCCGCGCCCTCCGGCCTCCCCGCCAAGCCGCCGGGGAAGCCGGGAGCCCGGCCGCCTGCCTATCCCTTCAGGCCGCTGGTGGCGATGCCCTGGACAAACTGCTTCTGGAAAATGAGGAACACGATGACCACGGGGATCAGCGACACAACGCTGGCCGCCATAATCAGGCCGTACTCCGTGGAATACTGGCCCATGAACATCCGGATGCCCAGCTGCACGGTTTTCAGCTCGGTGCTGTTCAGGTAGATCATGGGGCCCATAAAGTCATTCCAGTTGGTGACGAAGGTGAAGATTACCAGCGTGGCGATGGACGGCCCCATCTGGGGCAGAACGATTTTGCGGTACACCCCATATTCGCTCAGGCCGTCGATGCGGGCGGCCTCCAGCAGCTCGTTGGGGATGCCCATGCAGAACTGCCGGAGGAGGAACACGCCGAAGGCGTCGAAGGCGTGAAGCAGGATGAGGGAGGCGTGGGTGTCCACCAGGCCGAACTGCTGGATCATGCTGTACTGAGGCAGCATATACACCTGCCAAGGCACCGCGATGGTGGCCACGTAGATGAGGAACAGCAGGTTGCGCCCCTTAAACTGGCACTTGGCGAAGCCATAGGCCGCGAAGGAACAGGTAAACACCTGGATTATGGTGGTGATGACGGTGATTTTAAAGGTGTTGAAGGTGAAGCGGAGCATGGGCACCTGGTCCCAGATGCGCTGGTAATTGCTCCAGGCCGGATTGCTGGGAATCCACTCGATGGGGATGCGGAACACGTCCTTGTCCAGCTTCAGCGACGCGCTGAGCATCCAGACCAACGGCAGCAGGGTAAGAACGCACACGAGGATGAGCACAATATAAAGGCCGGCTTTTTTCCAGGGCGACAGTTTATTTAACATATGGCTCCCCCTCCTTTAGTCATTGGAGAATTTCTTTTCAATCCGGAACTGGAACAGGGTGATCACCGCCACGATGGCGAACAGCACCATGGCTGCGGCGCTGGCCCGGCCGTAATCCCAGGACACAAAGGACTGGTTGTAAATATAGTTGGACATCAGGGTGGTGGCGGTGCCCGGCCCGCCCTCGGTGAGGGCGTAGATCAGGTCGAAGGACTTGAAGCTGTTGATGGTGAGCATCATCACCACGAAGAAGGTGGCGTTGCTCAGCAGGGGCCACTTGACCTTCCAGAACCGCTGCCAGGCGTTGGCGCCGTCGATCATGGACGCCTCCACCAGGGAGGTGGGGACGTCCTGGAGGGCGGCCAGGTAGATGATCATGTAGTAGCCCATGCTCTTCCAGATGTTCACGATAATGACGCCGGTCAGGGCCCACTTTGTGGAGGCCAGCCACCCGGGTGGGTCCGCCACGCCAAAGAAGCGGAGCACCTCGTTGATCAGGCCCATATCCTTTTGGAACAGCATCTGCCACACAGCGGCCACCGCCACCACCGAAGCCACGTAGGGAAAGAAGATGGCGGTGCGGAAAATGCCGATGCCCTTGAGCTTCTGGTTGATGAGCACCGCCAGCCCCAGGGAGAGGAACGTGGTGATGCCCACCGAGCAGACGGTGAAGATCAGGGTCTTGATCACCGCGTCCTGGAACACCTTATGGGTAAAAATATACCTGAAATTCTCCAGTCCGGCAAATTCCATGGGGTTATAGCCGTCCCAGCGGCTGAAGCACAGCCGGAAGGTGAAGAGCACCGGGATCAGGATGAGCACAAAAAAGCCGATGAAGTTGGGGGTAATGAAGGACATACCGACAATGGTCTGGCGCCGCTTTAGAGTCATTCCGCTGCTTTTTTTTGAAGCCGCGGCGTTCCGGTCCGCCTTTTCTTTGGTTGCCATATGGTTCCTCCCTTTCTTAAATGATGCGCCAAAGGGGCAGGACCAGTGTCCTGCCCCTTAGTGGTGCGCGTTATTTCGGCAAATCAGCCTTGAATGGCCTTGGACTGCTCGGCCATATCGGCCAGCACTGCGTCAAGGTCGCTCTCACCCAGCATGATGAGGCTGTGCTGCTCGCCCAGCATCTGGTTGACCTCGGACACCTTGTCGGCGATGGGGCGGTCCAGGGCGACATGCTTGACCTTGAACGCCTCCTGAGCGCCCTCAGGCATTCCGTCCACGGAGGTGACCAGGGCCAAAGCCTCGTCGTCCTGATAAGCGGGGAAGCTGCCCACGCTGGCCGTGATCTTGGCGCCCTCGGGGCCGGTGACGAACTTCACAAACTCCCAGGCCAGATCCTGGTTGGGGCTCTTGGCGTTGATGGCCACGGGGGTGGTGGAGCCCACCACATAGCCGGCCTCTACGCCCTCGGGATGGGGCAGGGTGGCGACGCCCCAGTTGACGGAGCTCTCGCCGCTTTCAATCTTGCCGATCATGGTGGTGCACAGCCAGCTGCCCATGGGGAGCATGGCCACGGAGCCGTCGGCGAAAGCGCTGGCGTAGGCGATGTTGCCGGACTTCAGGGTGCCGAAGTCCATGCAGATCCCCTCATCCTGCATCCGCAGGACCATCTCGTAGTAGGGCTTGAAGAAGCTGTAGTCGGTGTCCATGATGGTGTGCTCACCGTCCTGCACGCCCCAGTTCTGGACGCAGGCCTGCCAGGTGTGGAAGTGGGCGCCGTACTTCTTGTCCACGCCCTCGCCCATGGTGACCTTCTTGGCCAGCTCCTCGAACTCGGCCCAGGTCATGTCGTTGGAGGGGTAGTCCACGCCGGCGGCGTCAAAGATATCCTTGTTGTAGAACAGGGCGTAGTAGCTGTTGGTGTAGGGCAGAGCCACCTGCTTGCCGTCGATGTTCAGGTTGGCGTCCATGCCCGCGTACTTGGACAGGTCCACGCCGTCCCGGGCGATATAGCTGCTCAGGTCGGTCATCTGGCCGCGCCCGGCGATGGAATAGATGGTGTCGGCGTCCTTGACGAAGAACACGTCCACATCACTGCCGCCGTTGAGCATCACGGACAGCTTGGTGCCGTAGTCGGCGGCGGGGATGTCGATGGGGTCGATGGTCACGCCGGGGTGGGCGTCCTCAAAGCCCTTGATCAGCGCGGGATAGATGGGGGCGGCGGTCATGTCCCACACAGACACCTTCAGGGTGCCGGTGAGCTCGGTCGGCTCATTGACGGGGGTGCTGGCTTCCGTACCGGTAGAGTTGGCCGGAGGGTTGGGGGAGGCGGTGGGGTCGGGGGTGCCGCCGCTGCAGCCGGCCAGCAGGCTCAGGCACATGGTCCCCGCCAGAGCAAGAGACAGGATCTTTTTCAACTTCATTTCTTCCACTCCTTATTGTAATTTTGCTGCATTCTATGTAAGACACTAGCATTATTTTAATCTGTTATTCACAAAAATCAAAGAAATAAAACTACACAAAACTAATACAAATCTTTTCCAGCCGCTGCAGCCAACCCGAAAAATTCTCGAAAATTGTAAAATTCTACAAGTGTGGATTGCGTGACCCGCGTGATTGGGGTATACTTTTGACAAAGCTAGACGGCTACGGCATGGGGGAGAGGGCCGCATGAAGAAAAGGCGCTATTGGGGTATCAGAACCAAAATCATTTTGTACACCGTGCTGTGCGTGGTCGCCGTGGGGCTGAGCAGCAGCCTGTACCTTTATCGGCAGGGAGCGTGACGAATAGGAGGAAAGCTTATGTACCGTGTCCTGCTGGCCGACGACGAGCCTATCATCCTGTCCGGTTTGCAGTCCATGCTCAGATGGGAACGGCTGGACTGCGCCGTGTGCGGCACGGCCCGCAACGGGCGGCAGGCGCTGGAGCTGGTGGAGGCCCGCCGGCCGGACATTGTGATCTGCGATATCGACATGCCTCTGCTCACAGGGCTGGAGGTGCTGGAAACCTGCGCGGAGCGTTTTCCGGAGATCGTGTTCGTCATGCTCACCAATCATCAGGACTTTCATATGGCCCAGCAGTCCCTGCGGGGCCGGGCGGTGGATTACCTGCTCAAGATCGATTTAGATGAGGAAAAGCTGGAGCACTCCATGAAGTTGGCCATGGGCGAGTGTGAAAAGCGCCGCCGTCTGTCCCAGTCAGCGCCCGTCCAGCCAAACGCGGACCCGGCGGAGGCCGTCGCCCGCTATGCCGCCGCTCTGCTCTCTCCTGAGGGCGGACAGGAAGCGGAGCGGGCCACGGCCGCCCTGGACGCGCTGGGGGCGGGGACAGGCTGTGCGGCGGTGCTGCTGGTGATGGACCCCTCCGCCGTCCCCAACATCGGCACGTTCACCCAGGAGGAGCGTCTGCGCCTGTTCAGCTTCCACCGAAATCTGGCCCTGGACGTGGCGCAGAAGGTGTTCCACGGTCTCGGCTTTACCCTTCTGCCCCCTGGCTCAGCCGCCGGCACAGCGGTGTTTTTCCTCTGGG
>CATKZW010000103.1 GCA_949841465.1 uncultured Oscillospiraceae bacterium
TTGGACTGAGCATGGGGAACAATTTCCGCGCCTCCGGCATCCAGCAGCTCAACGTGCAGGACTTCTCCGACGGCGTGGCAGCCGTGTTCTACGGCTCCAAGCCCAAGATGACCTACGACGAGGCCAGGGATATCTTTGACAGCAAGGGGTACACCGACCCACCTATGCGTGGCCGGACCTCCTTCAGTCCGCTGGTCAAGCTGGGCCTGGCCACTCTGGACAACGGAAACCGGATCCAGCTCACCGAGCTGGGCCGGATGTTCCTGAACGGCGAGGTAAGCCTCGGGGAGGTAACCCTGTCCTTCCTGCTCAAATTCCAGCTACCCAACCCGCTTAGCCGTTGCTGCCAAAACTACAACACCAAGCCGTTCATCAACACTCTGCGGCTCATCCGGCGGGTCAATGAGCTGTGCCGGGACCGGGGCGAGAAGGAGAAGGGCGTGTCGGCCGACGAGTTCGGCATCTTCGTCCTCTCCATCCGCACCTATACCGAGGTGGAGCAGCGGGCAAAGGACCTCCTGGACTACCGGCAGGCCATGAGCGCCATCCGGGACCAGGATGCGCAGGAGGCCTACCGGACGGAGTTTGTTCAGAACTACCTCCCCACCTTCCAGCAGCCCGCCCAACACACCCGGGAATACGCGGACAACATCATCCGCTATCTGCGTCTGACCAGCTACATCTACATCCGGGGCGGCGGCTACTACGTGGACCTGGAGCCCCGCAGACGGGTGGAGATCGACGCCCTTCTGGCCCACGACGACGGCTCCGCCAGGCCCTTCACCCGTCAGGAGTACACCCGGTACATGGCCGACCTGAACGCCTATCAGCTGCCCTTCGAGACGCCGGAGCAGCTGGCCGCCATCGCCAAGGAGGTCGCGGCGGAGGTCGCCTCTCTGGAGAGCGCCCTGGGCCTCCCGCCCACGGCCTTCGCTCTGGCCTCCGGGGTCCGGGCTCTCAAGGCCCAGATCAGGGACCTGCGGGAGCAGCGCGTCCACCTGCACAACCAGAAGCTGAAGCTGGACTACCAGCAGGCCCAGCGGATCGACGAGGCCATCAACGCCCTGGGGAATATCAGGAGGCTGGGCGGAAAGCCCTCCATAGAGCTGGAGAAGTGGAGCAGCATCGCCCTGAATATCATCGACGACGCCGAGCTGATCCAGCCCAACGCCCCTCTGGGCGACGACAACGAGCCCACCTTCACCGCCCCCGCCGGGGTGCCGGACATCGAGTGCTTCTATCAAAACTTCGGCGCCATCTGTGAGGTTACCATGCTCACCGGCCGGGACCAGTGGTTCAACGAGGGGCAGCCCGTCATGCGCCACCTGCGTAACTTCGAGGACAGCCACAGCGAGCATGAGAACTACTGTCTGTTCGTGGCCCCCACCCTCCACCGCGACACGCTGAACACCTTCTGGATGTCCATAAAGCACGAGTATGAGGGCCGGAGGCAGAAGATCGTCCCCCTCACCATCCGCCAGCTGATTCATCTTCTGGAGGGCGTGAAGGAGGCCAGGGATGCCAATTACAAGGTGTGCAGCGCGGACATGCGCCAGCTGTACGACGCCTGTACCGCCCTGGACGGCGTACCCGATTCCACGGCCTGGACCACCCACGTGGAGGCCCAGCTCAAAGCCTGGCACAGCCGGGTCACCGCGCCCGTCTCATAACCGGCAGACAGAAAAACGCCCTGGAGCGGCTTACCGCTCCAGGGCGTTTTTGCGCTCTGTCAGGGGGACGGCACCGAGGAGAGCAGGCTCCGGGCCGCGCAGGCGCAGAACTTGCTGACCAGGGGGTTGGCTGTGTCCCTTCTGGACACCGCCAGGATATTGGTAATATAGTAAAAACAGTTGAAAAAAGGTATGGCAACGAGTAGAATAAGAACATGAGCTATTCAAAAAGATATAGGGAACGCACAATAGAATACCGACAGGCAGGACATAGCTTGGAAGCGACCCACCAAGTCTTCAAGGTTTCCAAATCGACGATACAAAAATGGGAAAAGCAGCTGAAAGAAACGGGGAATTTGGAAAAGAAAGATCTGCATAGAAGTTTCCGAAAGATCGATCCAGAAAAACTGAAGGCATATGTTGCGGCCCACCCAGACGCATACCAATCAGAAATGGCTGAGGCATTTGGATGCAGCGAAAGCGGCATTCGAGACGCATTGCGGCGGCATAAGATCACAAGGAAAAAAAGACGATCAGCTATCAGGAGCAGGATCGGCAAAAGGTAGCGGCATATCAGGAAGAGATCAAAGATATACCGCTGGAAAAGATCGCTTATGTGGATGAAAGCGGTATAGATACATACTTGTATCGGGAATATGGGTATGCGCTGCGGGGTCAGCGAGTGTTCGGACAAGTTCGTGGACGAAAGTATCAGCGCTGTGGCATTGTCGCTGCTCAGATAGGTGACAGAATTCTTGCACCGTTTCAGTATAACGGGACGATGAACAGCAGGCTTTTTGAGTTTTGGTTTTCCAGCCAGCTTCTGCCTTCTCTGGAACAAGGAACCGTAATTGTAATGGATAATGCTTCATTTCATTCCAAAAAGCGGCTGCTTTTTGCTGCCCAAAATGCCGGGTGCAGACTTCTCTTTCTTCCACCTTACTCCCCAGAACTCAATCCTATCGAACATTTCTGGGCTTGGCTGAAGCGCTTTTTGAGAAAAATCCTTCCCGCTGTCTCTTCCTTTGATGATGCCCTTTGTACCGCTTTTCAACTGTGGTAACTATATCCTCCATCTCTCCCAGGGAGAAATAGATCAGCGGGGTACTGGGGGCCAGGCAGCGGACATAGGAGGGGCAGATAAAGGTGATCCCCCGTCCGCTGCCGGCCAGGCTCAAAGCGGAGGCCAGACTGGGGGCCTCAATCACCCGCTGGGGGGCAAAGGAGTAGTGCCGGCATACAGCCTCAGCGGCCACCCGCATATTCTGCCAGGGGCGCAGCACAATCAGGGTCTCCGCCTCCAGCAGGGGCAGGTCCGCCGGACTGGGGTGGTTCAGGTCGCCGTTCCAGTCCGGAAAGCGCTGGCGCATCCGGTCGTTGTAGGGGGCGGCCAGAATAATCGGGTCCTTGCACAGCAGATGGTACTGCAGCTGTTCCGAGTCCGGCTTCAGGTTGGTGATGGCCAGGTCCGCCGTGCCGCACTCCACCCGCTGCAGCACATTCAGGCTGGTGTCCTCCTGAATCTGCAGGTCCACCGAGGGGTAGTGCTCCGCGAAATTCGGCACAATCTTCGGCAGGACATAGATCCCCAGCAGGCTCAGCGTGGCGATCACCAGCTGGCTGGTCATGCCGGCCCCCATGGCGGCAAACTCCAGCTGCATCTCCTTGTCCAGCTGCTGAAAGCGCTCAATAGAGTCCAGATATTTTTCTCCGGCGGCGGTAAGGCCCAGGGGGGTGGTGTCCCGGTCGAAGAGCGACACACCCAGCTCCTCCTCCACCTTCTTCACCAGCCTGCTCAGGGAGGGCTGGGAGACATACAGCTTCTGCGCCGCCTTGGAGATGCTGTGGCACTCCGCAATCGTCCGAATGTACTTGCATCGCCGGTTGTCTATCAATGTCCGCACCGCCTTTCCTCCGCGCTGTATAACGCCTCTGTTTTCTGATTATAACAAATCTTCCGCCGGAACACAAAGCGAATCGTCCAATTTGCCCATCCCTTTTTTGATATATGGTCATACCAGAACTGGTATTCGACAGCAGCGGCAGGAAGCGCTTATAATGATAGCCAAAGGCAGCGCTCCCTCTCCCCTTCTTTTCCGTCAAAGTGACGGCACACTTTAAATGATGGAGGACATACACCATGAACAACTACGCGAAGGAACTCCGCCGGCTTCTGGCGGAGAACAAATTTCTGACTCTGCCCGGCGTGTACGACTGCCTGTCCGCCCGCATCGCCCAGGAGGCCGGCTTTCCCGCCCTCTTCCTCTCCGGGGGCGCTCTGGCCTACAGCGTGCTGGGCAAGCCCGACTTCGGCTTTCTGAGCCTCGCCGAGTTTGGCGACGCCATCCAGCACATTGTCTCCGCCTGCCGCGCCCCTCTTCTGGCCGACGCGGACAACGGCTTCGGCAACGCCATTCAGGCCGCCAACACCGGGGCTGTGTACGAGCAGCTGGGGGCCGCCGGCCTTCAGATTGACGACAAGGTGCTGCCCGCCTCCCACCCCGCCCGCAACGAGATTGTGGACTGGGAGATGATCGGCCCCAAGATCCAGGCGGTGCGCGACAGCGTGTCCGACGACTTTGTCATCGTCTACCGCACCTGCGCCAACCTGTACGGCTACGGGGTGGAGGAGTCCATCCGCCGCATCAACCTGGCCCGGGAGCGGGGCGCCGACTACGCCTATGTGGACGGCATCAAGTCCATGGAGGAGCTGAAGAAGATCTCTGACAAAGCCGCCATCCCCCTGATGGTCAACCTGAACGAGAAGGGCTTTGTGGGTGGAAATGTCCCCATCGAGGAGGTAAAGGCCCTGCGCTACTCCATCGGCCTGTTCCCCATCTCCTCCATGCTGGCCGCCGCCCAGGGGATGATCGAGGTCATGGGGGCGCTTGCCGACCGGGGGTCCACCCTGTCGGTGCGGGACAAGATGACCGACCCCCCCACCCGTATCCACAACATGATGGGCCAGACCGCCCTGGTGGAGAAGTACGCCCCCTACTACACCCTCTGACCCCGCCGTTT
>CATKZW010000104.1 GCA_949841465.1 uncultured Oscillospiraceae bacterium
GGGAAGATTGACCTTTTGGTCGTACCCGAAATCCTACTGTTCACTTGTGATTAGTGTTTTGTATTGCTGTTGACTTGTGGCTGTCACTCCGTTCCCCATTACAGGGAACATCATCGCTATCGCCACTGCTTTACCCACCGCTTCGACTGCTTATATGATTCGACAGCCTATATACCACGTTGGCCCATGGTATACGCGATAGGCTTTCACCACGTTCCGATACTGCTATCTTTCCATATGCCCTTAGGTTTCTACTATGGGCCTGCCAGCTTGCCGCCGCCTGTAACGGCGCATGGAGTTTCATAGGGAAAATTTTTACTCCTCCACACTGGCTCCCTTTCGGGATAGGGGGATTAGCCCCATGCTTCTTTTAGACCCGTACTATCGCAGATTGGCCTGCCCTTTCGGACATTCTCGCCATAGGCATTTTATAGACCCCCGGCCTAACGCTCACAGCCACCTCTGGCTTGCTTTGCACCTGCCGCTGTTTCCGTTGTTTACCACGCGCAGGGCGAACGCAGTCAGCCGTCTTTAACGGGCTCTCTGACCCTGGCCGTTTCCAGCCAACGCCAGCCGTAGTTCTCAGGGCAGGCGTTTCAGGGCGTTACCCCTTCATTCCACCTATTGCAGTATCAGTTATTGCTTCCGATCAACTCGGAAACACCGCATTTTTAGCACTACCTGGTCTTAACGCCCACAGAGCTTTACTCCCTGTGGAATAGTGTTTGTATGCGAACGTGTCGCACTCTCCCAAAACGGGTCATTGTTGCTGGCGTTCTTGGGCGTGGTGTTGCGAATGAGGTTATGCACCAGCTTCATGGCGTCTTTATCGTCCCGGATATAGGGGAAGGGGTTGAAAGCGTCGGAGTTGGCCGGGTCAATCAGGTCAAAAACTTTGATAACATAGCCCTTTTGAATGAGCAGCGGAGCCACGGCCCGCAGCATTTCTCCCTTGGGATCAGTGACCAAAAAACTGCAATTTGCCTGCATAAGATTTGGTTTGCAAAAAAAGCGGGTTTTGCCCGCGCCGGAGCCGCCGATCACGATTTGCAGGAGGTTTCGCCGGTGCTTCTTCCCGTTGAGCCCCATGCGGACATTCTGCGTGAGGATGGTGTTTTTCATGGGGTCCTTGTCCCGGTACTTGGCGCAGAGCTGCCGGGGATTGCCCCAACGGGCGGAGCCGTGTTCTTCGCCGGGCCGCCGGTTCTCCCTGGTGGAGAGGAACAGGGCAGCCCCGCAGCCATAGAGCAGCAGGCCGATCAGCATGAATTTGGGGGTGTGGGCCGTCCAGCCGATGGCAAAGGGGTACTCCACCAAAACGGCAAAGCGCCCCAGCAGGTCAAAGAGGTTCATGCCGTCCTCGTAGGCGTATGCCATGATTGCCGCCGCCCATAGGACGGGGACCGCCAGCAGCACCCAGGGCAGGATGCCGTTGTCTTGCTGTTTCTTCATGGGCCGCCCTACCTTTCCGGGATATGCGGTTTCGCCCGCTTGTCCGGCAGGGGCCGCTGTTTGACTTGGAACATGGGCACTCCCAACTCCCGGAAGGTATCAACGCGGAGCCGTTCCACTTCCTCCCGTGTCGCGCCGCCCGGGGTGATGGCGGCGCTGGGTAGGTTCTGGATGCCGCTGGCGGCGATTCTCCCGTAACTGGCGCCGTCCAGTGTGGCCCCCCGGAAGTCCACGCGGTTCATGGTGCAATCCAGCGTCAGACAGGATTTCAGCCGGGCGTCCTGGAAGGACACGGACGCCATATCGCAGTCCCGGAAATGGGAGTGCGTGATGTTGGCCCCGGTAAAGTTGACCATCTGGAGCAGCGAGGATTGAAAGTCGGTGTCATAGAGGTCGGCGTTGTCAAAGACAGCACCCCGGATGCCGCAGACGGAGAAGCGGCAGCTTTCAAAGTGCGAAAAGGACAGGTCTACATTGTCCGGCATACAGTAGACCGTCACATGATCAAAATAGGATTCCGTGAAAAAGTCCGGGGGAAAACCGTGTTCCGCTGCATGGTCGAAAAGGGGCTGGCCGATGATTTTCAGCGGGCGCTGGGGGTCGTAGTCCCATGTATCATAGCGGTACTGCTGACTGCCCGACATGGTATATCGCAGCGTCCGGCACGACTTTTGACGGCGAAAAGCCTCCGCGTCCCGCTTGATCTTTTCAACCTGCCCAGGCTCTCCGCCGCATTTCTGCTCCAATATCGAATAGAGCATATCAAAGGACAGGTCGGAGCGTCCTTGCAGAATATCGTTGACTTCCCGGATGGTCTGTGCCCGGTTCGCGCCGTTGTACTGCGCCGGGTCAGTCCGTTCCAGCAGGTTAGCGATGCTCATACTGATCTCCGCGCTGCTGCGGACCGCTTGGAAATGGGTCATAAAATCCCCTCCTTTCTGGCATATTGGTTGTGCTGCCGGATGTGCGAAAAAGGTCGGAAAATGCGTCTCAAGTTGAGACGCATTTCCGACAAAAGGTGTTAATAGCCGGTCTTGGGCAGAGGTGTGGGCTTGCCGTACACTATCGTTACCCAGCGGGTCACGGCCTGTACCCAAATACCGTTGTAGGTGCCGCCCACGTCAGCGACGTTGACAAAGCTGCTCCCGGGGGTCAGGCCGGACGCAGCCTTACAGTAGAGCATGGGGGCCTCCACCTGTGCAAAGCCTCCGGGGACTTGACCGAACACGAACATGATCTCTGTGACGCGCTCGTTGGCCGCAAGGCCCAGGGCCGTGGGGGACGCCGCCAGCGAATAGTTCCGGCTGGTGCTGAGACTGTCGGCCAGGGTGCGGTAGTCCCCAGTGTTGTTCACCTTATAGACGATCTTATAGGTGCCGGGGAAATTGTAAGTGCCGGTGACTACCTTATCCAGCCGGACGGCGGCGGGCAAAGTGTCGCGCCAGTAGAACGACTGGAGCATGACGTTGCTGGTATTGCCAATCCGGGAGAACACATAGCGGACAGGCTGGCCGCTGGTGGCCTCCTTGGGGCCGGTCTTTTCGATGGAGACGCCGGTGGACAGGCTTTTGTTGGTGATTTCCAGCTTGACGATCTGGCCGCTGTACTCCAGCACGGCGGTATAGGTTTCCGAGGACGCGCCGTAGTTGGCCGGGGCCTTTGTCTCCCGGATGGTGTAGCGGCCCAGGGGGAGCTGCTTGGAGGACGCGAGGCCGTTGGCCCCGGTCACGATGGTGTCCACCTTGTTCCCGTTGCGCTCGTTGTAAATCTCAAAGGTAGCTCCCTCCAGCAGCGTCCCGGCGGGCAGGCCGTTGGTGGAGTTGTAGTCCGCGGATTTCTTGATGATCTGGATTTGTCCCCGAACGGCGGTGTTAGGCCATGTGATGGTGGTACAGCCGCCGTACTGCACATAAATAGTCTTGGGCTGGGTGTCCAGGATATAGCCGTCCGCGCACTCAATTTCCCGAACGGTGTACTTGCCGTCCGCAAGGCCCTGGTCGATATACACATAGCCCTCATTGTCGCTCTGATAGGTGCCGATGGGGTTGCCCTTGGCGTCAGAGAGCAGGAAGGTCACGCCGTAGATGCCCTCGCCGGTGAGACTGTCCACCTTATGGATAAGGGCGCTGCCGGTCTGCCGGTTGGTAATCTCCAGGGTGGCGGTGCCGCCGTCCTTTACCTCGATCTGACGGGGGGTATCGTCCAACTGATAGCCCTTGGCGGCTTTCAGCTCCGCCACCTGATACCAGCCTTTTTCCGCTTCGGGCAGATTGATTACGCCGTTCTCATCGGTGGTGTAGGTGCCGACGATCTCCCCGTTGAGCTTGCGTACCTCGAATTGAACGCCCTTGATTCGCTCCCCAGTTTCCTCGTCCGTCTTGATGATGGTCAAGCCGCCCACCTTCGTGTTATACACGGTGATGGTCTGCGTGTCGGTGGGGTTCACCTTGACCGTCTGCGTCTTGGTGCCCTCGTCCATGACGTAACCGGGCAAAGGCTTGGTTTCGGTGATAATCAGGGTGCCCACCACGCCGGAAATGCGGATTTCACCGTTGGCGTCCGTCTTGTAAAGGCCCTTGCTGGACAGATGGCCGTAGTCGTCGTCCAGGTAGCTGCCGTCCGAGTAGGTGATCTGGAACTCCACCCCGGCCAGCGGCTCCCCGGTCTGCTTGTCCAGCTTCTTCACCACGATGGTTCCCTGCTTGGCGTTGTAAAAACGGAGGGTCTGGACTTCGCCGGACTTGATCAAGATAGACTTGGGCTGGCCGTCCAGCACATAGCCCTCCAACGCCCTAACCTCCCGCGCCGTGATGGTAGTGCCGGGGGTCAGGTCGTTCAGTACGATGCGCCCGTTCTCATCGGTGATAAATTCACCGTTGGAATTGCCAACAACGGCCCCGCTGCTGTCGGTAATAAGGAAAGTAACGCCTTTTAGCGGGGTGGTGGTGCCCTCGATATATTTCTCGATTACGAGGGTC
>CATKZW010000105.1 GCA_949841465.1 uncultured Oscillospiraceae bacterium
CAGGCCAGCTGTTCGCAATGCTGGCGGCAATAGCACAAAGCCGCAGGCAGGAAAACGAGGCCCAATCAGGCCAGCCGCCCTTATCTCAAGGCCCTACCGTCTGACTGCCGATACCAGCAGCATCATAGGACGGCGCAGCTCATCCCTCATGCCCGGAAGTTCCATCATCTGCTCGGGCGGCTGTGGCTCTACCACCCGCAATAACTGAAATCCGTTTTGCAGCAGCGTGTCCAGATAGGTGGTGAGCGTGCGGTGGTATTTGGTCACCTGCGCACCCAGGAATACGGCCTCCCGGCGTCCCTCCAAGTAATAGTTGTCCACCGGAAAGTGGAGGATGTCTCCGTTTTCATCATAGTACCAGTCCTGTGAACCATAGGCGGTAAAGACAGGATGCTCCACAGAAAAAACGAAGGAACCGCCCGACTTCAGCCAGCGGCTGATATTCTGCACCAACGGCTCGAACTCTTTCACATAGTGGAACGCCAGGGAACTGAGCACTACATCAAAGCTTTCTGCCTGAAAGTCCAGATCTTCCATGGCGGCGCGGCGGTATTCGATGGACGGCCCAGGGTTGCGCGTGCGCGCCGCCTCCAGCATTTTTTTGGAGATATCGGTCCCCAGCACATAGCGTGCACCGTGAACGGCAGCATATTTGCAATGCCAGCCATAGCCGCATCCCAGGTCCAGCACCATTTTGCCCTGGAAGTCCGGCAGCAGCTTTTGCAGCTCATGCCATTCGCCCGCCCCGTCCAATCCCTTTTGAGAACGTTCCATTTTGCCGTACGCTTCAAAGAATTCCTGATCGTCATATTTGTTTTCTTTCATCATGTAATGCCTTTCCATCAGATTTTCGCCATTATAACAAAAAAGCCGCTGGTTTTCAATCAACGGCAAAAAGGAGGACCCAATGGAAACAAAAAACTTCTGGGGCCGTCTGTGCCCCAAGCTCCCCCGCATTTACACCGGCAGCATGACGGCGCTCCTGCTGTGCGCTGCCCTCACCCTCCCAGCCCTGGCCACCAATGCGGCAGGACAAGACCTGTGGACGGTGGCTCAGAATATCATCGTGGACGTGTACAACCACATCGCCGGGATCAGCACCGCCCTGGCCGGACTCATGTCCGCCGTGGCGGTCATCGGCGTAAAGCTCTCCGGCAACCAGCACAAGTCGGACCAGGCGTGGGACTGGCTCAAGCGCATCTGGGTGGCCTGGGCCATCATCAACGGCATCGGGGCCTTCATTGCGTACATCACCCCGCAGTTCTCCGGCCTGAACACCCTGACGCCGTGACGCCATGCTGGAACTGATTTTTCGCGGCTTCCTGGAATGGATCTATGCCCTGCTGGTGGAGATCTGGGAGTTCATCGCGGACGGCCTGCTGGACATCATGAGCCTGGACTTCGCCTATCTCAAAACCCACGTCCCCATCATCCCGCAGATGTCTCAGATTTTGCTGGCGGTGGGCTGGGCGCTGCTGCTGGGCAATTTGGTATTCCAGGCGCTGAAAAGCATGGCGGCTGGCCTGGGCTTTGAGGGCGAGGACCCAAAGCTGTTGTTCTCACGCACTTTCGTGTTTGCCTTCCTGCTGATGGCCAGCCCCCAAATCTGCGAGATCGGGCTGGACCTCACCTCCAATATCATGGACCTGCTCAGCGTACCCAACGCCACCGATGTGGAATTGGTGAACGAGGGTATCTTCGGTGCCCTGACGGCTGCGTGGCTGATGGCTATCATTTGCAGCGTCATCGTCATGTTCAAGGTGCTGGGGCTGGTCATTGAGGTGGCGGAGCGGTATGTCATCCTGGCCATGCTCACCATCACCGCGCCGCTGGCCTTCGCCATGGGCGGCAGCAAAAATACAGCCCCTATTTTTTCGGGCTGGTGCCGGATGTTCGGCAGTATGTGCCTGCTCATGGTCACCAATCTGGTGTGCTGCAAAATGCTGTTTTCGGTGGTGTCCACGGTGCCCTCCGGGCTGGACGTGCTGCCCTGGATGGTGCTCATCTTTGCCATCGTGAAGGTGGCGAAAAAGTCGGACGCCATCATCACCCGCATTGGGCTGAATCCGGCCATCACCGGCGGACCGGGCAGGAGCCTGCCCGGTATGCTGGCCTATACCGTAATTCGCACCGCGGCCAGTCAGGTGGTGAAGGGAATCGGTGGCGGCGGCAGCGGCGGCAAAACCACCCGCACAGCGTCCTCCGGCGGCAGACCCGGCGGGTCCTTCGGCGGCGGGCGCTTTTCCGGCGGCGGTGGCCGATTTGGCGGCGGCCAGTCCGCGGACAGCGGCCATCGGGGCGGAGGCCGGTACAGCTCCCACAGCACCAGCCAGCAGAGTTCTGCACAGCAGGCTAATACACAGCAAACCGGGTCCCAGCAGAGCAGCACCTCCCATGGAACCACGCAGCAGACGAATAGCAACACCCGGCAGGAAAACACATCCCGGGCTGCTTCTCAGCAAACGGCGAATGAAGGCTCCTCCTTCAACGCCGGAGGCCGAACCCACGGAGGCGGCGGGCGTGCTCAACAGACCCGGCGGAGATCTGTTCCTCCCGGTACCCGGCGGTTCCCCAGCTATGTGCCGCCTACAGGCAGTACAGCTCAAACTCCAGGCACATCGAATACTCAGACAACGCAGGGACTGCCCGGCACATCGGCACCCAAGCAGCCTAACAGTTCCCAACCTGGTGCGGCAGGAACCGCTGTGCCAAAGGGCGGAGCGTTCGATGCCTCCGCATCCCGGTCCGGCAACAACGGAGCGCCAACCAGGAATACTGCGCCAAAGCAACCAAATGCACCCCAGACTGGTTCTGTAGGGGCCTCGCCTACAGGCAGGGTACCCAAGCAGCCCAACGTTACACAACCTGGAGCAGCAACTGGCAGAAGCGGCACGGCGGGAAGGCAGAGCAGGTCCACGCAAATGAACAATGTCCATCCCGGCCCGGCAGGAACCCCTTCCAAGGGTACGCCGCCCAAACAACCAAAGGGCGCTCAGCCCGGTCAGGCAGGAACGGGAGGAAGTCCTCAGTCTGCCCGTTCTACCCATGCCACCACTCAGCGCACAGGCAGCAGTACGGTGAACAACAGCACCCAGACCTCCGAGCAGACCAATGTGACCATGGGCCGAGGCAGTTCTGGAACATCGGTACCGCAAACGACAACACTTCCCCGCCCGCCCCATCCTGGCGGGCCAAGTATCCCAAAGTCCGGAGACAAGCAGGATAAAACCCGCACCACCCGCCAGGAAGATTCGGGCGCTGTCCCCAAAACACCCGGCGCTCCGACCGCTCCCGGCGTGTCCCAGTCCGGCCCCGCAGGAAAGCCGTCCCGCAGCACCCAGCGGCCTGTCGATTCCACACCCCGGCCCGGCAGGAATGTCCCACCGGCTACAGCCGCGCCCCCGGCGGGAGCTGCATCTTCCAGCCCGGTACGGCAGGAACGCACTTCCAGTCCTGGCCGTCCGGCGGTGAACGGCACATCTCCCAGTCCGGCCGCGCAGGAAGCGCGAAGGCCCGCCGTTCCCACATCGCCCTCGATGAAGGGCGGAGCGCCCACGGTCCGTCCCGGCCCAGCAGGAACCGCGCCCACCGATCAGCGTGCGGCCAGCACGAAACGTCCGGCCCCGCGCCCATCGAAGCGGGCAAATCCAGTCCGCCGGCCTCCGCCTCGCGGCAAAGGAGGGACCAGCCGTGGATGAAAACGAACAGCGCAATGGTGAACGAGCCAGGGCGGCGGCACATATCCTGACCGCTCTGGCCACCGCCGGGCCTAAAGGCGCAGCCCTTGCCGCTGCGAAGGAGACAGCGCCTTTCCTGATTAAATTAGCGGCGGGACTTATGGCCCTGCTGCTCCTCATCCCCATGCTGGTGTTTACCGCCATGCCCAATATGTTTTTCGGCTACGAGGGCTCCAGCACGGAGGACGTCACCCACATGACCCAGCAGGCCCTGACCCTGGGCGGCGTCTACATAAGCCTAGAGGATTTCGAGAATACCCAGGTGGATTCCATCATCACCAGCATTCTGGACGAATATGAGGACGATGGCGTTGAAATAGACGAGGTGAAGATTAACAGCATATTCGATGAAAATGATCTCGCCTGGCTCATCGCCATCAATTCGGCGGCCTATCAACAGGACCTGGACGCCATGAGCGCCCAGGACATCCGCACCTTCTGTACCTCCCGGCTCACCCATG
>CATKZW010000106.1 GCA_949841465.1 uncultured Oscillospiraceae bacterium
CTCGCTGGTGCTGCTTCCGCCGCACCGCCTGGATATGGGAACAGAGAAATTCGTTGTAGTCCTTCCCATATTCCGCAGGCGGCGGGTTGTGGTAAATCAGCGTCACCCGCTGGGACAGTTCCGGGTCCTCCCGGATTGCCTGCTCCAGCCGGTCCATGCCCAGCATCCCGGCCTTGTCGTTGTCCAGGCACAAGCTGACCTGCGTGATCTCCGGGTGGTCATGGAGGAATTGGAGCATAGCGCGTGGGGCGGTTCCCCCAAGAGAAATATAGTGACTGCTCTGCCAGTCGCCCCCAGACAGCTTTACCAGCGCAGCCAGCGACAGCGCGTCAATGGGACTTTCCGCAACGGCCAGCCGGGGACACTTTGGGTCAGCGGCTGGGAGGGAAAAGTTATACCGTTTGTCGCTTCCCTCCACATCCATCCGAAAGCTGCCCTGTGTCCCCCGCAGACAGGCGAACCGGGCGCGGCCTGTTGGGTCCCGTCCCACGAACACACAGTTGTGATACCTGCGGCTTTCATAGAGAGTGCCGTCCTTGATACACGCGCCGATCAGGTCCGGGTCTATGCCCCTGCCTTGCAGGTAGGACACCATCGCTGTGGCACACCGGCTTGCCTCTGGCAGCGCAAACGGCTTTGGAGGCTTCGGGGCCGGACGCTCCGATGGAGGCGGGGCACGGTAGCCGCACAGGGCCTCTACCGCTCCCACAAAGTCCATCCCCCTGACTTTAATCAGGTAGTCCAGCGCCGTGCGGCCTCCGAACCCCTGGCTGTGCCAGCACCATTTCCCATGCGAGATTTTAAGGCTGTCATGGGTGCGGGTGCAGTATTCGTTAGGGCCGCTCCGTTTCAGCTCATGCGGCTCATAGGCTTGCAGATAGGAGAGCAAGTCCCACTCCTTCGCTTTTTCGATTTGTTCTTTGGTTACTCCTGGCATTCATTCACCCTTTCAAACACAAAAATAAAGGAACGGCCTCCGGGCCGTTCCTCACGTTAAACACTGATATTGATTTTAGCGGCATCCCGCGATTGCCGGAATACTCAATCCTCCGGCTGATCCAAGCCTAACCGTTGGGCGATTTCCTCCGGCTTGAGGCCGGCTTTGCTGGCACTCTTGATTAAATCCTGGATTTTCTGTTTTTTGGTCTTACGGGGTTTGCGCGGCGGTTTTGGCGCAAGAATGTCCTTTTTCTTCTGCTCCAAAGCCGCAATCCGCCCTTTAACAGCCGCCTCCTTCTTGTCAAAATCCTCGTTGGCGGCGGCTCTTTTGTCTGGTGCAATCACAAAAGTACAACTTTTTTGCAAAAAACAGCGAAAAATGGCGCTAAATCGTGTCTGCGATGCGGTCAATTTTACGCTGAAGCCGCTCCAGGGTCTTTTGCAGCGTAGCCCGGTCTACGTTCAAATCGCTGGCGGACAGCTGGGCCAGGGTCAGCATCTGCTCCAGGGTGCGCTCGATTTCGCCCAGCGCCTGGTCGATGGCTTGAATGGATTGCTCAAATTCTTCTTTGGGCTGCATAGGGTCCATATGCTCCTTAAAAATTCCAGTGGATTTCAATGAGAACGTCACGAGTGCCGGGGATGCGTTTGCCTATAGTGATGTGGTCAATGAGGATTTCTACGATTTCCCGTGTCAAGTGTTCAAGGTTTACATATCGCTCAACCAGTACCTTTCGGTTGTCTCCAACGGCAATCCTGTTTTCCAATTCCGCAAGCTGACGCTGACCGTCCAGCAGGATGCGCTCCAGCCGGGACTTCTCGGAGGAAAACTCTTTGGAGAGGGCGGAGAAGTCACTGTCGTTGAGCAGACCCTTGACCTTATCCATGTATAAGTCCCGCAGACCTTTGGTGTACTCGGCAATCCGTTTCTCATAGGCAGAGAGGGTGTCCAGGAGCTGCCTTTTCTGGCCTTGCAGACTTTCGCAGAACTCAATGCTCCGCTCCAACTCGTCCTTGTCCAAATACGCCGCCACCAGCCGGTTCAGCTCGTCAATGACCATCCGCTCCAGCTTTTCCACCGAAATGAAGGAGCCGATACAGGCGTCCTTTGCCACATGGCGGTTGGAGCATTGTAGGTAATGCCGCCCGCGATTTTTGGAGGAACGCATGGTGTAGCCGCAGTTGGCGCAGATCGCTTTCCGGGCGAACAGGCCCACAGTGCCGCAGTCAAAGGGCTTGGCCCGCTCTGCGATCATGGACTGCACCCGGTTCCAGAGGGGGCGGTCGATGATGGCCTCGTGGGTTCCCTCCACGCGATACCACTCGCTTTGAGGGCGGGGCTTGTTCTGCTTGGTCTTGTAAGACACGCTCCCATACTTGCCCTGCACCATATTGCCGATGTAAATCTCGTTGGTGAGCATATCGGAAATGGCGAAATACTTCCAGAGGGTGCTGTTTTTCCGCTTGGGCTGCTGGTAGCGTAGGCCGTGAAGCCGCTTGTACTCGGTGGGATTGGGGATACCCCGGTCGTTGAGCATCCGGGCGATGGCCGTCTTGCCGTAGCCCTGGGAAAAGAGGGTGAACACCTCCCGGACAACGGCGGCGGCCTCCTCGTCGATAATCAGGTGGCCTTTCTGGTCGGGGTCTTTTTGGTAGCCATAGAGGGCAAAGGCCCCGATGTGAAAACCGTTCTGCCGCCGGTTGGTGAGGACGCTGCGGATGTTCTCCGACATATCCTCCAGATACCACTCGTTCACCAGTCCGTTGATCTGCCGGGACTTCTTGTTGCCCTTGTTGGCGGTGTCGGCGTTGTCCACGATGCTGACAAAGCGGATGCCCCAGATAGGGAAGAGGCCATGGATGTACTTCTCTACCAGCTCCAGCTCACGGGTAAAGCGGGATTGGGTCTTGCAGAGAACGATGTCAAAGCGGTGGGCCTTGGCGTCCTCCAGCAAGCGGTTAAATTCGGGCCGTCTGCGGTCTGAGCCTGTGTAATCATCATCACTATAAAGGTTATAAACTTCCCACCCCTGTTCCATCGCGTATTGCAGCAGCATGGCTTTTTGGTTCTCAATGCCAGGGCTGCAATCCATTGAGTAGACATGGTAATAGCTTTTTCTGCCCTCCTGCCGGTTTTCATAGAGCCGACATTCCTCCATAACGGCGGCAACCTCGTCCGGCACTTCCACAAATGTGTCGGTGGTATAGAGCGGGTAATAGTGCTTACGTAAATTGATGATTGCCATGCCGCCCTCACTTTTCTTGGGGGTGGTCTGCGTAGTAGCGGCGGAGATTGCACAGGCCACGGCGGATGGCGAGGCAAACATTGCTGTTGTGGACGCACTCGCGGTCTGCGATCTGCTGCTGGGTCAGCCCGCCCAGGTAGTAGGCACAGAGGCGGCGGGCCTGGGTGAGAGTAGCATAGACCAGGGCCTCCCGCAAGGCAGCGGCCAGGGCCTCCCGCAAGGCAGCGGCCAGCCGGTCACGCTCGGCCCGTTCCTCCGCCAGCATGACAAGCTGCTCCGGGGACGGGCTGTGTTCCAGGGCATAGTTCTCCGTCCAGTCGTAAGCGTCCAGGGAGTAGAACGCCCGGTGATACTGCTTGCGGCGCTCATAGTTCCGCATTTCCCGGATAGACTGGCACAGCACGTCAAAGACTTCCTCGCTGACCTCCACCAGCTTGTCCTGCTGACAGTGGGGGTAATGGAGCCGCAGGTTGATGATTTTCATATAGCCTCCTAAATGACGGGAGGGACAAACAGCCAAAACTGCTTGTCCCTCCCAGTGATGGAGCAAACGCCCTTCACATGGTAGCCACTTAGGGGGGCAATCGTTAGTATGTTTTCCCAAAGAAATTGAAAAACTTTTTGCGAACGCCCGTGATGCTCTGGCAAACGGAAACTTTGGAGCAGCCGCACATCTCGGCAATCTCCGCATAACTAAAATCATGCAGGGCATAGAGCGAAAACCGCTCCCGCTGGGTGGGTGTGCAGAGCGCCAGCACCGCTGACGCTCACGGTAGAGTTTCTGATTGTTCCGCTTGGCCTGTTCCAGATAGTCGGCAACCTCGGCGCTGACCTCGACAGACAAAAACCGCCCATTGATTTTGATGGTAATTTCCATCGTCCTTTCCTTTGTTCAAATTTTTGGGGCCTGAACGGAGGGGGCGGGGAGCGGCAGCGAGGCCGGTGTTGCTGGCCTGGGTATAGAAAAGCGCCCGGACAGTGCAAGACTGTTCGGGCGTTGGGAAC
>CATKZW010000107.1 GCA_949841465.1 uncultured Oscillospiraceae bacterium
GTCCGAACTGCGGGAAGCAATTCCAGCCGGAATGGAAACCGGGGATTGCGAGGAAATATTGCAGCGATGCGTGCCGGATGGAATGGTGGAAGGAGTATCACAAGGCGCATCCGCCGGAGGAACTGCCTGCTGAGGAATGCGCGTTTTGTGGGGTGCCGCTGACGGGGAAACAGCGGGGGAAAACGTACTGCAGCCGGTTCTGCTATCTGCTGGCGATGGATCAGACCCATGTAGAGGAAACCTGCGAGTGGTGCGGGGAGAAGTTTACGGACACCAGCGGACAGGGGCGGCGATACTGCAGCCGGCGGTGCGCGGTGTCGGGGCGGTTCAGCCAGCAGGGGGCGCGGCGTGGGAGCCGGCGTTTGAGTGGGGACAGCCTGGAGGAGTGGAAAGAAAAGCTGATCGAGGAGGCGCGGGCCAACCGCTCCGGGAAGCGTGGGAAACGGGTATGGCTGGTGTGCGGGACGACCAGTATGTACACAGGGCTGGACGGGCTGACAGCCATCGTGCGGTATCATCTGAAGCTGGATCCCTATGACGGCAGCGTGTACGTATTCCGGGATGGGACAGGTTCCATGTTAAAGTATATCGAATGGGACGGGCAGGGATTTTTGCAGGGGAAGCGGCGGGCACAGAGCGGGACTTATCCCTGGCCGAAGGGACAGACAGGGGAAACGCTGGAGATCAGTGAGAAGGAATTCGAGTATCTTCTGAGCAGATCCATTGTACCGTTTAAGACACAAAAAGGGCTGTGATACTTGAAATCACAGCCCTTTTGATGTATAATAATGGTATGAAACAGGAATGGAAAGACGCCGCCGAATGGCAGGCGCTGCTGACAAAAAAAGAGGCCGAGATCGCGTCCCTGAACCGGCAGGTGGACTGGTTAACCCAGCAACTGCGGCTGATGCAGGGGCAGCGGTTTGGCGCGTCCAGCGAGCAGACCCAGGTACTCTCGGAGCAGTTCAGCCTGTTCAACGAGGCGGAGGAGCTGGCGGACTCCAAGGCGGCGGAGCCCGACCTGGAGCAGATCACCTATCAACGGCGCAAGCGGGCCGGGAAGCGGGAGATGGACTTCTCCGGCCTGCCTGTGGAGCAGGTGGTTCACGAGCTACCGGAGAAGGAGCGGGTATGTCCGGAGTGCGGCGGGGCGCTGCACCAGTGCGGGCAGGCTGTGGTACGGCGGGAGCTGGTATACGTCCCGGCGAAATACACGGTGGTGGAGCATATCCAGGCCGTATACAGCTGCCGGCGCTGTGAGCGGGAGAATGACCATGTCCCTATGAAAAAAAGCGAAATCCCCGCGCCGATGCTGCCAAACAGCGGCATTGTTTCCCCCAGCCTGCTGGCCCATATTTTGAACAGCAAATACACGCTGGCGCTGCCCCTGTACCGGCAGGAGCAGGAGTTGGCCCGGATCGGCGTCCCCATCTCCCGGCAGACCATGGCCAACTGGATCATCGCGGCACATGAGCGGTGGTTCTCTGATTTTTTCCAGGTACTCCGGCGGGAGCTGCTGACTAACGAGATCCTCCATGCGGACGAGACCACGCTGATGGTCTTGCGGGAGCCAGGGCGGAAGGCGCAGCAGAAAAGCTATGTGTGGGTGTACCGCACCTCGGGGGATGCCTGGCATCCTGTGGTGCTGTATGATTATCAGCCCAGCCGTGCGGGAGAGTGCGCCAGCCGCTTTTTGGAAGGGTTTACCGGCCTGCTGCATACCGATGGATATGGCGCGTACCACTGCAAACTGCCGCCGGAGATCACGGTGGCAGGTTGCTGGGCGCATATGCGGCGGAAGTTCACGGATACGCTGAAAAGCCTGCCCAACGAGCTGCGGGACAGATCCCCGGCAAAGATCGGTTTGGACTACTGCGATAAGCTGTTCCGGCTGGAAAGCGGTTTTACGGAACAAAATCTCTCTTTCCAGGAGCGGTATCAGGCCCGCCTGGAACAGTCCAAACCAGTGGCGGAGCAATTCTTTGTCTGGGCCAAAACGGAATACGGGAAGAATCCCGTGCCGAAAAGTATGTTTGGCGCGGCGCTGGCTTATGCCGTGAACCAGGAGGGCTGGCTGATGAACGTCTTTTTGGACGGGCGGCTGGAGTTATCTAACAACCGGGCGGAACGGGCTGTGCGCCCCTTCGCCGTTGGGCGGAAGAACTGGCTGTTTTCCAACACGCCAAACGGCGCTGACGCAAGCGCTGCCATCTACTCCATTGTGGAGACAGCGAAAGCTAATGGCCTGCGGCCTTTCCCGTACCTCAAATTCCTTCTGGAAAACCTGCCTCGCGGCGTCCCCGCCGAAGCCTGTCTGCCTTGGAACGATTCTGTGCAATCGCTGTGCAAATAACCGGCTGCCGCTAAAAACTGCGGCTGCCGGTTATTTATGCTCTGTGTGAGTTTGACTCTATTTGACGCTTACAGATGTAAATTCCCTGAATTTGGGAGTTTTTAGAAGCACACATGACTCGAACTCTCCAGCATTCAAAAAAAGAAATTTGCCGTCCACAGTCTGCCAGCCACCCAGGCAGACCGTGGGCGGCTTTTTCATTATCCAGTCTGTTCAGATTGGTGGATATGCTTGGTCTGTCTCTGGTTCCTTGGTGGTATTGGTGAATAGCTTTCCCCATGCCTTTCAGCTATACTTGCCTTGCAATCAGCGGAAGGAGAATGACATATGGCCACCACAAAGAACCTCTGCGCGCAAATCAGCCTCGACCTGCATCAGAAAATTTCCGAAGCCAGAGAGGCGGCGGGCCTGACCACCGCACAGTACATCACCGAACTGCTCACCGAATACTTCAAAATGAAAGAAAATGGAGGGAACATCACCATGACGAACAACAACACCCGGACCCTGGCCTTTCAGATCTCGGAGGACCTTTTCCAGCGGATCAAGAGCCACCTGGAGCGCGAGACCCAGCGCACCGGCAGGAAGCTGACCCAGCGGGAGTTCGTGCTGGGGCTGATCGAGGAGGCCCTGGAGGCGGCGGAGCAGCAGGAGGAGGTCGCCCCCATCAGCAACGGTGACGAGGCGGATGACAGCACCGGGCAAGAGAGCTGACACCCACAGCCGGGGCTGCTCCAAAAAGGAGCGGCCCCGGCCCGTTTCAGGCCGTTTGTGCCAGCCCAAGGAGTGGGTGGCGTGTGTGCCCCGCCAGGACGGTAAAACGCGGTGTCGGCCCTTTTGTGACCCAGCGTGATGGCCTCCTGCCCACAGCAGCAATGCGCCCCGGAGATTTCCCGAGTTTTGGGGAAACCTCCGGGGCGCTATTTTGTTTTCAGCTTGCCAGCACAGGCAACCTGTCGCGCCAGACGTCCTCCAGCTTCCGAGCCTGGAACGCCCGGTTCTCCTCCGCTGTGGCGGTGCGGATACGGTTCAGCTTCCCGCAGTCCGGGCATTGGCAGGGCTTGGACACGGCCTCGATCTCAAAGTGGCAGTGATCGCAGACAAACACCATTTTGACCCATCTCCCTATTTTTTTCACTGAGGGACAGTATACCACTTTTGCCCCGACCATACAAGCTGTAGTGGCGTTTTCCCTGTTTTGCCCAAAATATGGTGTGCATAACAGCAGCGTACCGGCCCCCGCTCAAAGAAAAGCAAGTCCCGCAAAGGCCCCAGCCATCCGTCAAAACAACGAAAGCGAAACGACCGAACAGCCAGGGCGAGCGCCCCCGTTTGCGGGACGCTCTCCCTGGCTGTTTTGCGTTTATGGAGGAGGTGATGAATCACGAAACAGAAAACAGGCCAGGAGGATTTCTGGAAATTCACGGACGAGGAGATGGAGACCGCTAAGAACACGGATCTGCCGGACCTGCTGGAACGCCTGGGATACAGCGTCCGGCGGGTAGGCAGCCGTTACCACACCACCAGGGAGATGGACAGCATCCGCATCAAGGACCGCCGCACCTGGAAGCGCTACTCCAACGGCAAGGGCGGAGACGCCATCACTTTCCTGCAGGAGTTCTGCGGCAAGGATTTCCGGGAAGCCGTCAACTACCTGCTGGAGTTCAACGGGAAGCGTTCCAGGGACTCCCCCGCCCCGCGCCCCAAACCCGCCCAGACGGAGGAGAAGCCCGCCTTTACCCTGCCCATCCCCCACCCGGACCAGCGGAGGGTGTTTGCCTATCTTCAAAAGAGAGGCATCGCCCCCCAGGTGATCCGGGGCTT
>CATKZW010000108.1 GCA_949841465.1 uncultured Oscillospiraceae bacterium
CTCCCCGCATACCAGCAGCTCGGAGAGGGCGTATTTGGCGGAGTATTTGCCCTGCTCGGTTTTGCCCGTTTTCTGCATCACCTTCCGCTTGCTGGACCGGCGGGCCATCTCCTCCCGCACCTGATAGAAGATCTCTTTCGGGATGATGGGCGGGTGGTTGTTCTCCACATACACCATGGGGCGCTCCCCCTGGTTCTTCTTCACCGTCTTGCTGATGCAGTCGGTGGTATAGGTCTTTTGCAGAAGGGCGTCGCCAATGTATTTCTCATTGACCAGGATGTTGTGGATGACCTGATATGTCCAACCCTGGATGCCGCAGGAGGTAGGGACATGATCCGCCTCCAGCTCCGTCTTGATCTGGCCCAGGCTGCACCCGTCCAGGTAGCGGCGGAAGATACGCTTTACCGTCTCCGCCTCCTCCGGGATGATCTCCGGCTGGCCGTCAGGCCCCCGCCGGTAGCCCAACAGCTTTTGGTACTGGAAGGGGACGTTCCCCGCCTCCCGGCTCTTTTGGATGCCCCAGATCACGTTTTTGCTGATGGACTCGCTCTCTGCCTGGGCAAAGCCGCTGAACAGGGTAATCAGGAACTCGCTGGACTCCGTCAACGTATTGATATTTTCCTTTTCAAAGATCACACCGATGCCGTTTGCCCGGAGCATCCGCACCATCTCCAGGCTGTCCACCGTATTCCGGGCAAAGCGGGAGAGAGATTTGGTGAGGATCAGGTCGATGCGGCCCCGTTTGCAGGCGGCGATCATCCGCTTGAACTCCGTCCGCTTTTTCATGCTTGTGCCGGTTATGCCTTTGTCAGCGAAAATACCGGCCATCTCCCAATCGGGGTTCTCACCGATCTTCTGGGTGAAGTAGGCTTTCTGGGCGGTGTAGCTGGTGAGCTGCTCCTCGCTGCCGGTGGACACCCGGCAGTAGGCGGCCACCCGCTGCTTGCTGCCGGAGGCCCGTCCAGAGGTTGATACCGGCTTCGTGGCGGGGATGATGCGTATCTTCCGTTCCCGCTGTACGGTCTGTTCCATGACGGCTCCTTTCCCAATTTGTTATGAACGGTTACTTAAAGGTCACTGTCACCGCGTTCTCCGCAGTGATGGTGATATATTTTATCGCCTGCGCATAGGCTTTTTCTCTTATCAAACGTTGGGTATCCGGCGAGGCTGCCGGTGCTTCAAAGCAGGCGTACCGTGCGGAGATGCCCCGCAAGATCAGGGCCACCACGTCCTCCGGGTGTTCCGGCCTCTCCAGCCCCCGGTTGATGGCGTTGGTCAGGCGGACGGTGTCCTCAGAGGGAGTGTATCCGCCCTCTGCCGGAGGCGTGTACTCCGCCGCTTGCCGCTCTACCTCCGCCAGCAGTTCCGCATCGGGGATGACGGCCTCCCCGCCGCACTCAGCGCACCGAAGGTACAGCGTGTCGGGTCTATGTACACTGCTGAACCACCGCTTCAGGCGTCCGCCGCAGGGACAGCGCAGTGTCTCCCGCAGGACTGACACCGGACGCTCCCGATGAACGTGCTTCCCCCATTTCTTTTGGAGGAACGTCTGGACGGACTGGAAGGTCTCGCTGCCGATCAGGACAGGGTAGCCGTCAGCGCCGGCGTATCGTTGGTTTCTGAGGGTCAGGGATATCTTGAACTTTGTCCACGCAGGACAGTCCGGGCTGTACTGGATGCCCTCGGCGTTCAGGATGTCCGATATTTCCCATTGAAACTTCCCCTCTAAGCAGAGGGCAAACACCCGGCTGACCACCGCCGCCTCCTGGGGCTGGGGAACCAGCTTCCCGTCCATGATCTGATAGCCATACAGCACCTTCCGATTCATCTCTCGTCCTCCCCGATTTGTTCCGTTACCTCGATGCCGCCATACAGCCGAAACCGCAGGGCCGTGGGGCTGACCACGATCTGCTCTACCAGCTCCTCGAACAAGGCTTCATCGAAGTTGTCCAGCCGTTCCGGGCCTTGGCGGATGGCGTCCACAGTTTGGCGCAGGGCCTCCGCCGCCTCGCCAATGTCATCATTCTTCAGCAGCCTCCGGCGCTTGGCCCGGAGTTGGGTCAGTTGGGCGGTGTTGGCGGCTATCTGAGCGGCGCAGGCGTCCGCATCCAGCAGGTCGTTGGTGCGGAGCTTGCTGATCTTATAGCCGCGCTCGGTGGCCTGGGCGATGGCCCGGTTCACCTCCAGCATGGCGGGGTTGTCCCGCTGGACGGCGGTCTCCAGGGCCTCCATCTGGCCCAGGGCAGGCCGCAGGATGATGCCGTCATGGAGGCGCAGCTTGTTGTACATCCGCAGGAAGGCGGCGTAGATATCCTCCTCCAGGATAGGGCCTGTGGGGCAGTTGGCGGCGCTTCTCAGATGCCGACCGCAGCTCCAGGCGCCAGTGCCTCTCCGGGTCATCCTCCGGTAGATGGTGAAGCCGCAGATCCCGCAGCACATTTTCCGGGACAGCGGATAGACCGCGTCCGGGCCTTTGGACTGTTTCTTCTTCATCTGCCGCAGGGCCTGGGCCTTGTCATACACCTCCTGGCTGACGATGGCCGGGTGGGTCCCCTCCACATAGAATTGGTCCACCTCGCCCCGGTTGATTTTCTGGACGAAGGGAAAGCCGATCTTGTAGGTTTTCTGGCAGAGGGTGTCGCCCACATATTTCTCATTTGACAACCAGTAATAGATTTCTCTGGTGGTCCAGTGGACGCTGCCCTTTCGGTCACGGACACCTCGGCGGATCAACTCGTTTGCGATATCCTTGGCGCTCTGTCCGCCGAGATAGGCATCAAACACCCAGCGGATGATCTCCGCCTCCTCCGGCACGATCTCCAGGTCTCTCCGGTTTACCAGCCGGTAACCGTAGGGTGCTTTCGTGGTGATGAACTCGCCCCGCTCCATCCTCCGGCGATAGCTCTGGTGGATATTCTGGGAGATGGATACGGACTCCTGCTGGGCCAAGGAACCGGAAACGCTCACCATCAATTCTGTGGTGAGCGTTCCGGTGTCGATATTCTCTTTTTCAAACTGGACGGTCACGCCCAGCCGCATCAGCTCCCGCAGGGCGGCGAGACAGTCCTTGGTATTCCGTGAGAAGCGGGAGATGGACTTCACCAGCACCCGGTCGATTTTGCCCTTCCGACAGTCGGCCAGAAGACGGTTGAAGTCCTCCCGCTTGTCCGTTTTCGTGCCGCTCACCGCCTCATCGGCGTAAATGTCCACCAGCTCCCAGCCCTCATGCTGGCTGATCAGCTCGGTGTAGCTGCGGATCTGGGAGGCATAGGACGTGGCCTGATCATCGGAGTCTGTGCTGACCCGGCAGTATGCCGCCACCCGCAGAATAGCGGGCCTGCCCTCGCTGGGCGGGATGATGGTGACATTTTTGTTCATGCCTGTGGCATCCTTCCTTCTGGGTACCGACAACACTACCACACCTCGGTGGGAATAGCTATCACTATTCCCACACAGTTGCGGGGCGGTAGCGTTCCAGCGCCAGCCGTTTGGCGGCCCACAGTTCCTCGGCGGACAAAAGGCCGGCCTCCGCCGCCTGCTCCAGCAGACGGGTCACCAGGATATACCGCATCTCGTTCTTCACATCGATCATGCGGATGCCTCCCGGAAATAATCCGGCCCCTTCACCTGCCGGATAAACCGCGCCACGTCCCCCAGGCTGCCGGTGACGGGCATTTCTGGCAGGGCGGCCAGCACATCCTTGCTGTAACGCTTGCCCTTGGCGGCCCGCTCATCCAGAATAGCCACCACGCAGGTGTCGGTCTCGGTGCGGATGGCCCGCCCGAAGCCCT
>CATKZW010000109.1 GCA_949841465.1 uncultured Oscillospiraceae bacterium
CAAAAAGAAGTCGACAAAAACTGGGAGGACCTTCTCAAGCTCTGCGAGTTATAAATCTGCTTACCTTCTATTCTCTCTAAAAGGCTGCCAGGGTCTCGGATCTTCCGGGGCCCTGGCGGTCGTTATGGACCCGTCTAGGCGGCAATTGTTCCATAGGCGGCTGTTTATCCGGAAGTGGGTATATCCCCAACTGGTGTTTTGGCGGATCAGCGACCAGGAAATGCAAGCGCGGCGGCATTGCTGCCGCTAAAATTGGCAGGTAATATCCTTTTTCTCCACACTCTGTGGCGAAGGGCCTGTAATTAGCGAGACCATCGAGAAAAGCAACCCCGGATTCGACTTCTTCTTTGAGAAAGACGAGGATACCCAAACCACGCAGCACACGCATTTTCCTTGACAAAACCAGCTTTTTCTCTGGCTAAAATACCAGGTACAGACATCTATTTCTTTCGCCCTGTTTCCTGAAAATCAACCCCATTGAAAATTTCAGGACCTGGCTCAAACATTTTTGTGTTAAATCCTTCCGGCCGGCCGCCTGTTCTCTTACGGTGACGATATTATGGAAAGCTTTGGAGATATAACGACCGCCAGGGCCCCGGAAGATCCGAGACCCTGGCAGCCTTTTAGAGAGAATAGAAGGTAAGCAGATTTATAACTCGCAGAGCTTGAGAAGGTCCTCCCAGTTTTTGTCGACTTCTTTTTGGACCTCCTCAATCATCCACTCGTTACCGGGATTAAACATATGGGCGAAGCGGCCCTGAACCTTTAGATACTCCGTGACAGGGAGCTTGTTCTTCGGCTTGTAGCTGAGGATGTACCTGCCCTCGATCACCTCATACAGCGGCCACACGCAGGTCTCAACGGCCAGCTTGGTGATCTCCATCAGCTTCTCGCTGGGATACCGCCAGCCCCGGGGACAGGGGGCCATGACGTTCAAAAACGCCGCGCCGGGGGTATAGATCGCCTTGCGGGACTTCTCCGTGATGTCCATGAAGTTCCCAATGAAGGTGGTCTGGGCAACATAGGGAATCCCGTGGGCCACCATGATTTTCGTCAGGTTCTTCTTCTGCTGGGGCTTGCCGGGAACCACCCTGCCCACCGGGGTGGTGGTGGTGTCGGCAAAGCGGGGCGTGGAGCTGGAGCGCTGAATGCCGGTATTCATGTACGCCTCGTTGTCGTAACAGACGTACACCATGTCGTGTCCCCGCTCCATGGCGCCGGACAGGCTCTGGAAGCCGATGTCGTAGGTGCCGCCGTCGCCGCCGAAGGCGATGAACTTATATGCCGCGTCGATTTTCCCCCGCTTCTTCATGGCGTGGTAAGCGGTTTCCACGCCGCTCAGGGTCGCCGCCGCGTTCTCGAAGGCGTTGTGAATGAAGCTGTCTTTATAAGACGTATAGGGGTACATGAAGGAGGAGACCTCCAGACAGCAGGTGGCGGAGCAGACCACCGCGTGGTCCTCCGGCTCCAGAGCCCGCAGCACCGTCCGCACCGCGATGGGGCAGCCGCAGCCTGCGCACATCCGGTGTCCGCCGGTAAAGCGGTCCTCTTTCATGACATTTTCTTTCAGATTATAGGCCATTTTGACGGTTCCCTCCTTTACTCGCGCACGTCCAGATAGCGGTACGTCTCGCCCGCCTCGCCGGTCTGGGCAATCTTCTCCAGGTCCGCGAACACGTGCTGAATGCTCTCCACGCGCACGTCCCGGCCGCCCAAGCCGTAGATATAGCTGATGCCCTTGGGGCCGCTGATTCCATTGGCGTACAGCCCCGCACAGGTTTCCGCGAAGATGGGGCCGCAGTGGGCGTTGAAGCTGTCGTCCTTGTCCATGGCGGCGAAGGCCTTCACGTTTTTCAGCGCCTCGGCGATTTCCTCGGCCGGGAAGGGACGGAAGGAGCGGATTTTAATCATACCGACCTTCTTACCCTGAGCGCGGAGCTGCTTGATGGTCTCCCGGGCCGTGCCGGCAGAGGAGCCGATGATGATGATCGCCGTCTCCGCATCGTCCATTTCGCAGGTCTCGATGAGCCCGTACTGACGGCCTGTCCAGGCGGCGAATTCGTCGGCCACGTCTTTAATGACCTTCTTGGCGTCCAGCATGGCCTGGGCCTGCTGCCGCTTGGTCTCCATATAGTAAACGGGCGTGGAGTAGGGACCCACGGCCATGGGCTCGTCCTTGTTCAGCAGGAAGTGTGCCGGCTTGTACTCGCCCACGAACTTCCGCACCGCCTCCGTCTCCTCCAGCTCGATGTTCTCGATGGCGTGGGAGGTGATGAAGCCGTCCTGGCAGATCATGATGGGCAGGCTCACCGCCTCGCCGATGCGCATGGCCTGGAGGTAATTGTCGTAAGCCTCCTGGTTCGTCTCGGCAAACAGCATCAGCCAGCCGGAGTCCCGCACCGCCATGGCGTCGGAGTGGTCGTTGTTGATGTTGATGGGGCCGCTGAGGGCCCGGCAGGAAACCGCCAGAGTGATGGGAAGGCGGTCGCTGGCCGCCACATACAGCATCTCGGCCATGTAGATCAGGCCGCAGGAGCTGGTGGCGGAAATTGCCCGGCAGCCCGCCGCCTCCGCGCCGATGCAGGTGGACATGGCGCTGTGCTCGGACTCCACGGCGATGAATTCTGTGTCTACCTCCCCGTTGTCTACGTAAGCGGAGAAGTACTGGGGAATCTCGGTGCTGGGCGTGATGGGATACGCGCCCATGACGCCGGGGTTGATCTGCTTCATCGCGTAGGCTACGGCCTCGTTGCCGGACAGTCTTTCTCTGATACTCATTTCTCCTACCCCTCCTTACTTCTCGTCCTTGACCATGGCGATGGCCCCGAAGGGGCAGACATTGGCGCAGATGCCGCAGCCCTTGCAGAAAAAGTAATTGAAGTCCTGGCGCTTGCCATCCCCGCTCACGGGGATGGACATATCCGGGCACACCGGCGCGCACAGCAGGCACTGTCTGCACTTGTCCTTATCCAGCACCGGCTTCACGGTCCGCCAGTCGCCGGTCTCCACGGCCTGGGACGTGCCGCCCTCAAAGATGGCGCCGCCGGGGGTGATGTCCTTCCACGTGACCTGCGGGGTCATTTCCTTCGCTGAATGGCTCATCCTTCCTTGACCTCCTCCATCGAACGTTTGAGCGCCCGCATATTCCCCTCGATGACCTGGGGCTTGGCGGCGAACTTGTGCTTGAAAGACGCCTCCATATCCTTGACGAACTGTTCGGCGTCCACCACCCCGCTGACCTTGACAATCGCCGCCAGCATGGGGGTGTTGGGGAAGTTCTTTCCCAGCTCCTCCTCGGAAATCCTGCCGGCGTCGATGGTGCAGACCCGGCCCTCGTACCCCTCGAGCAGGGGCCGCAGCTCTTCCGGGGATTTGCTGGAGTTGATGAGGACGGCGCCCTCTTTTTTGAGGCCGGCTGTTACGTCCACCGCGGAGATCAGGGTCTCGTCCACGACGACCACATAATCCGGCTCGTAGATATTGGAGTGGACTGTGCTCCGCTCAGCGCTGATGCGGTTATAGGCGGTGATGGGCGCTCCCATCCGCTCCGGGCCGTACTCCGGGAAGCCCTGGACGTATTTCCCCGTGTTGAACGCGGCATCCGCCAGCAGCAGGGACGCCGTCTTTGCTCCCTGCCCTCCTCGGCCATGCCACCGGATTTCTACTATGTCTTTCATGCGCTTTCTCCTTTCATCGAAGC
>CATKZW010000110.1 GCA_949841465.1 uncultured Oscillospiraceae bacterium
AGCGGAACCTGACCTACAAAATGCTGCCCATGCCGGAGGAGCTGGCCGCGCAGCTGGACACGGACCTGCATGCCGCGCAGTTCTCAGTCCGGTATCATGATCTCCACGGAGATCAAACGCGGGAGTTTTACTGCTCCCAGTTTCCCGCTAAGCTCCATCAGGTGGTCAACGCCGGGAACCTGCTGTGGAAGGGCATTTCCTTCAACCTGCACGAGATTTGAGGTGAAGTATGGCCCAACAGATAAGCGAGCTGTGGAAAGCCCTGTGGCGCACTCCGGGGACCACTAGGGAATATCAATTCGACATCGCCGGGAAGATATACGGCCCGGACGTGGAGGTCACCCACAGCGTAGACAGCGGCCTCTATGAGCAGTTCGGCATTGGCGGCGCAACCACGGCAAAGCTCACCCTCTCCTTGTTTGCGGACAGCATCCCCAGGGCGGCGACGATCAAGCGGTACATACGCCTGCGCAATGGGGAGCAGGCGTCGGAGTGGCTACCCAAAGGGGTGTTTTTCGTCAGCCGGCGCAGCGAAGAGGACGGGTACTGGACCGTTGAGGCCTTTGACGCCATGCGCAAGGCGGAGCAGCCCTGGGAGCCCGGGCAGTCCCTGAACTTTCCGCTTCCCATGCCCCAGGCCGTGACTGAGTTTGCCCGAATCATGAGGGTGGAGATCGACGCCCGGACGCGGCTCAATCCGGCGTACACTATCGACTACCCTGCCAGCGACCCGGACAGTGGGACAGGTGACTATTACAGCATCCGCCAGGAGCTGCAATGGATCGCCGCCGCCCACGCCGGAAATTGGATTGTAACGGGAGAGGGCAAGCTGCTGCTGGTGCCGCTGCTGTCCATCCCGGAGGAGACCCACTACCTGGTAACGGAATATGGCGGGGCAATCACGTTTGGGGGTGTAAGAATCCTTGTCTGACAAATTCTTTGTGGGGCTTGACCTCACCAGCGTAGAGGACAATGGCGTCCAGCGCCCCATCTCCCGGGTGACGCTGCTGCTGGACAATGACAATGCCGTCACTGCCGGGGACGATACCGGGATAGAGCTGACGGCGGACTGCCCCCATGCTACCCAGGCCATGGTAAATGCAGTATTGGCCCAGGTGAAAGGCTATCAATACCAGATGTTCTGGGCGGAGGACGCGGCTCTGGACCCGGCAGCGGAGCTTGGAGACGGCGTGACGGCGGGCGGGCTATATTCCGTGATTTCCCGCATTGACGACGACGGCAGCGGCTATTCCAGCATTTCCGCCCCTGGGGAGTCTGAGCTGGACGACGAATATCCAACAGCGGGGCCCATGACTCAGGCGTTCGACCGAAAAATTGCACAGACCAACTCCCGCATCACCAAAACGGCGGAGCAGATTCGCCTTGAAGTCTCCAACGAAATGAAGGGACTGTCCGCCTCCATCGACGTGAAGCTGGACAGCATCACGTCTCAGGTCACTGGGCTGAATGGGCAGGTGACCAGCATCAAGCAGTATGTGGATGGGATCACCCTGGATGTCTCCAACGGATCTACATCAAGCACCATTGCGCTGAAAAGCGGGGGCGTGACCATCTCAAGCAAGAAAATCCAGATGAACGGCCTGGTCACCTTTGCCGGGCTGTCCAGCGGCACCACTACCATCGACGGGGCCTGCATCAAAACCGGGACCATCGACGCGGACCGGCTGAACCTGACCGGCTCAATTACCTTTGGCGATTTATCCTCCTCTGTACAGAACATTCTCAATACAACCGAAAATACGGCCGGTTCCGCTGCCGGCACCGCAAACAACGCCATGAATACAGCAAGCAGTGCCCTGAATACGGCACAAAACCTGGCAAACGGAACCGGCGGAGGAACCTTCATCAATGGCACTACGGTAAATTCTCCATCTATTGTTGGCGGAACGGTAACCGGCTCAACTATCTATTTCGGATCATGGGGCGGAGACGGAGTTTTGCGGTATACGACCGGTTTTGACGGCGAATACGTCACTCAATTGGTCGAGCTTGCTGCTACCAGGGGCCTTTTGCTTAGCTGCACGGAAGGATTTCGGATTGAGGCAAATAAAATGTGGATTAACCTCGACATAAGCCGGGTGCATTTCCGGAAGGGAGGCGTGTGGAAAAATCTCGAAACTCTGCTCAAAGAGGCATCTACCTCTCAATCCACAACCCCAACTACCTGAAAGGTGTGAGAAAAAGATGAGCGATCTGCAAAAGGAACTAAACGGCGCGCTGCGGCTGATATCCACTCTTTCGGTGAGCGGGGACGCTGTGGACATCGTAGCGGCGGCAAAGCAAAAGATTCGGCGGGCGCTTGAGCTGTCCGAGCCCGCCCCCGCCCCAGATGAGGAGGAGGGCGTCCAGAATGGCTGACAAGACGACCGGCGCGCTCCCTGCCGTCCAGGAGGCGGCAATCGGCAGTCTGCCGGGGATCGCGGACCTCTATGATGACACCCTGCTCCCAGTGGAGCAGCAGGGCGAGGCCCGGCACATGACGGGCCTGCAGTGGAAGCGGTACGCCCAGGCGGGTGTGAGCCAGTATGTGGAGAGTGCAAAGCAGTCGGCGCGGGACGCGGCCGGAAGCGCGGACAGTGCGGCGAATTCGGCGAAGAGCGCCGCGCAGAGCGCGTCTGAGGCAGCGGACAGCGCCGTGTCGGCTCAGCAGTACAGCGGTAAGCCGCCGGTTATCAAGGATGGCCGCTGGTGGACCTGGAACGCTGAAAAGCAGGACTACGAGGACACCGGCGAGGCGGCGCGGGGGAATGTGATGTACTCTACATTCTTCCTGGATCCAAGAACTGGGGATCTCTATATGTATGCGGACAGCGAATACACCGGGCCGCGGTTCCGGCTCAGCGGTGCAGATTTGGAGGTGGTGTTGACTTATGGAAACTAGCACGAACTTAGGGCGGGTTTCTCTCGTCCCGCGCGGGGAGTATGACCCCCAAGCACAGTATCAGCGGCTGGACATTGTGAGGTATGGCGGATCGTCGTATCTGGCGCTGCGTGATCTGCAGGGGGTTACGCCGGAGGATGGCACAGATTATATGCTCATATCGGAGAAGGGCGGCAAAGGAGATAGGGGCGTTTCCGGAGATGCTGCCGGATTTGGAGCTGTCAGCGCCACAGTAGATGATACTTCCGGTACGCCCTCGGTGGACGTATCTTCTGCTGGGCCCGACACCGCAAAAGAGTTTTCCTTTGCGTTTCACGGGTTGAAAGGTGAGCAGGGAATTCGAGGGGTAAAAGGCGACACCGGGGAGACCGGGAACGGCATTGCCAGCATTGAGCGTACCTCCGGCACCGGGGCGGCAGGTACTACCGACACCTATACCATCACCATGACGGACGGCAGTACAGCTGAATTTCAGGTGTACAATGGCGCAGACGGTGCCGGGGCGGGGGACATGACCAAATCCGTCTACGATCCCAAGGGCAGAAGTACCGATATCTTTGCTTACGTGGATGATGCCATGAAAAATGTGAAGGTGGACGTAGACGAAGAACCCACCAAGGACAGCCAAAACCCGGTATCTTCCGGCGGCACGTATGCCGGCCTCGCCACCAAACAAGACACCCTCACCGGCCTCCCCGGCCAGGTTGTCCGTTTCGACGGCATGGGTCTGCCCTATGCGGCGGAGGGGTGGAGC
>CATKZW010000111.1 GCA_949841465.1 uncultured Oscillospiraceae bacterium
GCGCTGGCTGGCGTCGTGGGACTGGATGGACATACCCACCTGGACGATGCCCCAGCCCAGAACGATCACGCCCACGGCCTTGATGATATTGAAAATGAAATCAGAAAGATTATTTACAATGGTCAGCGGGTCGCTCCCGGCAGCCAGGGCCGGACAGGTCAGGGCCGCGCAGAGGGTCAGGGCCAGGACAGCCCCGAAGTAGCGGCGCTTGGCCTTGCGCTGGCGGCTGGCGGAAATGGTGTCAACGGTCTTTTTCATGGTGAAAGTCCTCCTCGTCAATGATTTCAATATTGTCCAGGCCGTCGAAGGGCAGGGACAGATCCTCCTGCTCAAAGGTCAGGCCGGGATAATGGATGTAGGGGGCGGCCCCGCCGTCCTCGGTAAGCTTGATATGGGGGTGCTTGAGAATGTCATATTTGCGGTCAATGACCGGCCTCTCGCCCCGGATAAAGACGATGGCATAGTCGTTATCCATCGCCCGGACTTCATCGGGGGTCAAAAGTTCGCGGCCGGTCTGCTGGTGGCTGGTGGATGTGGAGCCGTGGGAGCCTTTGGAAATGCTCTGGTTCCGGGTTCCGATGGTTTCTTTCCCCAGCATTTCGGAAATGTATTTGTGCGTACTTTGCTCATTCCCGCCGAGATATACCAGCGTATCTGCATTACCCATCAGGCCCTCCCAATCGTCTTTGAACAGGGCCTTTAGAGCCGATATGTTTTGCAGGACGATGGTGGACATGATGTTGCGGGAGCGCATGGTGGCTTGCAGTTTGCCGAAGTCGTCCGGCAGGGACACGTTGCAAAACTCGTCCATCATCAGACGGACGGGGACTGGCAGCGCCCCCTGGTGTACCTTGTCCGCCTGATAGTAGAGGGCTTGAAAGGCGCAGGTGTAGAGCATACCTACAAGGTAGTTAAATGTGCCGTCATTGTCCGGGATGATGGCAAAGACGGCTTGTTTGCGGTCCCCCATCTGTCCCAGTTCCATATCGTCCCGGCTGGTGATGCCTACGATCTGCGGGAGGATAAAGGCGGACAGGCGGACGGCGGCGGAAATTAAGATACTTTTCGCCGTTTTGCCCGCCGCCTGCTTGAAGATTTTGTACTCCCGGACGGCGATGTGATCCGGGTCCTCCTCCTCCAGCGCCTCAAAGAGCAGGTCAAGGGGGGATTGAAAATCGTCGCTGTCCTCCCTGGCCCCGCCGTTCTCGATCATATACATGACCATTTCAAGGTTTTGCTCCTCCGGGGGAGCTTCATGGAGCAGGTACAGAATGAGCGCCGTGTCCAGGGCTATCTCGGACTTCTCCCAAAAGGGGTCATTGCTGCTGGCGTTCTTGGGTGTGGTGTTTTTGATAAGATTATTCACCAGCTTCATAGCGTCCTTGTCGTCCTTGATGTAGGGGAACGGATTGAAGGAATCGGAGTGGGCCGGGTCAATCAGGTCGAACACCTTGATTACATAGCCCTTCTGAATGAGCAGCGGGGCGACGGCCCGGAGCATTTCTCCCTTGGGATCTGTCACAAGAAAACTGCAATTTGCCTGCATGAGATTAGGCTTGCAGAAAAAGCGGGTCTTGCCCGCCCCGGAGCCGCCGATCACGATTTGCAGGAGGTTGCGCCGGTGCTTCTTTCCGTTGAGGCCCATGCGTAGGTTTTGGGTCAGGAGCGTATTTTGAAAGGGGTCTTTGTCCCGGTACTTGGCGCAGAGCTGACGGACGCTGCCCCATCTGGCCGAGCCGTGTTCCTCGCCGGGCCGCCGGTTCTCTTTCGTGGAGAAATAGAGCGCGGCGGCGCAGCCATAGAGGGCCAGCCCCACCAGCAGGAATTTCAAGGTGTGGGGCGTCCAGTGGAGTGCGAAGGGGCGTTCCATCAGAAGATTGAAGCGCCCCATCAGGTCAAAGAGGGTCATTCCGTCCTCATAGCCGGTAGCCAGGAGCGCCGAGAGCCAGAGGACGGGGATCGCCAGCAGCGCCCAGGGCAATATGGGATTGCCGTCTGTTTGCCGTTTCATAAAGCCGTTTGCGGCCTCCCTTCTTTACAAAAATGGGGCCGTCCCCAGCCGGAGACGGCCCCGGAAATGCGTCTCAATTTGAGACGCATTTCGACAATATCCTACCTGGGCTTAATAGCCGGTGCGGGGAAGCGGGGTGGGCTTGCCGTAAACAGTCGTCACCCAGCGGGTCACAGCCTGCACCCAGGCCCCATTGTAGACGCCGCCCACGTCGGCCACGTTGACGAAGCTGGAGCCTGCGGTCAGTCCTTTGACAGCGGTACAGTAGAGCATGGGGGCCTCCACCTGCCCGAAGCCTCCGGGGGCCTGACCAAAGATAAACATGATCTCGGTCACGCGCTCATTAGCCGCGAGGCCCAGGGCCACGGGGGATGCGGCCAGCGTGTAGTTCTGGCTGGTGGAGAGGTTGTCGGCCAGAGTACGGTAGTCCCCGGTGTTGTTCACCTTGTAGACGATCTTATAATTGCCGGGGCGGTTGTAGGTGCCGGTGACAACCTTATCCAGCGTAACGGCGGCGGGCAGGGTGTCCCTCCAATAAAAACTTTGCAGAGTGACGTTGCCCGTGTTGCCGATTTTGGAGAACACATAGCGCACAGGCTGGCCGCCTACTGCCTCCTTGGGGCCGGTCTTGGAAATGGATATGCCGGTGTTGGCGCTCTTGTTCGTGACCTCGAATTTCACGATTTGGCCGCTGTACTCCAAAACGGCGGTAATATCCGCGCCGTTGGCGGAGTAGTTGGCCGGGGCCTTGGTCTCCCGGATGGTATAGCGGCCCAGGGGGAGGGGCTTGGACACCGCCAGCCCCCGGTTATCGCTGACGATGGTATCCACCAGAGCGCCGTTGCGCTCGTTGTAGATTTCAAAGGTGGCCCCTTCCAGGAGCGTCCCGGCAGGCAGGCCGTTGACGCTGTTGTACTCGGCGGACTTTTTAATGATCTGGATCTGTCCCCGGAGGGCGGCGTTGGGCCATGTGATGGTGGTGCAGCCGCCATACTCCACATAGATAGTCTTGGGCTGGGTGTCCAGAATATAGCCGTCCGCGCACTCGATCTCCCGGATGGTGTACCGGCCATCGGCAAGCTCATGGTCGATATAAACATACCCCTCGTTGTCGCTCTCGTAGGTGCCGATGGGGTTGCCCTTTGCGTCGGACAGCAGGAACTTTACCCCGAAAATGCCCTTGCCGGTCACACTGTCGATCTTGTGAATGAGGGCGCTGCCAGTCTGCCGGTTGGTGATCTCCAGGATGGCGGTGCCGCCGTCCTTCACCTCGATCTGGTGGGGCGTATCGTCCAGCTTGTAGCCCTCGGCGGCTTTCAGTTCCACCACCTGATACCAGCCCTTTTCAGCCTGTGGCAGACTGATAACGCCGTTGGTGTCGGTGGTGTAGGTGCCGATAATTTCCCCGTTCAGCTTGCGTACCTCAAACTGGACGCCCTTGATACGCTTTCCGGTTTCCTCGTCCTTCTTGATGATGGTAAGGCCCCCGGCCTTGGTATTGTAGACCGTGATGGTCTGCGTATCGGTAGGGTTCACCTTGACGGTCTGCGTCTTGGTCCCCTCGTCCATGACGTACCCAGGCAGGGGCTTGGTTTCCGTGATGACCAGTGTACC
>CATKZW010000112.1 GCA_949841465.1 uncultured Oscillospiraceae bacterium
ACACCGTTCTGGACCGCTTCACCGACATTTCCCATAGCTGGGCACGGAAGTACATCAATCTGGCGGCGGAGGCCGGTCTGGTCTACGGCTACACGGACGGCACATTCCGGCCTGACCAGAACATCACCCGCGCTGAGACAATCGTGATGGTCAACCGCATCCTGGGCCGTAGCGTCAACGCCGACACGGTGGTCAAGGGCTACAAGACCTTCTCCGATGTGCCCACCGGCGCGTGGTACTATTGGGACATTGTGGAAGCGTCCAATGGTCACAGCTTCAGCATGGACGGCTCCACGGAGAAGTGGACCGCCCTCGGCTGATTCATAACACACATTTGCCCCGGAAGGACTTTTTCCTTCTGGGGCTTCTTTTTTGCGTTTAAGGAGGAATAATTGACGAAAACAAGCGAAAATACGGACTTTTATCACGCAATTTCGGTATCTGGCGGGAAGGATTCCAGTGCGCTATTGCTGTTGATGATGGAAAAGGAAATGCCCATTGACTGCGTTCTCTATGCGGATACCACCATGGAATTTCCTGAGATGGAGGCCCATATCGCCAAGCTGGACGATCTTCTCTACCGGGAGCGCGGTATCCACATTACCACCCTGCGGCACCCCCATGGCTTTGAGTGGATGATGTTTGACGAGCCGAAGGTAAAACCGAGCTGCCTGGAACGCCGCGCCCAAATGGGTGTGCCGCCCTACGGCAACGGCTGGCCGGGAATGACCGTGCGCTGGTGTACTGGCCAGCTCAAAACGCACCTGATTTCCAAAGAGGTCAACCGGCTGAAGAAGGAGCAGAATGCCCTGCACTACATTGGCATTGCCGCCGATGAAGCCCACCGCTGTAAAGATGATCCGCAGAACCGCTATCCCCTGGTAGAGTGGAAGATCACCGAAGCCCAGGCGTTGCAGATTTGTTATAGCCGGGGCTTTGATTTTGGCGGGCTGTACGAAATCTACCGCCGTGCTTCCTGCTGGTGCTGTCCCTTGCAACGGATTGACGAGCTGCGGAAACTGCGGACCCATCACCCGGAGCTGTGGGCGCGGCTGCGGGAGATGGACAACCGGGCACGGGCTATGTTCGGCCCCGGCCCTCTGGGACAGTTCAAGAAAGATTGGAGCGTGGAACGGCTGGAGGAACGCTTTGCCCGTGAGGAAAAGGCAGGGCGCAAGTGACACATCACCTTCTCCGCCATCGGGTAGTCCCACCTTGATTTTTCCCGCTCATATAACACAAAATTACGAAAAGGAGGCAGGCCCTTATGAACTATGAAATAAAGCGTCCGCTGATGAAAGTGATCGACAAATGCCTGCTGGACCACGCTGCCGCTGTCGGCACAAAAGAGGGCGGGCCGGACATTGAAGATGTGTACCGGCTGCAAAACTTGTCTAAAATTCACTACTATTTGAAGGAGGATCATGACTTTCTGGCCGATGAGGTAGCAGCCCTGCTGCAATTTACTGACCCGCTGACCGTGGCGCTGGAGTGCTGGAAAGAACAGGACCACCCATGGGAGTTTCCCATCTGCGACATACTCTATGCGATCAAGGCGTATGAGCGATTCCCACTGGTGAACCCGGCTGGCTATGCCCAGCAGAAGGTGGATCAAATCCAATCCCTGAAAGACCGGCTGGACCAGAATATGTCTGACTTTCAGGCGGAGCTGCTGGGCATGGACAAGATGGAGATCATTGCCATGAGTGCAGAAATCTCTGCCATGCAGGGAGCGCACAATTTTATGAAGAAATACTTCAAATTTGAGCCGGGTAATGCTGAAATTTTACTCCGCATGGAAAACCCCCTGAAATTTGTCGCGACCCAATGGCGGTCTGATGTGGCTGAACTGTTTGATATGAACGCTCAGGTGGGAGAGGCGATTGTGGAGGCGGGCAAGGAGGCCGCAGTCCTGCGGTATTTTGCTGCGCCGGAACAGAGACAGGCTATTTCCGCCGAAGTGCAGGCCACATTGCAAATGCTGGTGGACACCGACCTGAAGCTGTACGGCGAGGTAACGGGAGATACCTTGGAGGCGATCCAGACACAGGGCTTTCTTTTGCGGGACGGCGCTTTGATAAAAGCGGACCCGGTACAGATTGGAGAGGTCCAGAGTGGACGGGAGCCTGCCGCAATATCTGATTCGGTAAAGCCCTCTCTGCGCGGCCAGCTCCACGAAAAAATGCGGGAAGCGGGTCAGCGCCCGCCCCCGTCAGAACATCCCAAGGGCGGCGAGGCTCGCTGACCCCGCCCGCCGCCGCTTGCAGGAAGGAGGCAGATCACTATGCAGGACGAAGTGCGGGATAAATCCGTTGCCCTGGCAATCAAGGTGGGCAAGACCGGCGGCAGACTGACCGCCGATCTGCTCAAATGGGCGATACGGAAGTATCTGGCGCAGTCCCAAAACCCGAAAATCCACCATGGCAAACAGAGCGTGAAGCAGCTTGTGGGCCAGGGGACGGGCGTGAAAAGTATTGATATTACCGCTAAAAATATCAAGTCATTTGAAAGTGTGGCGAAAAAATATGGCGTGGATTTTGCTCTGAAAAAGAACCCGGAGAAGGGTGAATACTACGTCTTTTTCAAGGCACGGGATGATGACGCCATGAAAGCCGCCTTTGCCGAGTACACCGCCAAGACCATACGCCGCAAGGCCCCGGAGAAGCCCTCTGTCCGGCGGCAGCTTGCCCACTTCAAGGAGGTTGCCAGAAGCATGGCGCAGGATACCGTCAAGGACCGGGACAGAGGGGAGCGTGGACTGTGAAATTTGACTTAAAAAAGTTTCTGATTCTCAACTTCCCCTATGCGCTCATGTTCTGGTTCTTCAACCGCGTGGGCGAGGGCTACCGGCTGGCCGCCGGCGCAGATATGGTGGCAAAGGGCATGGGGGCGATCTCCGGCCTGGGTGAGATCATATCCCGCAACCCCCTCCCCAGCTTCCACCCCCAGGACCTTCTTGTGGGGCTGATCGGCGCGGCCTGTATCCGGGCGGCAGTCTACATCAAGGCCAAAAATGCCAAAAAATACCGCCACGGGGTCGAGTACGGTAGTGCGCGTTGGGGCAATGCCCAAGACATAGCCCCTTTCATTAACCCTAAGTTTGACCAGAACATTCTCCTGACGCAGACGGAGCGTATCATGGTGGGGCGGAATAAGATTCCTAAGTATAACATCAACAAAAATGTGCTGGTAATTGGCGGTTCCGGTTCCGGCAAGACACGACTTCACATTAAGCCCAGTGCGTCCGTAAGGGCAGAGTGACGCCTGCCCGCGGAGCTGTTGAAATCCCACCTTGAGCAAGTGGTGGACAAGGTATCACGCGGTGGTCAATCCACAGGGAGAAGGAGGCCCGACGCGACCACAC
>CATKZW010000113.1 GCA_949841465.1 uncultured Oscillospiraceae bacterium
CGGGAGCCGCCGCCACAATGCAGGCCCAGCTTGCGGTCTCCGGGCCGGTGATGGTTTTCAGAAGGAAGTACACGCCCACAGCCGTGCCCACGGCCAGCACCGCGCAAACGAACTGCCGGACAGACAGGCCAAAGAAAATAGTCTCCTTGTGCTGGCGTACTTCCTTGGGGATTTTGATTTCCATATAGTCGCTCCTTTTCTGAAATGCGTCTCAACTTGAGACACATTTCGACATTACAATTTATCATTTTATTTGTGAGGAAGGGTTTGCTATGGCTGCCAGGGGTAATTGCTATATTTGTGGAAAAGAACTCAGCAAAGCCGGGGTGAAAAAGCATTTGGCTGTGCATCAGTACAATGGGCCGGAGACCGGCGAGGAATGTGCCTTGCTCAAAATCGAAGGGGCGTATTATAAGGACTATTGGCTGTTCCTTGATGTTCCTTTGACGGCAGGACTGGACAGTCTCGACCGCTTTCTGCGTGAAATATGGCTGGAGTGCTGCGGACACATGAGCGCCTTTTTCGGAAAAGGTCATCAGGAGATGAAGAACAGCCGGAAATTCAGCACGTTTGAGCCGGGAGAACAATTCCTGCATGAGTATGATTTTGGGGATACAACGGAGACGCTTATCACGGTGGCGGGCCATACACGCCGGGAGCCGCAAAAGGCGGCCGTCCGGCTTCTTGCCCGGAATATCCCGCCGTTGATCCCATGCTCAAGGTGCGGGGCGCCTGCGGCCTATGTCAGTACGGATAATAACATCTATAAGCATAAGGAACCGTTTCTCTGCAAAGCCTGTGCCCATGAGAGTGAAATTGAAGAATTTTCTCTGCCCGTAACAAATTCCCCCCGGATAGGGATATGCGCCTACTACGGCGATTTGGATGTCTACGCATTTGACGCGGAAAAATTCGCGCATAGAGAAAAATGATGCTTTTACAGGCCGAACATCTCCTTCACGATCCGCTCCGCGCCCTTCACCAGTCCCACCAGTACCATCATGTTAAAAATGGTCTCCCCGATGTACTGCCAGCTCATGGTGACAGCGGACAGAGAGGTGTCCACTACGGGAGTGCCGCTGGACATAAAGGCGGAAAAGATCAGGCAGGCCAGTACGATAATGGCCCCCTCCAGACACACGCCCACATAGCTTTTCAGGAAAGCGCTCCCGGCAAAGCTGGTCCCCTCCCCAGCGAAGGACGCCAGGGGCAGCGGGGCCAGGGCGGTGTAGAAGTACAGCCGGAAAAAGCGGCCATATACGGTGAGTATCAGGATAAAGGACATGACAGTGATAAACAGGCTGCCCAGCAGGGACACCAGCCACAAGGGGATGCTGGCGAGAAAGCCCACGCCCTCGATGGCGTCCACGATCTCCTGGGGGACGGCGATGCTGGCGGCGGCCATACCGCCGATACCGCCCATGACGGTCTGCACAATGCCGCCGCAAACGGAGAAAATGCCTGTCATGATCTCCATAGCGGAGCCGACGGCCAGCTTTGCCAGCACAAAGCGGATAAAATGCCGCAGTACAAATTCCGGGCGCTGGAAGTCCCGGAAACTGGCGGCGGTCTGGAAAATGCTCATAGCGAAGAACAGCACCAGCAGGCCGTAGCCCACGGCCTTCATCGCGTCGTTGATGGTAACGATGGTCCCCCATACCGTACCGCCTCGGAACCCTTCCGGCGTAGTGGTAATGAGGGACCATATCTCTGTCAGCTTTCCATTCCAGGTGTTGAAAGCCGATTGCAGGTTTCCAACGATCCAGTTATCGCTCAAAAGAAAGTCACCTCCCAAAATGCGGCTCAAATTGAGACGCATTTCGACAATATATTATAAGGTAGGGGGCGAGCCCTCCGGCCCGCCCCCCTGGGCGGCTTACAGTGCGCCGATGGTGGTCAGAATCTCCTTAGCAAAGGCTATCATAAGCCCACCAAACAGACACAGGAAGCCCTGGGTGCGCTGGCTGGCATCGTGGGACTGGATGGACATACCCACCTGGACGATGCCCCAGCCCAGCACGATCACGCCCACAGCCTTGATGATGGAGAAGATAAAATCAGAAAGATTATTCACGATGGTCAGCGGGTCGCCGCCAGCGGCGAAGGCCGGACAGGTCATGGCAGTGCAGAGGGCCAGGGTCAGAACGGCGGTGAAGTAGCGGCGCTTGGCCCGGCGCTGGCGGGCGGTGATGGTTTCAACGGTCTTTTTCATTGGATAGTTCCTCCTCGTCAATGATGATAATATTGTCCAGGCCCTCGAACGGCAGGCTCAGGTCCTCCTGCGCGAAGGTCAGGCCGGGATGATGGATGTAAGGGGCGGCCCCGCCGTCCTCGGTCAGCTTGATATTGGGGTGCTTGAGAATGTCGTACTTCTTGTCAATGACCGGCCTCTCGCCCCGGATAAAGACGATGGCATAGGCGTTGTCCATAGCCCGCACTTCATCTGGTGTAAGTAATTCGCGGCCGGTCTGCTGGTACGATGTGGAGCTGGAACCGTGGGAACCCTTGGAAATACTGCGGTTCCGGGTGTCCAGAGTCTCCTTTCCCAGCATTTCGGAAATGTATTTGTGGGTACTTTGCTCATTTCCACCCAAATAGATCAATGTGTCCGCGTTGCCCATCAGGCCCTCCCAATCGTCCTTGAACAGAGCTTTCAGAGCGGAGATATTTTGCAGGACAATGGTGGACATGATGTTGCGGGAGCGCATGGTAGCCTGGAGCTTACCAAAATCGTCCGGCAGGGAGACGTTGCAGAACTCGTCCATCATCAGCCGGACCGGGACGGGCAGCGCCCCCTGGTGTACCTTGTCCGCCTGATAGTAGAGGGCCTGAAACGCGCAGGTGTAGAGCATCCCCACAAGGTAGTTGAATGTACCGTCATTATCGGGGATGATGGCAAAGACGGCCTGCTTGCGGTCCCCCATCAGGCCCAGTTCCATATCGTCCCGCGTGGTGATGCCCACGATCTCCGGGATGATGAACGCGGACAGCCGGACGGCGGCGGACAGAAGAATACTTTTCGCGGTTTTGCCGGCGGCTTGCTTGAAAATTTTGTACTCCCGCACAGCGATATGGCTGGGGTCCTCCTCCTCCAGCGCTTCAAAGAGCAGGTCCAGGGGGGATTGGAAGTCGTCGCTGTCCTCCCTGGCCCCGCCGTTCTCGATCATATACATGACCATTTCAAAGTTTTGCTCCTCCGGGGGCGCTTCATGGAGCAGGTAGAGGATCAGGGCGGTGTCCAGGGCAATTTCGCTTTATAGCGATAGGTAAGCCTACAGTATCTAACGTTTCCGGCTTTTCCCCCGCTCCGCACCGTGCATGACGGCTTTCCCGTCACACGGCGCTCCATCAACAG
>CATKZW010000114.1 GCA_949841465.1 uncultured Oscillospiraceae bacterium
TGGAAAACAACATAGCAGGGGAGCTTGTGTGACAGGCTGAGAGGAAGGTAGACCTTCGACCCTTGAACCTGATGCGGATAATGCCGCCGGAGGAAGTCGTAGGAAACGCTACTTTTTTCAGGGGGCATCGTATTCAGATGCCCCCTGTTTTTTGTTGCCAATCAGAGAAAGGGAGTAAAAAACCATGTTTGAACCGATTTTTGAGAATGTCCGCCAGAAATCCCCCCTGGTCCACAACATCACCAACTATGTCACCGTGAACGACTGCGCCAATATGCTGCTGGCCTGCGGCGGCTCGCCCATTATGGCGGACGACCCGGAGGATGCCGTGGAGATCACCGCCATCTGCGGTGGACTGAACATCAACATTGGAACCCTGAACCAGCGCACCATCCCGGCCATGCTCGCCGCCGGGAAGCGGGCCAATGAACTGGGCCATCCTGTGGTGCTGGACCCGGTGGGGGCGGGGGCCTCCACCCTGCGGACGGATACCGCCCTTCGGCTGCTGAGCGAGGTGAAGTTCGCGGTGATTCGGGGCAATATTTCCGAAATCAAGACCCTGGCCCTGGGCAGCGGCACCACCAAGGGTGTGGATGCCGATGCGGCGGACAAGGTGACGGAAGAGAACCTGAACGGGGCAGTGGCTTTCGCCAAAGACTTTGCCCGGCGGATCGGAGCGGTCGTTGCCGTCACTGGGGCCATTGACATTGTAACGGACAGGGAGCGGGCCTTCTGCATCCGCAACGGCCGTCCGGAGATGGCCTCCATCACCGGCACCGGCTGTCAGCTCTCCGCTTTGACGGCGGCCTTTGTCACCGCCAATCCGGATTGTCCCCTGGAGGCCGCGGCCGCCGCCGTGTGCGCCATGGGCCTGTGCGGGGAGATCGCCTATCAGCGTCTGACTGAACTGGACGGCAATTCCTCCTACCGGAACTACATCATCGACGCCATGTACCGCCTCACCCCGGCGGAGCTGGAGAGGGGAGCCAAGTATGAAGTGCGATAAGCGGCATATGCTGCTCTACGCCGTCACCGACCGGGCCTGGACCGGGAAACAGACCTTGTATGAGCAGGTGGAGGCGGCGCTGAAGGGCGGCGTGACCTGTGTGCAGCTGCGGGAGAAGGAACTGGACGAAACGGCCTTCCTCCAGGAAGCGAAGGAGCTGTGCGCCCTGTGCCGCCGGTATGGCGTCCCCTTCCTTGTAAATGACAACGTGGAAATCGCCATCGCCTGCGGGGCGGACGGCATCCATGTGGGCCAGGAGGACCTGGCGGCGGGCGAGGTCCGCCACCGGGTGGGGGACGATATGATTCTGGGCGTCTCCGTCCACACGGTGGAGGAGGCCTGCCAGGCTGTCCGGGACGGCGCGGACTATCTGGGCCTGGGTGCGGTGTTCCCCACCAGCACCAAGACCGATGTGGAGCAGATGTCCAACGAAACCTTGCGGGCGATCTGCGATGCGGTGAATGTGCCCATTGTGGCCATCGGCGGCATCAACCAGGGCAACATCCTCAGGCTGGCCGGCAGCGGCGTGGACGGCGTGGCTCTGGTGTCGGCCATCTTCTCGGCGGAGGACATTGAGGGGGCCTGCCGGGAGCTGCGGGCGATGTCGGAGGAGATGGTGGGCCCATGAGGATTCGCGGCGCGATTTTTGATGTGGACGGCACGCTGTTGGATTCTATGTTCATCTGGGACACCATTGGAGAGACGTATCTTCGCTCCATTGGGTATCAGCCGAAGGAGAATCTGAAGGAGACGTTTAAGAATATGAGTCTGCGCCAGGCGGCCCGCTACTACCAGACCGAGTATGGCGTGACACGGAGCATCGACGAGATTATGGACGGAGTCAACGCTATGCTGGAGCGGTATTACCGCTTCGAGGTCCCGTTGAAACCAGGTGTGGCAGAACTCCTGGAGTGGCTTCGGCAGGACGGCGTCAAGCTGTGTATTGCCACCGCTACCGACCGTCATCTGGTGGAGGCCGCGCTGGAGCGGTGCGGAGTGCTGTCCTGTTTCGGTGAGATTTTCACCTGCAATGAGGTGGGGCATGGCAAGGACGAGCCGGACATTTTTGAGGCGGCCCTTCGCTTCTTGGGAACCAGGAGGGAGGAAACCCTCGTGTTTGACGATGCTCTCTATGCCGTCCGGACGGCGAAAGAGGCCGGATTCCCGGTAGCGGCGGTATATGACAGCCATGAGAGGTCACAAGAGGAAGTATGCGCACGGTCCGATCTATACCTGGAGGATTTGACGCAGCTGGTTGAGCTTCAGAAGTTTCTCTCAGCTTAGCGGCTGGGAGCTTCAGGCGGCGGACCGGGGGCACCACTCTCCGTCGCTCAATAAAAATAATGCAAAGGAGACACAGCAATGAAAACAGCATTATCAATCGCTGGGACCGACCCCAGCGGAGGCGCCGGGATTCAGGCCGATCTGAAAACGATGACCATGAATGGTGTTTTTGCCATGAGCGCCATTACTGCGCTGGTGGCCCAAAACACCACCGGTGTGCAGGAAATTGTAGAGATGACGCCTGAATTTCTCGGGCAGCAGATCGACGCGGTATTTGAGGACATACCGCCCGACGCGGTGAAAACCGGTATGGTGGCATCCTGCGGGCTGATTGAGACCATCGCGGAGCGGCTGCGCTTCTATCAGGCGAAGAACATCGTGGTAGACCCGGTAATGGTCGCCACCAGCGGCGGCCGGCTGATCTCCCAGGAGGCGGTGGAGACACTGAAAACCCATCTGCTTCCCCTGGCAATCGTGGCCACCCCGAACATCCCGGAGGCAGAAATCCTGTCCGGTGTGACGATCCACAGCCAATCGGACATCGAAGCTGCCGCCAAGTGGATCGGTGACACCTACGGCTGTGCAGTCCTGCTGAAAGGCGGGCACAACATCAGCGACGCAAATGACTTTCTCTATGCGGACCATGCAGGGACATGGTTCTATGGGGCGCACATAGATAATCCCAATACCCACGGTACCGGCTGTACCCTGTCCAGCGCCATCGCGGCCAACCTGGCCAAGGGCTTTGACCTGCCCACATCCATCCGGCGGTCGAAGGATTATCTCTCTGGCGCCCTGGGGGCTATGCTGGATTTGGGGAAGGGACGGGGTCCCATGCAGCATAATTTCAATCTCACCGGCGAATATGCAAAGGAGGCGGAGCAATGAAGACCACGGAGCGGCTTTTAGCTGCAGCGAAAGACATTTGGGCAGCCTATAATGAGCATCCATTTGTATTGGGCATCCAGAACGGCACGCTGGCCCGGGAGAAGTTCAAGTATTACATC
>CATKZW010000115.1 GCA_949841465.1 uncultured Oscillospiraceae bacterium
TGTCCGGGTCATCCGGACGTTTCTTGAGCTTACCCAGCATCATGCCCTTTACCTCTGAAACGGCGCCCACTTCCAGAAAACCGTCCATCTCCTTCCGGGTGAGGAAGCCGGAGGAACCGTGGGTGGCGTCGGCCACGATATCGAATCCCCGCGAGTCATGGGTGATCTTGTTCCCGGCAAACCAGTTGAAGCCCTTTCGGGTGATGAGGCAGACCAGCAGCACGATCACGGCGGTGACGCCCAGGCCGTAGGGCGTGAGCACCACAAACCAGTTGCGGAAGGGGTTGAATACCCAAATACTCCCCACCTCCTCCCCGGCCTTGTGGAAGGTGGCGGCGGCGCCCAGGCGCAGGGAGTTGAGGAACATCCCGTAGAAGTACCAGCCCACCAGTCCCACAGCGGCATAGAAGGGCAGCTTTTTCTTGTGGCGCTCATACCAGGGCGCGATTTTCGGCTCCAGCCAGTCTTCAAGCTTTTCGATGAGTTTGGATAGGCGGGGCATCCACCACATCTCCTTTCGAGGTCATGAATTGGGTGCGCGGAGGGCTGTAAGGAACCGGCTTCCTGCCGGTAGCCGCTTCGATGGCATTCGGGGTGAGGACGAAAACCCGGGCCAGCCCGGCGTCCCGGTACAAGGAAAATAACACCTGCTCCGCCTGCCCCGCCAGAGCGGCCATGGCGATCTGCCTGTGCCCCTGGGCGCGGGCGGTGCGGATGGCGGCGTCCGCCCTTCGCAGGTCCATGTCCGCCGCCAGCACAAAGGGCACGCCCTGAAAGACAGCGTCCCATTCGGGCATATCAGGCGGCGGAGGATGGTACTGGGATTTCAGCGCGGTTTTCGTCAGCTTGGTCCGGTAGCCCGGTACAGCCATGATCTGGAGCTGAACCGCCCCAGTGCTGTCACAGGCCAGCAGGTGAACCGGCAGCTGAAGGCAGCGGTACACGCCGCCATAGCTCAGCAGCTTGGCGTTCTCCTTGTCCGGGGGACGCTCCAGCTCCGTAAGCACGCTTCGATAGCTTTCCCCGGCATAGATAAAGGCCCGCTCCGCGTTTCGGAACCGGGCGGTCTGGTTGGAGAAGGCGGACAGCTCATCCATCAGCGCCACCTTTCCGATGCCGGGGCAAACATAGTGCATGGCATAGAAGTGGTTTCCCATGTGGGCGATGGCAGCCACCCGGGTACTGCCCCAGGGGTTGGAGCCTTTGCATCGGGTGATGGTGGGGAGGAACATGGACGGGGACACGTCCAATTCTTCTGGCGCAAAGGTGAACAGGTCCACGCCGCTGTGATAGGCCGTCACTGCCAGCCGGGATACCCTGACACGCCGTTCGATCAGCGGCGCGTGATAAGCCCGGGACGTCTGGGGAACAGCGCCGTCCAGCAGGCGCTCCAAAAGCAGCGAGCCTTTGCTGGTCAGCAGCATGGCCCCGCTTTTTTCATGGATGCGGACAAGCCCCAGGCTGATCAGGTTCTTCTGCTCCGCGTTTGTGACCACGCCGTTCAGGTCCTTCGGCTTGATGAATTGGCACCAGCACAGCAGACGCAGGGCGTCCACGTCTCTTTGGCTGAAAATCACTCATGCTCCGCCTCCCTTCGGTCTATGCCGATTTCGTATAAAGTTTTGTAGTACACGCCGTTTTTGAACATATCCCATGCCTCCAGACAAATGGTATCGCTTCGGTCCGCATCGGCCAGGACAATAAGACGCTCCGAATCCCACAGGGAAAAGGCGTCGGAAGATATATCCTCGGGAACAGTCAGCCGGATGTGGAGAAATCCGGTTCCCTTCTCCTGACTGCAGAGGGTGTTCACCATGCGCCGGGTCTCATACAGATTTCGCACAAAGAGATAATCCCCTGAGAAGTCCATGTAATGAATTGCCTCTCCCTTTGGCAGATGATCCTCCGGCCACTCCTGTGTGATGGAAGGGAGAGGGCCGCAGTCTATGTACAGGTCAGTGTTAAGAATGGCGTAGTTAGCGCCGTCATCACAGCGAATGACATCGCCCGCCACGGGGATGTACCGGGAACCGTCGGACGGAATATTGATAGATCCGTCTGGATTGACAGGGGTGTCGTTCACCTGCTCAATCTTTGCCGCAATGATGTAAGCGGCACACAGAATCAGGACCGCCGCCAATACAAATTTGAGTCTCCGCATAAAACCACATCCTCCTAAAATCGTGTTCCTGCCAACGCCGAAAAAGCCCTTGCGCCGGTTCCCGACGCAAGAACTTTTTCGGCGTCTTACCAGACCCCCTATGGGGAGCCAATCTGATGGCTCCCCATAGAAGTCAGCTTTTTGAAAAATTTGAACGCGCTGCCCTCGCGAAAAATCCTTTGATTTCAACGCTTTCAAGAGACAGACACCCATCAGGTCAGGTGGAGCCGCTCCACCTGGCCAGAATTGCCCCAAATCTGACGGGTATCTGATGGGTGTCCCGGTCACTTTTGAGTACAATTCAGCTCCAGCCACCTTCATAAAAATGCTTTACCTCGTAGTCTCCGGAATGGAAGGAAAAGAAGTCCGCCGCATCCGACAGGTCCAGCAGGGTGATGTGGCACACGTCCAGCTCGCTCCGCCCGGACAGCAGCGCCAGAGCCAGAGTATGCTGGTCGTCGTCCGGGATAAGCCTGCCCTTGATGGCGTTGGAGACAGCCTTGTACCCCTTGTTGTCCTGGTCGAAAATGTGGCGGCCCTTGACACTGGTGAACTCGTCGATCACCAGCAGCGCCCGGTTGAAAAAGGGCAGCTTGCAGCCCTGTGCCTCATATTCGTCCAGCAGGCGGCGGATGGTGTCGCTGAGCCATTCCGGAGGCTGGAACCGGCAGTGAGGCAGCAGGGTGTTCAGCGTGATATGGAGCCAGCTGTACCCCAGCAGCTCCACCGACCCGGCGATCTCCATGGGCGGCAGGACCGGTCGGGAGCCGTAGCCCCCGGTGCCGGTACTGTACCGCTCGCACAGCTTGCGCACCTCCAGGGCGGCGCTTTCAAATTGTGCCGCCGTCTGCTCCAGCGCCCTTTGCAGCTTGTCCGGGTCGGGCTGTCCACTATCTGCCAAGGCCGCCAGTATACCGGTCTGGCAGAAGGCATTGTTGGCCAGTTTCTGGAGTTTTGCGGCGT
>CATKZW010000116.1 GCA_949841465.1 uncultured Oscillospiraceae bacterium
CGTTGTCGTCCTGGTCATCACCTTTGCTTTCAATCTTTGAGCGTAAAAATCATCGGCCCTGCACAATAGATGGCTTGCACCTGATTTCGCACGGCGTGAAAAAGACAAATTTATATCTTATTTTGATGTGGTTCATATCTCTGGCATATAGACTACCTCATATGCGCTTTTCCGCAAATTCCCTATCATCCTACTTAACCAATTGAAAGGAGACTATCCATGCTGCGCATTGACCACTATTCCAAAACTTACCCCGGCGGCAAGAGAGCCGTGGATGACCTGACCCTCCATGTCCGGCCCGGTGAGATCTACGGCTTCATTGGCCACAACGGGGCTGGCAAGACCACTACCCTGCGGGCCGTGGCGGGGGTGATGGACTTCACTGAGGGAACTATCGCCATCGACGGCCACGATATCAAGCGGGAACCGGTGGCGGCCAAGCAGGTCACCGCTTTCCTGCCCGACAACCCGGACCTTTACGAGTTCATGAAGGGCATTGACTATCTCAATTTCATTGCCGACCTGTACGGCATCCCGGCAGAGCAGCGCACCGCCGACATTGGCAAGTACGCCGGCGCCTTTGAGCTGACCGGGAACCTGGGCTCACCCATCGGCAGCTATTCCCACGGGATGCGCCAGAAGCTGGCCCTGATCTCCGCTTTCATCCGCCGGCCCAAGCTGCTGATCCTGGACGAGCCCTTCGTTGGGCTGGACCCCGCCGCCTCCCACCTGATGAAGGGGTATCTGGCAGAACTGTGTCAAGGCGGTTCGGCGGTGTTTTTCTCCACCCATGTACTGGAGGTGGCGGAGAAGCTGTGCGATAAAATCGCTATCATCAAGGCCGGACGGCTGGTGAAATCCGGTCCCACGGCGGAACTGGTGGGCGACTCCTCCCTGGAGGACGTGTTCCTGGAACTGGAGGGAGAGAAATGACGAAGTTTCTCGCTTTGCTGAAGGTGAGTATCCAATCCATGCTGCTCTCCTCCACCAACTCCCGGGGCCGCAGCCGGAAAAAGGCCGCCACCGGTACAGGCGCCATCATCGTCATTGCCGGCCTTGGCCTGTACCTGTCAGGGTTTTACAGCTACATGCTGATGCAGGTGCTAGCGCCCTCCCATATGGAGGTTCTGGTGTTCATTTTCATGGGTATGGTCGCCCTAGCAGGCGGGCTGCTGTTCACTACCTTCGCAGTTAAGGGCGTGGTGTTCGGCGGTAAAGATAACGATCTGCTGCTAAGTATGCCGGTACCCTCCACCCTGTTGATGGCCAGCCGGGTGACGGCCATCTATCTGGAGAACCTGCTGTTCTCTGCCTTTGTGCTGCTTCCCGCCGGGGTGGTCTGCACGATGATGACCCAGAACGGCGTGGGACACAGCCTTCAGTTTTGGGTGCGGCTGGCCATCGCGGCTCTGGTCCTGCCCCTGCTGGATACGGCGCTGTCGGTCCTGCTGGGGGCCTTGATGGCGTTTCTGGCCGCCAAGGTGTCCAAGGGAGCGCTGGGGCAGAACATCGTAACGGGTCTGTTTCTGGTTGTGGTGTTCTATTTTTCCTTCAATGTCAACAAAATGATTGGCGCCCTTGCCGCCAATGCCGCTGGTATAAAAGACTCCCTTAACTGGGCCGCGCCCCTTCTGTGGATGGGTGAGGGCATCATGGGGGACTGGGGCCTGCTGCTGGCTTTCGCCGCCTGCTGTGTCATTTCCTTTGCCCTGGTGGTGTTCGGTTTGGGCCGGGTATACCGTCAGGCCGTCACAGCTTTTGCTGCCAGAGCCGCTCAGAGCAACTATAAGCTCTCCACCCAATCCGCCTCCAGCCAGAAAAAGGCCCTTTTTCGGAAAGAGGCCCAGCGGTTCTTTGGTACGCCTATGTATTTCTGGAACGCCGGTCTCGGCCTGATCCTGCTGCTGGCCGCCGGGGTGGCGTCCTTGATTTTGCGGGACAAGCTGCTTGTCTACCTGGGCATGGCCGGAGAAAACATTCCTCTGCTGCCTATGGCGGCGGCTGTGATATGCTTCTGCCTGTGTACCTGTCCCATCGCCGCCCCTTCTGTCAGCCTGGAGGGGAAATACCTCTGGATCCTACGGGAGGCACCTATGTCAGATCATACGCTGTTGTGGGTCAAGGTTGGGTTCCAGCTCCTGCTGACCCTGCCCTGCACTGTGATTGCCGGACTGTGCCTGTCCATTGCGCTGGGGTTCCAGTTGTGGCAGGGTACCGCACTTCTGATTGCCACACTGCTCTTTGCAGTGGGGCACGCCATGTTTGGGATGCTGATGGGACTGACCTTCCCCAAGCTGGACGCAGTCAACGAAACCGTGGTCATCAAGCAGTCTCTGGCTACCACCCTGGCCATGTTCGTCCCCATGGCGGTGCTGGCCGCGGCAGGCGGGCTGTACTGGCTGGGCAGCCAGATATCGGGCTGGGCGGCATTCGCTTTCTCCATCCTGCTGCTTGTTCTGCTGACAGCGGTATGTGCCGCTATCCTCTCCAAACGCGGCCCAACCATGCTCCGGGCACTGTAACAGTGGGCCCCGGCGTTCACGAAGGAACGCCGGGGCCTTTTGTATGGCAGCTCAGGGTTCTATTCCACAGTTTCAATGGAGTCCACGATACTGAGCTTTGCAATTTTCCGCAGCGGGACGGCTGTAGCCAGCAGGCAGGCCGCAATGGACAGGACCACCGCCTCCGCCATGGGGAGCAGCGGTGGGAATACAAGCCGCAGTTCGTCCGCCGCCGCGGCTTCCACCAGCACGGTGCAGCCATAGCCAGCGATGCAGCCAATCACTGCCGCGATGATACCGTAGTAGGCGCCCTCCCACAGGAAGGTTCGGTACAGGCTCCCGGCACTCATACCCACAGCACGCTGGGTCCCAATCTCGGCAATGCGGGTATGGATATTGGTATAGACCGTGTTGATGATATTCAGGACCCCGATCAGCCCGATAAACAGGATCAGGCCCCAGGCCAGCATATTGATCTGGGCCGCACTCTCCTCCATCTGCCGGTCTGTCTGCT
>CATKZW010000117.1 GCA_949841465.1 uncultured Oscillospiraceae bacterium
GTGACCATCCTGGCCTGCACCGGGGCGTACATCATGGGGATATGCCTCTACGCCGACCAGCAGGGCCGAACCCGTGACGGCGAGGAACACGGCTCCGCCGCCTGGGCCTCCCCACGGCAGGTCAACGCCATGTTCGCTCAGAAACAGAACAAGCTGCTGACCAAAAATGTCCGCCTGGGGCTGGACACCCACAAGCACCGCCGCTCCCTGAACGTGCTGGTCATCGGCGGCTCCGGTGCGGGCAAGTCGAGAACCTATGTGAAGCCGAATATCCTCGAAGCCAACACCAACTATGTGATCACGGACCCCAAGTCGGAAGTCCTGCTGGCCACGGGCGGCTACCTCAAGAACCAGGGCTATGACATCCGGGTGCTGAACCTCGTCAACCTGGAGCAGTCGGACGGCTATAATCCCTTCCGCTACATCCGGGACGAAAAGGACGCTCTCCGGCTGGTAAACAACCTGATTCAAGCGACTACGCCTAAAAACAGTCACAATTCCGACCCGTTTTGGGAGAAATCAGAGACAGCTCTGCTCCAGGCCATCATCCTCATGCTGTGGCAGGAGGCTCCGGAATACGAACAGAACTTCTCCATGGTGATGCGGGTGCTGGAGTACGCCGAGGTCAAGGAGGAGGACGAGGAGTACGTCTCGCCCCTGGATCTGCTCTTCCAGGCCATTGAGCGGGAGAAGCCGGACAGTGTGGCGGTGAGGCAGTACAAAGTCTTCAAAATGGCTGCCGGCAAGACCTCAAAGTCCATACTCGTGTCCACCGCCGTCCGGCTGGCCCCCTTCAACCTGCCCCAGATCAAGGCCATCACAGACCGAGATGATATGGACCTCTACACCTTGGGGGAGCAGAAGTGCGCGCTCTATGCCGTCATACCCGACAACGACCAGAGCTTTAACTTTTTAGTGAGCCTACTCTACGCCCAGGCGTTCCAGGCCCTCTACTACAGCGCGGACCAGATCCACCACGGAACCCTGCCCTGCCACGTCCACTTTATATTGGATGAGTTCGCCGCCATGCCCCTCCCAGGCTTCACCCGTGAGCTGGCCACCATGCGCTCCCGCAACATTTCGGCAAGCACCATTATTCAGAATATGGCGCAAATCAAGGAACTTTTTAAGGACAGTTGGGAGACAATTCCGGGTAATAGTGACACAATTCTGTACTTGGGCGGCAACGAATCGTCAACGCATAAGTACATTTCGGAGGCCCTTGGGAAAGCCACGATTGACACCCGAACTCACGGTCAGACCAAGGGCAAATCCGGATCGTACTCCACCAATTTTCAAATGAGCGGCCGCGAATTGTTGACTCCTGATGAGGTGCGTGGGCTGGACAACCGCTACGCCATCCTGTTCATCCGGGGTGCCAAGCCGGTGATGGATTTGAAGTACGAGCTGACCGATCACCCTGCCATCCGTTACACCGTTGACGGCGGTGGGCCGCCTTACATCCACCATCAGGAAAAGCCTGAGCTGAAGTTCCAGGGGGAACCGCTGTTCGCCCCGGAAACCGAACCATCTGATGAAGAAAAGGAGACTGCAACCTATGAAGATCATGAAGAAATCCCAGAAGCCCCTGAACACCCTGGAGCGCCAGAAGAAGATTGAGCGCCGCGCCAAGCGGGCCTACGCTCTCTTCGCCTGTCTGGTGCTGTCCATGGCCGTCATGATCGTCCCCGCCTTCGCCGCGGACGATCCCCTCCAGATCGTGGAGAACCTGAGTGAGTTCATCTTTTCCCTGATCCGGGCCATCGGCCTGATCCTGCTGGGCTTCGGCATCCTCCAGCTGGGCCTGTCCCTCAAGAGCCACGACCCCTCCCAGCGGGCCAACGGTATGCTCACCATCGCCGGCGGTATCGTGATCACCTTTACCCGTGAGATCCTCACCCTCATCACTGGCGGATGAGGAAAATAGCAGCAGGAGGGCGCATCCGCGCCCTCCGCCTTTTAGGGGAGGTGATCGACCATATTTGAACGATTGATCAGCGGCGACGCCGTGGAACAGCTCCGAACACTGGATGCGGAGAGTGTCCATACCTGTGTTACTTCGCCGCCCTATTTTGGACTGCGGGACTATGGGATAAAGGGGCAGATCGGATTAGAGCCAACGCCCCAGGAGTATCTGGAACGGCTCGTCCCGGTGTTTCGGGAGGTGCGGCGGGTACTGCGGAAGGACGGGACCCTGTGGCTTGTCATAGGCGACAGCTACTGCCGGAAAAACTGTAGAAGCCTCAAAAACAAGGACTTGCTGGGCATTCCCTGGGCGCTGGCCATCGCCCTGCGGACGGACGGCTGGTATCTGCGGCAGGACATTATCTGGCACAAGCCCAACGCCATGCCGGAGGGGGTGCGGGACCGCTGTACCCGGAGCCACGAATATATCTTCCTGTTGTCCAAATCAGAGCGATACTATTTTGACGCCGATGCCATCCGGGAATCCTTCATCACACCCACCCGTTCGGGAGAACGCCGGAGTTATCCGTCAGGCTGTGCCTCCAGCTTTGATCTGGATGCCGGACACCTTCCGCAAAGGGGGAACTTTGCCGGACTTCCCCTCAACCCGCTGGGCCGGAACAAGCGGGACGTCTGGACAGTCCCCAGCAGCAGCTTCCAGGGGGCGCACTTCGCGGTGTTCCCGGAGAAGCTGGCGGAACCCTGCATCCTGGCGGGAAGCCCCCTTGGCGGCACGGTGCTGGACCCCTTCATGGGCAGCGGTACAACCGGCGCTGTGGCGAAACGCCTGGGCCGGAGTTTTATCGGGATCGACCTATCCCCGGACTACTGCGCCATGGCCGCGAAACGAATTTCGGACGCAAAGGAGGTGGTGTGAGTGGGAAGCGGAAACTGGATCGTGGACAACCTGAACTCCGCCCTGGGGACCTGGAACGGGAAGCTGGCGGAGATCTGGCAGCTCCTCAGTACCACCCCGGAGGAATTCAAAGGCGGCGGAGTCTGGACGGTCATCCAAGGTATCAACGGCGCGCTC
>CATKZW010000118.1 GCA_949841465.1 uncultured Oscillospiraceae bacterium
CTATACCTTGAGCTGCATTCACTCCACCGCCCCGATCCCTGACCCGGAACCCGAGCAGACCGACCCGCCTCCGCCCGCTGTATCCGACCCCGTGCCGGAGGCTCCAGTCAGCCCCCAGAAAGAGGGGCAGCAAGGCGGCCTTCCGATTCCAGCAGTCATCTTCCTGGTTGGCCTGGCCATCGTGGCCGGAGTAATCGCCACGCTCCATATCACAAAGAAGGGCTGCATCTATACCTATGATGATCTCTTCCAGATCGGGTGCATTGGCCTGTGCAAGGCGGCCCAGACCGACCAGCCCGGACACAAGGGCGCATTCTCCACCTATGCCTACTGCCTGATCCGCAATGAGATCTACACACAGATGGAGTACGCCACACGCCGCGGCCGGGAACAGGCCACAGACCCGGCGGAATTGCCCTGCGGCGTAGTGGACGACAGTCTGGAGGAGCGGGATGCCTGTCGGGAACTGATGGGGCTGCTGGACCGGGCTGAAGCTACAGCCACCGGCACCACGGCGAAAGGCATCCGGGCCATCCGGATGCGCATTGACGGATACTCCAGTAAGGAGATTGGCGAACTGCTCGGCGCCCCGGCTAACCATGTGACCGCATGGGTCTCCAAGGCCAGAAACCACATCCGTATGATGGGCCAGCCCAGTGTGTAGTTTCCGGATAGCAAAAAAAGTCGAGCAGGCCGGTACTGGGCGTGGTAAGATGGGAAACACAGATGGAGGTGATGGACTTTGGATCAGCAGACTGAGGCGGTTCAGCGGATGCAGGATTACATTGAGTCCCATTTGGACCAGGAGATCACGCTGATGACCCTCTCCAAGGTGTCGCTCTTTTCCCCTTGGCACTCCCACCGGCTGTTTAAGGAACGGCTGGGCCTCACGCCAGCGGAGTATATCCGCCGGATGCGGCTTTCCCACTCCGCCATGCGTCTGAAGCAGGAACAGTGCTTTGTCACCGACGCGGCCTATGACTGCGGCTTTCAAAGTATAGACGGCTTCACCCGCGCCTTTTGCCGGGAATTTGGCTGTAACCCTGGGGACTACGTGAAAGCCCCCGTCCCAATCCGGCTGTTTATCCCCTATGGCGTGAAATTCAAGGAGCTGAGAAAGGATACCGTTGATATGGAAAACCTGCAAAGCGTATTCGTCCAGGTGGTCCGCAAGCCGGAGCGCAAGGTCATCCTCAAGCGCGGCGTCCGGGCCGAGGACTACTTTGCCTACTGCGCGGAGGTCAGCTGCGAGGTCTGGGGTGTGCTGGCCAGTATGGACTCTCTGTGCGGCGAGCCGGTCTGCCTCTGGCTGCCGGATGCGTACAAGAAGCCGGATACCTCCACCTATGTGCAGGGAGTTGAAACGATGCCGGACTACGCCGGGGACATTCCGGAGGGGTTCGATGTCATCACCCTGCCAGCCGCAGAGTACCTGGCCTTCCAGGGTGAGCCCTTCAAAGAGGAGGATTACTCCCAGGCCATCCTCTCTGTGCAGTACGCCATGGACCACTACGACCCGGCTGTCATCGGCTATGAGTGGGATGACAGCAATCCCCGTATCCAACTGGAGCCCCGAGGCGAGCGGGGCTATATCGAGCTGCGGGCCATCAAAAGGAGGAAATCCGTATGAGAGATGAAAAGCTGGCTATTCAAGTAACCGGCCTCACCAAGAGCTACCAGGGTAAAACTGTGCTGAGCGGGCTGGACCTTTCCGTTAAGCGTGGTACGGTGTTTGGCCTGCTGGGCGCCAACGGGGCGGGCAAAAGCACCACCATTGAGTGCATCCTGGGGACCAGGCGTGCAGACTCCGGCGCGGTCTCGGTGCTGGGCCACGACCCCAGGAAGGAACGCGGCGCTCTATTCCAGCGGGTGGGCGTGCAGTTCCAGGAGGGCGACTACCAGCCGGAGATCAAGGTGTTCGAGCTGTGTGAGGAGATCGCCTGCCTGTATAACCGCCCGGCGGACTGGCGGGAGCTGTGCCGGCGGTTTGGGATTGGCGGCAAGCTGAAAAACGCGGTTAAGAGCCTGTCCGGCGGAGAGCGCCAGCGGCTGTTTATCGTCCTGGCCCTGATCCCCAACCCGGAGCTGGTATTTCTGGACGAGCTGACCACCGGCCTGGACGCCAAGGCCCGTCGGGATGTGTGGAGGATTTTATCTGAGCTGAAAGGGGAGGGCCTGACCATCTTCCTGACCTCCCACTTCATGGACGAAGTAGAGGCCCTCTGCGACGAGATCTGTATCTTACGCCAGGGTAAAGCGGTGTTTCATGGCACTGTGAAGCAGGCCAGGGCGCAGAGCGGCTGTGAGAAGTTCGAGGACGCTTATCTTCAGCTGTCTGGAGAGGAGGACGTGGCATGAGGTCGTTTGGTACATTACTAAAAAACGAGTTGAAGCTGAATATCCGCAATATGAACATGGTAATCTTCGCGGTGATCCTGCTGCTGGTGGTACTGGTGATCCTCGGCTTTACCTACGGCACAAAGCCGGCCGCGGAGGGCGCCTCCTACACCTTCCTGGAGCAATCCATCGGCGCACTGTGTACCATCTCCATCTGCGCCAGCGGGCTGATGGGCCTTCCACTGGTGGTGTCGGAGTACCGGGAGAGGAAAATCCTCAAGCGGTTTCAAGTGACGCCGGTCAGCCCGGCCAAGCTCCTGGCAGTGGAATTTACTATTTATGTGCTCTACTGCGCTGTGTCCATGGTGACACTGCTGCTGGCCTCCATGCTGTTCTGGAAGGCGGCCATTCCCGGCTCCTTGCCGGCGTTTCTGGGAAGCTGGCTGCTGACGATGGTGTCCACCCTGAGTATCGGGCTGATGGTGGGTGGAATCGCCAGGAACGCAAAATCCGCCAGTGTAATTGCCTGCCTGCTCTACTTCCCCATGCTGATCTTCTCCGGCGCGACGCTGCCCCTGGAGGTTATGCCGGGCGCTATGCAGAAAATCGTGTCTGTCTTTCCGCTGACCCAGGGTATTCAGTTGATGAAAG
>CATKZW010000119.1 GCA_949841465.1 uncultured Oscillospiraceae bacterium
GCCAATTTCACCGACGCGGGCCGGGTGATGGGGATGTTCGAGCTTCGCAACCTGGTGGAGGCGGTCATCCTGACCCTTCCTGTGCTCTACTTCTGCCTTGTGCTGCTGCCCTTTGAACTGACGACCAAGATCACCGTCACCCTCATCATCGTGGTCCCCCTGGGCGGCTTCGGCCTCATGGGGATCAGCGGCGACAGCCTCACCCGCTGGGTGGGCATCTGGTGGCGCTGGCGGCGGGCGCGGAGGCTCATGACTTATCGAGGAGGAAAAAGCTGAAACATGAATTTGAAACAACTGCTGTTCGGCGGCGGGGCAGGCGCTCCCGCCGCCGAACCTTTCCGGGACAGCATCCAGGCATGGCTCCCCATCCAAAACATTGTGGGCGGCGTCGTGGTCACCAAAGACGGACGGTTCGTGAAGATCCTGGAGGTGCTGCCGGTAAACATTTACCTGAAATCTCCCAATGACCGGGAGAACATCATATCTTCCTACGCCGCGTGGCTGAAGATCGCGCCGGATGATTTGCAGATCGAGGCCCGCACCCTGCCTGCCGACACGGCGGACTACGTGGAGCGGATGAAGCAGTATGCCGCCCACGAGCCCAACGAGTCCTGCCGGGAGATGATCGAGGACAACATCAAGGAAATCGGCCAGGGGGTGGCAAGCGACGCCCTGCGGCACCGCTTCTTTCTCATCTTCCAATATGAGAGCCGCATGAGGTCCAAGGGCCACACCACTGCCGCCATTGTCCAACGCCTCAACGAGGAAGCAGACACCGCCCGGCGGTATCTGGACGGCTGCGAGCTGGAGGTGCTGGAGCCCAGCTTCATGGACGACTTCATTTTGAAGCTGCTGTACGAGATCATCAACAAGCGGACCAGTCGACGGGTGCAGCTCCCGGAGGGAGTGTTCGACATGACCACCGCCGTCCACGGAATTTATGAGTAATGGGCGTGAAAAAGGCGACTGCACAATACTGACAGCCGCCCGGTAAATCAGATTATTCTGTTTCCTGTTCACTGCTTTTAATCAGTCCCGCCACAATTTTTCCGTACTTGATCATCAGGGGGATATAGGTAGCAATAAATACCGCCGCCGTCGTTACAATGGCCGGCTTTTTTGCCTTGGGCGGTAAGGCTACCCCAGCGATCACGCCCATGGAGAACAGGCAAAACTTAACGAGAGCAAGGTCCCGCCAATCACACTGCCGCAAATACGCGTCCGCGCTGCGAAATAAGAACTTCATAAGCCCCTCCTCATTTCTTGATGTTTCATGTCTGCATTATAACATATCCTCCAGCCTCGTTCAAGGACGGAAGTATTAAATTTAGGAGTGACACAATGCAAAAGAAAGCAACGAAACCGCCCGCAAGGGCGCTAAAAAAGAAGAAATCACCTGTCAAAAAACAGGACCAGAAGTTTTCGCTGAAACGCCTGATTATGGGTGAGGAGAAGCCCGACCTCACAGAACTGGAAGCGGGCTCCACCACCATTCTGGATATTCTGTCTCCCACCGCCATCGACACCAAGAGCCGGGACTATATCCTGGTGGATGGGGTATACCACGCCTACCTCTATGTGGCGGGGTACGGCTACTCCACCACCGTGGGCTCCTGTTGGCTGGCCCCTCTGGTGGAGGCGGGCGAGGGCGTGAGTCTGAGCTTTATGGTGAAACGCCAATCCAAGGAAAAGATTCTCTCAAAAATCTCCCAGACTACCATGGTGAACCGCTCCCGGATGCGGGACGTAGGCGATACCCGCCAGGACTTTGAGGAACTGGACAGCGCCATCAACTCCGGGCTGTATCTAAAGGATGCTATGAACCGGCAAAACGAGGACTTCTACTATATGCACACCCTGGTGGAGGTGACGGCGGACGACCCGGAAACGCTGGAACAGCGGGTGACGGCGGTGGAAAAGCTGTGCGTGTCCATCGACATGATCGCCCACCGCTGCGACTACAAAAACGAGCAGGCGTTTCTTTCGGCGCTCCCCCTTCTGGCCCTGGATGCGGACGTGGAGCGCAAATCCCGGCGCAACGCCCTCACCTCCGGTGTGGCCGCCGCGTTCCCTTTTGCCTCCTATGAACTCAGCGATCGCAACGGTATCTTCCTGGGGCTGAATCTCTACAACCGTTCCCCGGTGTTCCTGGACCCCTACGACGACTACAAGTACACCAACGGCAACTGCTGGATCGGCGGTTCCTCCGGCGCGGGCAAGACCTTCACCCTGCAATGCCTGGGCGGACGGCTGCGGCAGCAAGGGCGGCGGGTTATCTTCATCGTGCCCAAAAAGGGCCACGAGTTCCGCCCCCTGTGCGAGCTGCTGGGCGGGCTGTACCTGCGGCTGTCCCCGTCCTCCAAGGACTGCCCCAACATCATGGCCATTCGGCGCAAATCCCTGGACAGCTACGCCGGCCTGCGGGACATGGCGGCCCGGGACGATTCGGTGCTGGCGGACAAGATCTCCCGGCTTATCATCTGGTACTCCCTGCAAAAGCGGGATCTGTCTGATGAGGACAAAAACCTGCTGGATTCCTCCCTGGTGGAGTGCTACCGGCGGTATGGGATCACCTTTGACAACGCCACCATCACCGATGGGAGCGACCGGTTTGTGGAAATGCCCATTCTGCCGGATTGGTATGATGTGCTTTCCAAAAATCCCGACACCAAGCACTTGGCGGTGGTGCTGGCCCGGTACGTCACCGGCTCCGCCTCCGCCATGGGCCAGCGCAATGACATCGACCTGAACAACAAGTACATCGTGCTGGACACCTCCGGGATGCCGGACGACCTGCTGCTTCCCGGTATCTTCTGGGTCACCGATATCGCCAACGACCTGATCATGGACGCAGGCAGCGACCTGTCCGCCCTCATCGCCGACGAGCTGTGGTCCCTGGTAGGGGCCAATTCCAACCCCCTGGCGGCGGGCTTTGTCCAGGAGATG
>CATKZW010000120.1 GCA_949841465.1 uncultured Oscillospiraceae bacterium
TGATGGACAATGGCTCCTTTACCATTAAGGCCATCGGCGGTGTTGCACAATTCAATTTGTATTTAGCCTATAACCCCGCCGCATCGGAGCAGTCCTATATTATCTCCGACCCCGGCTATACCACCTGTGACGCGCAGGGCACATTCAAATGGACGACCACCGAGGATCTGCCCGAAACCGCCAGCCTGCAAGTGATTAAGGCCGGGGCGGGCGGCGCTCCGCTGGAGGGGGCCGAGTTCACCCTGACCGGCGACAAGGGCACCACCGTCACCGGCACCACCGACCGAAACGGCCAGATCATCTGGACTGACCTCCCCGCCGATGAAAAATTCACGCTGACGGAAACCGCCGCCCCGGAGGGCTATCAGATCGTGGCCCCCATGAATGTCACCCTGACCCCTGGCCGCACCGAGTATCTGACCGTCACCGACGATGTGGAGCGCGGCTTTACCATTAAAAAGGTGGACGCACAGAACAAAGGCAGCTTACAGGGCGCTGTATTCCGTTTTGAGCAGATCGACGGCAGCTACGTTACTACCGGCATCACCGGCTTTGACGGCACCATCTCCTTTGAGGGAGACGAGCTACCCTACGGCTCCTACCGCATTACGGAGCAGACGCCCCCGGACGGCTATGTGAAGTCTGACCGGGTGGAAACGGTGAAGTGGGACGGCACCAAGGATGTTCTTATCACCTGGGAGAACGTGCGGGACATCAGCCTGACCATCATTAAGGTAGACGAGCAGACCGGCGTTTCCCTCCCCAACGCCACCTTTGATGTGTTCGCTGACGGCAAGCTCATTACCTCCGTCACCACCAACGACAACGGCGAGGCCCGCGTGACCGGCATCCGAAAGGAAGCCTATATTGAGATCGTGGAAACCGCCGCACCCGCCGGGTATGTGCTGGATAAGACCCCTCACGGCATCCACATCGACCCGTATGACCCGGCCACCGAGGACGACCCTGTGCTGACCGTCACCAACCGGGCGCGGCCCGCCTTGCGTATCCTCAAGTACGACCTGACCAGCAACAAACCCATGCCCGACGTGACCTTTGAGGTCTGGCATGACGGCGACCTGTTCGGGGAATACACCACCAACGCCAGCGGCGAGATTTTTCTGTATGATTTGGAACCCGGCACCTACCTTGTAAAAGAGGTGGCCACCGACGACGCCCATGTGGTGAACAGCACCCCCCAGCAGATCGAGTTAAAGGCCGGTGAAACGCAGACGCGGGAGCTGGTCTTTTTCAATTCCCTGAAACCGGGCATCCATCTTATCAAGGTGGACAGCATCACCATGAAATCCCTGCCCAACGTCCGCTTTGAGTTCAAGCTGGTAGGCGGCTCCTATCGCCAGGAGTTTACCACTGATATTAACGGCGAGATCGACCTGTCCAAGCTGACCCCCGGCGCGTATGAGGTGCGGGAGCTGGAGGCCCCGGAGGGCTATCTGATTGACGATGCCGTGCGCGTCGTGCAGGTGAACCCGGACGAGAACGCCAACTTTGTGTTCACCAACACCCCCAAGCCCGCCCTGCGGCTTATCAAGACCAGCTCGGACGGCACCCGGCTGGGCGGCGTTCATTTCCGTATCGCCCGCATTGAGGACGGCACCCATTACCTTGACCGTATCACCGACCAGGACGGCGAAATCAACATCGCCAAGCTGGAACCCGGCGTGTACTCCATCAAGGAAACGGCCACCGTTGCCGACCACATTCTTGACCTCCAAGAATACCATGTGGAGCTGTTCCCCGGCCAGACCAGCACCATCACCATTGAGAATCAGAAGCGGCCCAACCTGATCGTCTACAAAAAGGACGCTGACACCGGCGCCCCCATCCCCGATACGGTTTTCACCGTCCGGGCGGCGGACGGCCATAGCGTGGACGAGATCAAGACGGACAGCCAGGGTAGGGCCACCCTGTCCAATCTCCTGCCCGGAGTGTACGAGGTGAGCGAGAAATCCGTCCCGGCCCCCTGGCTCATGGACGCCCCCAGCCAGCTTGTGACCCTCTACCCCAACCGCGACCATACCATCTATTTTGAGAACCACAAGAAACCCACCCTGACGGTGAACAAGGTGGACAGCATCACCGGCAGTCCCATCAAGGGGGCGAAGTTCGAGGTTTGGTACGGCTCCAACAACACGACCACCGGGGAGCTGAACAGCCTGGGGACGTTCTTCTCCGACGAGAACGGCCAGTTCTTTGTTGACCTGCTGCGGGATGGCTGGTACAAGGTGACGGAGCTGGAACCCGCCGCAGGCTATACCATCAAGCAGCCCGCCACCCAGGAATTTTATATCAAGGGCGGCGAGAACAAGACGATCACCTTTGAAAACGTGCCGAAAAACGCGATTATCGTTGAAAAGTATGATAGCGTCACCGGCGCGGCCCTGCCCGGATGTACGTTCCAACTGCGCTATCTCGGTGGCACCAGCGGCACGGGCGGCACCGTGATCGGCACCAAAGTCACTGGGAAGAATGGCACCGCCATGTGGACGGGGCTGGCCCCCGGCGCATATGTGCTGGAGGAAGTGAGTGCGGCGGACGGGTACAACATTATCCAGTCCTCCGAAACTATTATGCTGGCCGATAGCGGGGAACAGAGCGTTGTCACTGTCAGATTTACCAACGCCCCGGACGGTCAGCTCCTTATCAGAAAGGTATGCTCCGTCAATCCCTCCGTCACCTTGCAGAACGCCGAATTTAAGGTGTTGTATGCGGACGGCAGCGTTGTGGGCGACAGTAATGGCGTGTACCGTACCGATGAAAACGGCGAAATTCTTATCACC
>CATKZW010000121.1 GCA_949841465.1 uncultured Oscillospiraceae bacterium
CTCCACTTCCAGCAGATGGGCGTACAGCTTGCCCTCCATCACATACTCGGCCCAAACGATGGGACGATGCTCTTTCAGATACCGCAGACGTAGCAGGCCATATTTGCCCAGGCCGCGCTTGGGGTACAGCTCCGCTGCCAGGTCGGGGAGGTAGTAATCGCCCACTTTCACATAGTCCAATTCGATTTTCATTGTGCTGCCCTTTCTCCCTTACGGGTCATCGTCTGGCACCAGCGCAATCACATCAGAAATATCACAGTTCAGCGTTTCGCAAATCTTGATAAGGGTCGGCATGGAGATATGCTCCCCCTTGCCCATGTTGGCGATATGGTTCGTTGTCAAATGCGCTTGGAGCCGTAAATCTTTCTTGCTCATGTTCTTGTCAATCAGTGTTTTCCACAGCGGCTTGTAGCTGATTTTCATAGCCTGTTCCACCTTTCCGGGCTGGGGCCAGCAGGAACAGCCCCGGCCCTATGGCCTTTCGACTATTATACCGCCTCCGTTGAGAAAACACAATGTTGTCTTGCAATTCTCCTCCAAAAACTGCGGCATACACAACGCATTTGTCTTTACATCAATTTAGGTGTCAAGTGCTTCATGCCCCGCGACTTAGCTCACTACGGATAAAGAAGCAAAGAGGGGTTAAAAATTTTTGCCGTTCCCATCCGGCGGGGCCTCGCCGGATAGGTCTGGCTCAATCATCAGGCAAGTCCACCTTGCCCACAAAAGAATAATAAATCTCAATGTCCTGGTGGCGCGTTCCCTGCTCGTCCTTCCAGCACTCATGCACCACGATCTTCTCCGTTGCGGCAGTCATTCGGGATGCAAATGACTGCGCTCTGGTATACGAGACCCTCGACAAAGCCATGACTGACAATCCGGACGCACACCCGCTGTTCCATAGCGACAGGGGCTTCCAATATACAACGCAGGTGTTCCACGACAAGCTGGCTGCGGCTGGCATGACCCAAAGTATGTCCCGGGTGGGCAAGTGTATTGATAATGGTCCTATGGAGGGGTTCTGGGGCATCCTCAAGAGGGAACGCTATTATGGGCGGCGTTTCACCAGTCGAGAGGAACTGGTCTGGATGATTGAGGACTACATCGCTTATTACAATTCCAGGCGACTCCAGCGCGGCCTTGGCGTACTCACACCTTTTGAGAAGCATGAACTGGCTATGGCGGCATAACCAGACCTTGCAAAATCTGTTTGGATGCCATCGGCGGACAAATAAATTTTGCAAGGTGCCACAGTGCTACAGCACTGTGAATTTTCAATGAATTATTTCACTGTCTACTTGACGGGGAGCAGTTCATTTTGTCGCCCACGTTGGAGCGGGGGAAGGGAATGTATCAGCCCCCCCCCTTTGAGGGCGGTCCGCAAGTCCGCTGATTGCAAGGCTTTCCAGTCTCTAAATGTCCACGCCTGCGGCGTTCCCGTTCGCTGGCGGCTTTCTTCTCCCGGCGCACAATGGCAGCGCACTCGTCACAGTATTTGCCTCGGTTAGAGCGCGGCACAAACATCGTCCCACACTCGGCGCAGGGCCGCGCCCGTCCTCGGTGGAGCAAGGCGGCACACAACCCCTTGTCTGTTGGCAGGACGGCGGCGCGGAACCATTTGCAGACCAGGGAATAGGTAATACTCTGGACGCAGACACAAGGCTCCCAGCCGTTATCAAGAGCAAGGCAGTTGCCGCCGTCATAGTTGCAGCACTCATGCACCAGCCGCCGGACGGCCCGGTACTGCTGGTAGGTCAGCCGGGGAATGTCCTTCACCGCTCCACCTCCCGCCGCTTCTGCCGGGTCTGCTCCTGCTGGCGTATAGCAACATTGGCGTTCCGTTTCACCTGTTGCAGCCTCCGTAAATCGTTCTGGATGGGCTTATACTGCTCATACTCGGCTGTGTACTCCTGTTTAAGCCTCGCCTGCTCCTGTTCCCACGCATGAGCGGGGATTTTACCAGCAGAGGAACGGTGCTTGTCCAGCTTCCGGCGGGCCATGTGGAACGTCCGTAACTCGCCCTCGTGCGCTCTCTCGAAGTCCTCCCGCTTGCCCTTCCACTTGATACCCTTCCACTCGTCATAGATGGGCTTGGTGTCCCGGTAGAGGTCAACAAGGCGAAGCAGTTCCTTCAACTCGTTCAGCCGTTCATGCTTCGCTTTCATGGACGTGTTGATGGCCTCCGCCCGCTCACCCTGGACGGCAATGTGGGCCTCTAAATCTTCCAGAGTGACGATGCCTTTCTCGGTCAGAAAACTGACGGCTGCGGCAAAATCTTTGAGGTTCCCAATCCTGGCGTTGCGGCTCCATGCTCCGGCGTTCCGGCCCGCATAGTAGTCGGTCAGCAGAGCGGCAAGGGTCGGGGCCTGGGGCTGGCTCAATTCTTCTTTTATGGCCTTTATCCAATCCGTCAGGCCGGCGATTTTCTTCCGAATATCCCGCAGGATATTGTTGGCCTTTTTTATACAGCGGTTCAGATCACCCTTGTCGGTGGTGATGCCCTTGGCCTCCATCTGGCGGACGGCCACGCCCTCATGGACAGTAGGCAGCAGGTCAAGGCCCTGCCGGTCATAAGAGCGGTGGTCGATGCGGCACGTCAGCCCCTTTTCCTCAAACTTGGCGTTCACCATAGCGGCCCACGCCTCTCGCCACTGTTCCAGCGTTTCCGGGCTTCCCCAGTCGGTAGTGGGAACAGCGTCAAAGAGGGCCTTGCCGTCCTCGCCCATGATGCGGTTCCCGTCCTCGTCCAGACGGTAGCGGCGGCGCTGCTTACAGCCCCATTTGC
>CATKZW010000122.1 GCA_949841465.1 uncultured Oscillospiraceae bacterium
CAGCTTCCGGGCCTGGAACGCCCGGCCCTCTTCTGCCGTGGCGAAGCGGATGTGCCCCAGCTTCCCGCAGTCCGGGCACTGGCAAGGCTTGGCCGCAGCCTCAATTTCAAAGTGGCAGTGATCACATACGAATACCATTTGCTCCATCCCCCTGTTGTCTTTCGTTGAGAGACAGTATACCACCCCGGCCCTTTTCATTCAAGCCATAGTGGCAGTTTCCCCGTTTTCCACAAAATATGGTATACATAACAGAATAATCGCTGGGCCCGACTCGAAGAAAATCAGGCCCCGCAAGGCTTCGGCCACCCGTCAAAACAACGAAAGCAAATTCACTGAACAGCCCGGGAGAACGCCCCTCAATTGTGGGACGCTCTCCCGGGCTGTTTCGTGTTTCAGCCGAAGGAGGTGACTCCATGAGACAGCGGACAGACCAAAAGAAATTCTGGAAATTCACAGACGAAGAAATGGAGACCGCCAAGAACACAGACCTGCCGGACCTGTTGGAGCACCTGGGGTATCATTTGAAACGGTCAGGCCGGTACTACACCACCCAGGAGATGGACAGCCTGATGATCAAGGAACGCCGCTCCTGGAAGCGGTACTCCAACGGTACGGGCGGCGACGCCATCACCTTCCTCCAGACGTTCGAGGGCAAGGGCTTCCGGGAGGCGGTGGAATACCTGCTGGATTTCAATGGCCGGGCCAGGGACTCCCCCGCACCAAGCCGTCCCAGACCGCCCCCCGAGGAGGATGAGCGGCCCGAGTTTGCCCTTCCCCCGGCCAACGGGGACAACCGCCGGGTGTTTGCCTATCTGCGCAAGCGCGGCATCGCTCCCCAGGTGATCCGGGCATTCCTTAACAGCGGATTGCTGTACGAGGACAAAAAGTACCATAACTGCGTATTTGTTGGCAGGGATGGCAGTGGTCAACCCAAATTCGCCAGCAAGCGGGGCACCTACGACAAGGACGGCGTCAGTTTCAAGCGGGATGTGCTGGGCAGCGACAAAAGCGTGGCCTTTCCCATCCCCTGTGACCCGTCCGTTCCCTGGGTGCTGGTGTTCGAGGCTCCCATCGACCTGATGAGCTTCTGCACCCTCCACCGGGAGGCCCGGTCCAATGCCATCGCCCTGTGTGGGCTCTACGAGGGCGGGCTGAACCGCTACCTGAAGGACCACCCCCATCTGAACCATGTGGTGCTGTGCCTGGACAATGACGGTCCGGGCCAGGAGGCTACGGAGCGGCTGCGGGCGGAGTACGAGGGCCGGGGGCTGAAGGTGTCCACCCGCACCCCGAGCAAAGGAAAAGACTGGAACGACTATCTTCAAACCCGTGGCCCGCCCCGGGAAAGGGGTCGATAGAAATCAAGTACATTTAAGGTATTATTCAATCAAAATTGGAGGAACTCAACATGAAACGTATCTTTACTGCGGTGTGCGCCCTGGCCCTGCTGATGGCCGGATGCACCCCTGCCCTGGCCGCCGAGGCCCCCGAGCTGTCCGCACCGCCCACCCAGGAGCCGGAGCGGAGCTGCTACTACCCCGTCAAGGTGGAGGAGTACACGTCGGGCCCTCTGGACGAGCTTCGCATCGACAAGGTGTACCAGCTGTCGCTGGGCGACGACCCTTCCGGCATCCCCACCGAGGACTTCACCCGCAACGGGCGGCTGTATTACCTGCTGGACATGGTCCGGAAGGACGAGGTGGGCGTGGACACGCAGACCCACACCGAGACGGTGACCCTGGCCAGCGATACCGACAAGATGGACGCCATCCTCCAGCGGCTGGACGCTGAAATGGAGTTCACGACGGAGGACGGTTACACCGGACTTCTTCGCCTGGACCACACCAGCGTCCAAGTCACCACGGACGGCTGCGCCAGCAAGACCACTTCCCTGTCCGCCACCCGCACCTATCCGAACCTGTCTGAAGCGGATGTCTCTCTGATCCCCAAGTCCATCAGCGACAAGGGCCGGACGCTGAACCTGGCCGATGTGCAGTGGTCCAGCGCCGAGAGCACCGATGGCGAGGGCGGTGTGGTCACCCACTACACCGCTACCACGCGCATTAAATTACACCCCGCATTATCCAAGTCATTTGCTCCCTCTAAAGCAGACAACACCTCCCCGGAAATCGGGAAGGTGTATCTGATACTCTTTATGGGGCATGTGCCCTTTTGCCACGTCTCTTTGGGGTGGAGTTGGACCTCGGCCACGAACATCTCCATGAGCTTACGCCTATCGGCCGCGTCCATCACTTCAAACAGCTCACCGAAGGCACCCAGCATCTTATGAATGGTCTCCAGGGTCAGGACGTTCTGCGTGATGGCCTTTCTTTTCTGCTCGGCGGCCTCAATTTGCCCCTCAATGCCGCAAATTTCGTCGTAGAGCTTGTCCAGGCGAGCGTTCATGTCCTTGCGCTTTCTCTCGGCATTGCGGTCCGAATCGACGACATTATCAATGTCCCTCTCCAGGTTGGCCTTGCTGGTCTCCAGCTTTTTGAGCCGCTTTTTGTAGCCGTCGATTTCCGCGTCGAGCTCCGGGCCGCTGGCCTGCTGGCCTATCTGTGCCTGGATGTCGGCGGCAAACTGGGGATTGTCTATCAGACGCCGGGTGTACTCAATAACCTCCGTCTCAACCCACTCAGCGGGAATGGCATTCTTCTTAGAGCCTGTTTAAAAACTTTTGACAAGATGTAGAAAGAAGCGGATAATAAGGGAAAAACAGGCGGGAGATGAGGTTGGGATGCATCAATATCCAAGCGACATCAATCGGGAAGAATACGAGC
>CATKZW010000123.1 GCA_949841465.1 uncultured Oscillospiraceae bacterium
TGAAGTAGTCAAGCCCCGCTGTATCTCAATCTGATTGCGGCCCAGGGGGAGGGAGGACATCAGGCCCTCCTCCTGCTGGAAGTCCAGCCGGGTAAGCTGGCAGTTGTATTTCTGCGCGATGCTGGACGCCTGGAACACGTTGTTGTCGAGCTGCCGCTGGCTGTCCGCCGTATTCACCACCAGGAACGTCACCAAAAACATCCGCTCATTCCGGCTCTGAAGGTCTTGCAGCAGCTTTTTGGCCTCGCTGCCGTAGGTGGCGAGATCGGAGGGGATGATGTCCATATCATAGCCTGCGCGGACTGCCTTTTTCTGTTCCTCGATCTTGGCCCGGTCCAGGTCGGTGATCTTCCGTTTTACCGTCTTGATGGCGCTGATCTGGTCCACGGACTGGATATGGAGGCTGACGATCTGACTGGATTCCATGTCCAGAAAATCCGCCAGCATACGGTCATTCAGCTCCGGGGCCAGGATTTGCAGAAAGCTCACCGCGCCGAACATCTTCCCCATGCGGAACATCCGCCCGTTTTTGAACTCAAAGGAGCTGGGGGCGATGAAATCCTTGGTGGACAGCCCGGAGGGGGCCAGCCAGTCCCAGGAGAAGCGGAACGGGGTCTGGCCGTCCATGTGGAAGATGCCGTGGAGCAGATGCAGCCGCTCTATGCCGTTCATGGGGGAGCAGGCCACGCCCAGGCGCTTGAAGTTGTTGATAACATCCATCTCGATGCGCTCCAGCCGGGGCTTGGCAGCTTTGATGCTGTCCGCGTCAATGCCAAAGGTGAGATACTTGGTCTTTGTCAGGCCGTTGTTCCCCTTGGCAAGCTGATTTTGCAGCATTTCCGAGTATTCGTCCCGCACATCGTTGAATTTGTCCGCCCGCAGGGGAATGACGATGCTCCGGGCATAGCCGTCCTGGGCGGTGGACAGGTTCAGAAAGGAGAGCTGAAAGCGAATGGAGCTGTCGAAGTAGTTGAGGAAGTCGGACCAGCCCTCGAAAATGGCGGTCTTATCCTCGTTCTGGCTGAGTTGGTAGTTGATGTCCTGGAACTGCACTGTCTTGGTATAAAAGGTATCGGTGACGCGGCAGATGCCGTCCGGGAACATCCGCTGGTAGGGGATGCTGTCCTGGGCGGACAGCTCCGTTTTATCCTTTCCCTTGGCTTTGGCGATTGCCGCCTCAATCTGCCGCCTGTCCTCATGGGACAGATGCTTACCGCCTTTTCGCTGGGCCGGACGCGCCTGCGGCTCCGGCTCTTTTCCGAACAGGCGGCGAATGAGCTTTTTGATTGCCGTAAACAATGCGGTACACCTCCTTGTCTAATCGGTCCTGCCGCTCCAGCGCGGCATAGAAATTGTTGGTCTTATAGGGGCGCTGTTTGGGTCGGAAGAAGCAGACGCGGAGAATATTGCGGACGATCTTCTCCATCGGCTGGCCGTTCTTCTCATATACCCCCAGCAGGAAGAAGGGGAGCATGACCATCATCATGCACATCGCCGCCGTGCTGCTGCCCATCGGAACCCGCAGCAGGAAGAACAGCGGAACGCCGATGAGCGCCCCGCCGCCGAAGCAGATTAGTTGCCGTTTGGTGAGATTGAAGGCCACTTTGGTTTTTACCTTGGTTAAGTCCTTGGGGACCGGCACATAAGCCATTACCGTACCTCCTGTTCTCTGGCCGGGGCGCTGGGCTTGGACGGCTCTGCCGCTTTCTCCCGGAGTTTACCCAGCACAGACTTCTTCTCCTGGGTCTCCATATGCCGAAACAGGTCATCCAGGGCAAAGGAAAAATCACTGAGATCGCCCATACGCTCCATCCATTTGTCCGCTACCGCTTGCAGGGGATCATTCAAAGACAGAAGATAATCTACTTCTTCCGGCTCCAGGCCATGTGTCTCCGTCAGGTATTCATGGGCATCCCGAATGGCGGTAATTTCTCTGGACTGCATTACCAGCGTGTCGGGCGGTAATTTGCTCCACGCAGAAAGATGGCCCTGCAAACCGGCGTCCAGCCGGTCATAGAGCTGCTGACATTTATCCACGATTGATGTTCCTCCCATCGTTTTTTAGATTGGATTTTCCCGCAGACGCTTTGCCGGGGCATAGTCGGCAAAATCCCTGACAGTGTGAAAAATCCGCTTGTTGTTCACCCACCTTTGCAAGTGCCGGGTGATGGGCGGGGCGCTGGGGCGGTCATAGACCATCACATAGGGGTCATAGCCCAGGCCCCGCAGGGTGTCCACCCGATACAAGTCCTGCTCATGGGTGCTGCCGTAGTTGGTGAGGACGTACACCCTCCGCCTGCGGTCACTCTTAATGGCGGTCAGCTCCACAAAGCGGCGGAAGTAGCCGGTCAGGTCCACATTGGGGTCATCCCAGGCGAAATGTACCGCTTTTGTCCGTACCCGGTTCAGCAGGGCTATGTTGTCCGGGGTAGTCAAGCGGATGTCCAGCCCCTGGGAGAAGTCCACATAGGCGCGGCTCTCCGCAAGCTGCAAAATCAGCCTTTCATGGTCCGGGCAGGCCAGCAAATTGGCGTCCAGCAGCTTAATTTCCCGCTGTCCGTCCCAAAACTCGGACAGGTCGGCCACCTGATGGCTCCGCCGCCCTTCTTTGCCGGAAACGATGCAAAATCCGCAGGCTCTCGGACAGCCACGGGTCAGAAAACCGTAGGCTGTATCGGGAAACTGCGGATATAACGAGTAGTCCGGGCGCTGATGTTCCACCACATCCGGG
>CATKZW010000124.1 GCA_949841465.1 uncultured Oscillospiraceae bacterium
GGCTGGAAGTATTCAAAAATCTTTCGGTAGGTATTGGCGGCAGCGTGGTGGGCCTCGTCGCAGATAATCAGGCCGAAGTCATGCGGGCTGAACCGCTCCAGTCTCCGCACAAGGCTCTGCACCGACGCGCTGACCACCTCCTCGCCGTCAGCGTGGCTCCCGGCCCGCTCCACACCGTAGGTGCAGTCAAAATATTTCCGGGGCTGCTCCACCAGCTCCTCCCGGTGGGACAGGATCAGCATCCGCTCCCCGTGCCGGGGCAGGTTGGCGAAGGTCACCGTCTTCCCCAGCCCCGTGGCCATCTGCACCAGGTAGGAGCCGGGCGGCTGGGTTTCAATGGTGGAAATGCAATCCTGTTGGTATGGTCTCAATTCCATGTTGGTTCTCCTTTCGTGGAACTGTGGGACGCTTCTTTTTTATGTCCCGCAAATGTCCTACGCACAAAATCCCTTGCGCCATGCGGCTTTTAGCATTTCCGTGGGATTGTGGGACTTTTCCCCCGTTTTTTCTCATATGCGCAGGAGGGAAATATTTTCTACCCCCAAAACGCATTGTTTTTTCTCGCGCACGCATAGTAGGTATTGGTGAAAGTCCCACAATCCCACAAGTCCCGCAGAATGCGCAGAGTATTTGGAAACATGGGCTTTTCTCTGTGGGCCTTTCTGGTGGGACAATTTTTAAAGTACCACGAACATTGCTTTCCTGGCCCTCAAAGGGGCAGTTCATCATCGTAGTTACCCCCCTCTCCATCATCCGGCGGCAGACGCAGCCAGACGCAGTCTACTGCCATACCGTCGATGCGCTTTGTCTTTGTATAGCCCTTGCTTCTTGTGTCGATCAGACCCTTGGACTTTAAATGCCCCAACAGAGCCTTGGGGGATAGCCCAGCCTCCTCACACGCCTTGTTCCAGATGGTGCGGTTGATAATAGCAATATCATGTTCGATGATACCGTAACGTTCGCCGCGCTCCACACTTTCCTTAAATTGATTCACATGGGCCGCCACCCAACCGCACATATACTCGTAGCCACGCTCTGACGTGCTGACCTCGCTCTTTTCCTTGAGGAATTCTCCCAGCTCAGGGGCTACCAAGGCGCGGTCATCGTGAAAAATCCATTCTGTGGCAAGCTGGTCTGCGGTAATAATCAGGGCCGCCGCCATCGCCTGCTTCTCGGTGGTATCACTTTGAATGCAGGCGGCATAGTTTTCCTCGTAGAGTTCCCGCACTCGATCCATCTCGCCCTCCTCGCACAGGCGGGCAATGAACAGCTTTCCGGCATGGCCATAGTTGAGTTTCAGAACATTGGCGGTGCGATGACCGTCTCGAATGACGGCTTCTCCATAGCGGCACTCAATATCTACCACACGGTTGACTGCTCCGGCGCCATCGGTTTCACCCACCAGAGGCGTTTCCCCGGAGGTGATGAAGCAGTTGGCCCATTTAGGCGTGTAGTCCAGTCCGAGGGATTTGTTGCCCCGCAGTTTCCCGGAGCCTGCCGCCAACTCGTACACGTTGAAATTGACTCGCCCGTGGCGATCCTTGGCAAGCTGCAGCTCGTCCAGAAACAGGGGGAGCGAGTGCAGGAATCCGGCCATCAACTCCACGCCCACGGATGTGCTCTTGAAGGTCTGGAAGTATGCGCCGCCTGCGGTGGGGTTCGCCCACACGGACGCCCCCAGCATCTGGGCCACGGTTTTGCCGGTGCCGCTGTCCATGCTCCACAGGTGGACAAAAAATGGGAGACATCCAAGCGGCTCCACAAGGACGGAGGCGAAGGATGCCGCCAGTACAATGCGGGCAGTCAGACTATAGGAGCGGGCGTCCAGGGCCTCTGTAAGCCAATTGTCGAGGCTTCCAGCCTGGCCTATGGCTTTATATATCGGGCGGAAACTATCCGCGCTGTCGAAGGCCACGCCCCCCACGTAGGGGGAAAATCCCTCCTCGTTCCAGCCCATGCGGGAAACGGCCTTGACCTCCGGGATGATATCCTGGTTTTTGTCGATGGCGTCCCGGAGGAAGTCTACCAATGCCTGCGCCCGCTCTCCGCTGGTGACCGAAATGCCGCAGTCCGACAGGGCCACGATGTCGGAAGCCTTGGAGATCCGGCTCATGGGTACTACAATCTCTGACCATGGCCGGCGGTCTGAGTAGCTGCGCCGGTACCACAGCTTGACCTTGACCATACCCGTATCGATGGACACCAGCTTTTCCACTGGCATGATCGGGTGGGGGCAGGCATATGTAATCCCGCCGCCCTGGACATACCGCCAGATGCCGCTCTCGTCCGCCGTCCATTCTCCGACGTTTAGTTCTAAAGCCTGGTCAAAAAACTCGGAGATCCCATCGTCCCGGACAACGGACAGGGAAACGGCCCTTAATTCTTTCCTATACTCTCTCAGGCACCTGGCAAAGCCCTTAAAGCCGAGTTCCTTGGCGAGGTCTGCAAGCGCCTGTTCCTCCATAGCCTGCCGGTAGCCGGATTTCAGGCCAGTCAGCCATTCGAATACCAGGCCCTCTTTGAAGTCCGTCAGGGAAAAGTCAGGCCGTTTGTCCTGGGCCGCCAGGACTGTGTTCCCCGGCTGTAGTGCCTTTTCTTCCACGGTCCGCTTTCACCTCCAAAATTTCTTCTTCCAGTTCATCCAGCAGGTATTCCAAATACGGCTGCTTTTTCACCGCTTCAGCGTAAAGCGGATGAATATACCCGGCCTCCCAATCTTCT
>CATKZW010000125.1 GCA_949841465.1 uncultured Oscillospiraceae bacterium
CCGCCAAGGTATAGGGTACCAGCCGGTCCGCCAGATTTGCCGCGCGGCTCTCCGCCGTGGATTTCAAGGACTCCGACTGCTCGATCATAGCAACGATCTTGTCATACCGGCTGCTGCCTGACTGGCCGGAAACCTGGAGGACGCACTCGCCCTCCTCCACCACTGTCCCGGCGTAGACCGTCATGCCTGTGCGCTTGGGAACCGGAATGGATTCCCCGGTGAGGGACGCCTGATTGACCATGACCTCGCCCTCTGTAATCACTCCGTCCAGAGGGATCAAACCGCCCAGCCGGACACATACCTGGTCGCCGGTCTGGATCTGGGACAGCGGCGTAAGGATTTCACCCTGGGGTGTTTTCAGCCACACCCGGTCAATGTTCAGCGACATACATTGCGCCAGATCGCTGACAGACTTTTTGTGGGTCCATTCCTCCAGCAGTTCGCCAAGGCCCAAGAGGAACCGCACTGAGGACGCGGTGGAGAAATCGCCGCGGAGCAGGGAGATACCGATGGAGAGGGCATCCAGCACCTCCACAACCATCTGTCCCCGCAGGAGGCATCGCAAACCACGGAACAAATGGGGGATCGCTTTCCAAACGGTATAGGCGATCCGGAGAGGAGCGGGAAAAAAGAGGACGGAGACAGCTTTTGCCGCTGCCATGCCCACCAGCTTTTCCTCATACGTCCGGTTCAGTGCGCGGCTGCTGCTGACAGGAGGATGGAGGTTCTCCATCTCATAGGAAAACCGGCTGAATGCCAAAAGAATCTCCGTCTGGGAACCTTGATATTCCACAATGGCACACCGGGTCCGCTCATGGACGGAAGCACGGATAACCTGGGGAAGTCTCTGGAGATAGCACTCCAGCAGATCGGCCTGCTCCAGAGACATTCGGGGCTGGGCCATCTGGACCCGGATACGGCCCCGGCTTCGGTGTTTGATGATTACTTTCATTTCAACCTCCAAGGGCAAAAGACAGGGGGCCGCAGCCCCCTGTCCTGTGTATATGGGTCAGGTTTCCTCGGCGTCCGCAGTTTCCTGCTCCGTCCGCTGGGCGTTGAGGTCCTTGGCCGAGGCCAGTATGTCGGCGGCGTTCTCCTGCACAGTGGTCACGGTTTCCATGACCGATTCCTTCATCCGCAGGGCGGCGGCTGTGGCATGGGTATAGGCTTTTTTTGCGTCCCGGCTGGACAGCAGCTTCAGTCCGGCAGAGCTGAACAGGACCCCGCCCGCAAAGACAGCCAGGTTTTTGACACATTTATCACAATCCATAAAATTTCCTCCTGATTTTTTTCTTACTTGCGCTTGTACCCTGTGAGCATCACCATGACCATGCAAAAGACGGCGCCCCAGGCCCAAAAGCGGTGCTGCTTCATCGGAATCACCTCCACCTGACGGAAAACCGCCGTTTTTGCTGGCACTGCTGCTATATGAGGAATGAGCGTTTGCTTGGATTGAGTGAATTATATCTGTCAAAAACCCGGGGAGTCAAGACGAACCGTATGCTATTTCAAACTTTTGATTCAATCATGCCGCATTAAGGAGTTTCCTGCGGATGCTCCAGTGCCTGCATCAGCTTACGAAAACTTTCCTCGCTGATGGCGTGCTCCATGCGGCAGGCGTCTTTCTCTGCAGTATCAGGAGCAACACCCGCTTCAATCAACCACTGCGTAAAAAAGCGGTGCTTCGTGTAGATCTTCTCCGCCGTTTCCCGGCCCACCTCGGTCAAGTACAGATAGCCGTCCGTGTCCCTTGTGAGAAATCCACCCTGGCGCAAAAGCCGAAGTCCATGGCTGACGCTGGTCTTGGCGTAGCCCAGGTATTGGGACACATCAATGGCCCGCACCTGTCCCATGCGCTGGCCTAAAATTAGGACCGCTTCCAGATAGTCCTCCCCGGAAGCCCGTAATTCCATTTCGATCACCACCTCTTATGCCGGGACTGCCAGCCGCTCAATGGGGATTCCCTGCTCAAACATGGCTACATAGGTCTGGATGCACCTGCGGTAGCAGGCGAAGCACACCTGCATTTCCGCCGGATCGCCGTAGGATTTCCAGAAGCCGCAGCAGGTAAAGTTCCGGCCATGGTTTTCAATAAAGCCGATCACATCCCGGAGAGGGTATCCCAGGAATACGCCGATCTCATGGGGAAACTCCGGCTGCGTCCGCAGACGGTATGAAAGCTGTTCCAGCAGACCGTCCAGGTTTGTCCTCTCATATCCGGCCTCCGCCAAAAAGCTCTGGTAAGCATCGTCAGACAGCATTTGTTCCAAACGGTCATGCCGGTACACAAAGACGATCACCGAGCCGGAACCGGGGCGCTCCAATAGTATCTGAACGGTAAGGCCAAAGGGTTCCAACTGTTTGTTCCATTGGCAAACCTTCTGTCGGGAAACTTCCAGAGAGCAATGATGAAAACAGAAAATGCTTCCCGGCTTCATCCCCGCCAGCGTGGGGGCGCACTGCCGGACCAGCACGGCCTCAAAGGTCCGGGAAATGTCCTTGTTCACCACGCCGCCAGCTTCCGGCCCAGCTCCTTGCAGGCTTCCTCGCCCTCTGCGTCTGGGGCCTCGTTGACCATCAGGCCGTTTTCGTCCAAGAGGTTGGCCCCAGCGT
>CATKZW010000126.1 GCA_949841465.1 uncultured Oscillospiraceae bacterium
GTATGGATATTGGTATAGACCGTGTTGATGATATTCAGGACCCCGATCAGCCCGATAAACAGGATCAGGCCCCAGGCCAGCATATTGATCTGGGCCGCACTCTCCTCCATCTGCCGGTCTGTCTGCTCGTAGGATACCGTGGAGGTTCCCGGCACCCGCTGGCAGAATTGCTCCAGCACCATGTCAAAGGCCTCTCGATCCGCATTCGTGTCCAGCGCTGGCCGCAGCTCCGCATATGCGTCCGTACCGGTCAGCTGCGGGGAAAGCCGGTCACTGGTCAGCACCTGGACGCCATTGATAAAGCCGCTATTCCCCACGGAGAAATAGCCCTCGTAGCCGCTCAGGGAGAGCAGCACAGGTAGTTCTTTGCCCGCGATGGTGATGGTACTGCCCGCTTCCACATGGGTCGTGCCATAGGACACGCCCTCAACGGCCATGGGGATGGGGTTTCGGACCACACAGCCCTCCCCGGCTTTCAGCGCTCCCAGCTGCTCCGGTGTAAGCCGTCCGGCAAATTCATGCTCCACCCACCGGTCGTTCAGTCCGAAAATCTGGAAGGTCTCCCCGGGACCGAGTACAAGATCCGTCTCGATCCCTACCGGGCGGTTCTGTCCGTCCAGTTCATAGAGCGTGAACTGCTCCGCCGCCACTGATGTTACACGTTCATCCGCCTCCAGCGCCGCCAGCTCCTCCGGTGTGATCCCGGTCACCTGGTTGACGATGGAATAGTCCCCCAGGTGCTCCGACAGCGTGCCCGCCACACTGAGCAGGGACAAGAACCCCTGCAGAGCGATAAAAACGGTGATGCTCATGACCAGGGACAGGATAGTGATTACCGTGCGGCCACGGCTGCGGCGCAGGTTCAGCCAGGCGTAGTGCCGCTCAAAGCTGCGGATTTTCTTTGCTCTGCCTCTGCCCCGCTTCACTTTAACGCCTGTTCCGGACATGGCGGCCACAGGGGAGACCTTTGCCGCGAACCGTGCCGCCGGGGCCGCCGCCAGGAAGGCGAACACCAGCGTAACGGCGGCACTGAGCAGCAGATAGGCCCACTGTCCTTCGCTGTTGGCGGCGATCATGCTCTTCAGCTGCTCCGTATCCTGGGCCAGGAACATCTCCGGCGACAGCTGACTCAGGGCAGCGTTCAGGATGCCTTTGGCGGACAGCCAGCCCAGCAGCAGCCCCGCCGGGATGCCAATGACACAGAGCAGCAGAACCTCTGCGGAGACCACGGTATAGAGCTGTCCTCTCTCCGCGCCAATGGCCCGCAGTGCGCCGTACTGCCGGATTCGCTGAGAAACGGCGATTTTCAGAATGTTGTAAATCACCAGGCCAGCCGCCAGAAGGATCAGCGCCACCACCAATACACCGACCACCAGCAGCCAGGAGAAACCCGTGTCATCCATCCGTGTCAGTTCTGAATCAGCTGATTCTGTATCATATCGAATCCCCAGCGCGTTCAGAAGCGGAATATTATAGAGCGTGTCCAGCTCGTGAATATTCATCTGGGCACAGAGGTCATCTACCACCGTCTGAAAGCCCTTTTTATCGGTTGTGCGGATGTCCACACTGTAATAGAGGTAGTTATCCGGCAGAAGCGCTGCTGCCGTCCCCTCCCCGGCCAGGCCCAAAATATGGCCGCCGGTATAGCCCAGGAAATTGCTCTCTGTGATGCCAACCAGAGTAAACTCAGCGGTATAATCGTAGGCATCCACTTCAATTCCGTGGCGCAGGGCCTTGGAACAGGAGAGACTGATTTTATCTCCAACCTTCCCGGAAAACCCCAGGAATCGCAAAGCATCCTCTGGCAGGACCAGTTCCATAGGCGCTTCCGGCAGACGCCCCTCCACAAGACGGGTATAGGTTGGCCGGGTTTTCAGGCCGTCCCCCCAGTACTCCGCCAGATCCAGCGAAAGCTGATCGTTCAGCTCCATATCGCCCAAGGGGACGAACCGGCCCGCGTAAGATAGTCGGGGGTCCTGCTCCAGGAACTGGGCCTGCTCCTCGGTGAGCTGTACAAAGGTGGCGTACCGGTCGCCGCCAATGGCAATGGCCTGCTGCTCCCGCATAGCGGCCAGCACTCCGGCAGACTGCCCTACGGCGGCGGTCATCATGGTGGATAAAATGATGGCGGTGAGAATGAGCAGTGAGGTCATCTTCTGGGCGAACAGTTCCCGCAGCGCCAGTGTGCGATAGTTTTTCATCCCGCCGCCACCTCCGACAGGACTCCATCCATAATTGTCAGCTGCCGGTCCGCCGCGGCGGCGATCCGGTTGTCGTGGGTGATAATCACCAGCGTCTTGCCCATCCGATCCCGGATGCTTTTGAGCATATCCATCACCTCGCCGCCGCTCTTGGAGTCCAGGTTTCCAGTTGGCTCGTCGGCAAAAATCACCTCCGGCTGGGCAATCAAGGCCC
>CATKZW010000127.1 GCA_949841465.1 uncultured Oscillospiraceae bacterium
GTTCATGGTCCAGGTGTAGTTGCTGTCCCACACGTCGTCCACGCCGAGGGCTTTGGCCTGATCGGTAAAGACGCCGGTAGAATGTGCGTAGAAGTAGGCCATCATCGTTTTGACTGTGGGATCGGAGATGGGCTTGGGATTTCCCCAGGTGTGGCCTTTCAGTGACCAGCCCATGCCCTTGCCCTTCTCGGCACAGAAGCCCATGGTACTTTTTCCGTTGAGGGCAAAGTGCATCTGGTGCATATAGCACTCACCCAGGGCCGGGGAATCGTACTTGGTTCCGCTGTAAGCGCAGTCATCCATTTTGATGGTATCCGGCGCGGCGGCGCTGGCGGGAGCCGTCAGCATACTGAGAATGGAGACGACGGCCAGAAGCAATGCGGTAATTCGTTTTTTCATATAGCCTCCTCATCATGTGTTGGCATGAAAAGAGGCTATACCCCCCTAAAATATCGGGAAATACCGTCCTCCTTTCATGCGTGTGTTTGGGTGTTCCCGATCTCTATTTTTAGGGGAATAAAATAACCGCCCTGCGGAACAAGGCGGCTGCGGAGAAATGCGTCTCACGGTGAGACGCATTTCCGGGCACAGAAAAAGGCCCTCCAGCCGGGGGGCCTTTTCCGTCTGTACTTTTAGGGTTCGTAAGGATTGTGGGTGTTCGGCCTGCCGACAATCATAAAGCAGTAGGTCACGCCGCCGCTCTCGGTTACGCCCACGCCAATGCTGTCGCAGTCCGGCTTTATCATCGTCTCAAAGTGGCCGGGAGAATTAAGCCAGTTGTCGTGGGCGTGCTGGGCGGCGTCCTCCGTGGCGACGCCGGTGAATACCGTAAGGTTTATGCCGAAACCGTAGGGGTAGCCGCTGGCGATCACGGCCTCACATTCCTCTTTTGTGTGATGCCAGGTGTACCGCTGATCCGAGAGGGCTTGGGCGGCGGTCATCAGGGCCTCGCTGACCGGAAGCTCCGCCACGCCGTTGGCCTTGCGGGTCTGATTGATAAGCCGTACCAGCTCCTGCCGTACATCCGGTTCCTCTGTGGGGCTGGAGCCGTCCACGACGGCGGGGACCGCTGGAGCGCCGGAGCCAACGGTGAGCGTCAGGGTTCCGCTCTCTCCGGCACGGTTGGCGGCGGTGATGTTTGCGGTTCCCTCCGATTTGGCGACAGCTACCCAAAAGCCTGTGATCTGCTCCACCGCTACTGTGTCCGGGTCGCTGGAGGTAACGGTGTACTCCGTCCCGCTGGGGCCGATCATGAGGCCGCTCCGTTCTCCGACTGCCAGGGTATTGCCCTTGTAGCTGTTTACCCGGACAGCACTTGCCGGGGGATCTGCGGCTATGGCCGGAATAGTGAGCAGGGAGAGTGTCAGCATGGCGGCGGTGAGCCGGACGGTCAATCTTGCTTTTTTCATGGTCGTTTTCCTCCTGTAATGTAGTTTTAGTTGGGTTTCTCTATCATTATTATACTACATTCGGGGGAAATTGTCCAAAAATGGCGTGTCAAGCCTCGACAGCCCGGACACACCAGCGGTAGCTGGGCTGGTTCATCACACAGGTAAAAAGGGTGATGCAGTTGTCGCTGGTGGCCTCCAGCATGGTGTTGTCCATCACGTCAACCTTTGCCACACTGGTAACGGTATAGGTGCGGGTCCCCAGGGCGGTGGTAAGGGTGATGGTATTGCCCGTGTCAAGTGTATGGATTTTGCCAAAATGATTATTTACCCCCCGGTTGTGCCCAGCCAACGCAACATTTCCATTCCAGATGCTGGTGTTGGTGAAGTGGCCCGCCCCCTTTTTCAGAGCGGCGCTGTCCGTCCCCTGATAGATATTGACACTCAGGCCGATGGACGGGATTTCCAGTGTGCCCAAACTGCCGTTGCTGTAATAGAGGTCGGCGGTCACATCGGTAAAGGCGGTGACGGGGCCGCTGGTGGTGGGATAGGCCGGGTTGGTGGGCGCGGAGCTGTCAACCGCGCCGGGGAGGGCCGGTGCGCCGCCGCCTGTGCCGCCAGTCACGGTGAGGGTGTACTTCCCGCTCAGGGGGCCGTCCGCCGCAAGGTTCGGGGTCAGGTACTCCCCGGAGTTGGGCAAGTAGCTGGTGGGCGTCCCAAAACCGGGAGGAATGAGGGCGCTGCTCTTGCTCCTGTCCTTGTTGGCGGGTTCGGCCCCGGTCTGGATGATGTCCTCCGTGCTGGTAGGCGTACCAAAATCCCCGGTGGGCGGGCTGTCGAAGGTGTACTCCAGCGCCGAGGCGGGCATGGAAAGCGCCGTCAGCACAAGGCAGACGGCCAGCAGGGTGGAAAGACACTTTTTCATTTAGACATA
>CATKZW010000128.1 GCA_949841465.1 uncultured Oscillospiraceae bacterium
ATGATGGCCTATGCGGTGATCAAGGTCTTCTTCGCCAACCTGAAGCGGGGCGGCATCCTGCTCATCCAGATTGCAGTGGGGAGCCTCTATATGTTCAGCGTCCCCCGAGGCTATGTGGACGGCTTTGTCCAGTGGATCAAACAGGTGATTGGCCTGTGCCTGACGGCCTTCCTGCAATCCACCATTCTGGTAGCGGGCCTGATGGTGTTTAAGGACCACGCTCTGCTGGGACTGGGCCTCATGCTCTCCGCGGGTGAGGTGCCCAGGATCGCCGGGACCTTCGGTCTGGACACCACCACCAGAGCCAATATCATGAGCGCCGTCTATACCGCCCAGGCCGCCGTCAATACTACCCGCACCGTTGTGCAGGCGGCAGCGAAATAAGGACAGGAGGAGAAAAATGCTCACCATGGGGAGCCTCTTCGATGGCATCGGCGGCTTCCCTCTGGCGGCGGTCCGGAACGGGATCACGCCCCTGTGGGCCAGCGAGATCGAAGCCTTCCCCATCGAAGTCACAAAACACCGCTTTCCCGACATGATCCATGTGGGGGACATCACCAAGCTGGACGGGGCAGAATTGCCGCCTGTGGACCTCATCTGCGGCGGCTCACCCTGCCAGGATCTCAGTGTGGCTGGAGCGAGGGCCGGTTTGACCGGTTCCCGTTCCAGCCTTTTTATGGAACAAATTCGGATCGTAAAGGAGATGCGAAATGCAGATGTACAGCGAGGGCGGACAGGTATCGCTGTTCGGCCAAGATGGATGTGCTGGGAAAACGTGCCAGGCGCGTTCAGCAGCGGATCGCCCAAGGGGGAGGACTTCCGCATCGTCCTCGAGGAGATCGTCCGGGTTAAGGTCGATCCCGTTTATGTCCCTGGACCTCACCCCTGGTCATGGCAACCTGTTGGGCGAATCGTACTGGGAACTGATTTCTCCCTCGCCTGGCGGGTCTTCGACGCTCAATACTGGCCCCGCACCCCTCAGCGAAGAAGACGTATATTCCTTGTCGCAGATTTTGCAGGACGCTCCGCCCCGCAAATACTATTTGAGCAAAACAGCCTGCCTGGGTATCCTGCGCAGGGCGAGGGAACGTGGGAAGGAGCTGCCGCCCCAGCTGGAAGCGGCGCTGATGGCACAGGCGGGGCTGATTCCACTGGCGGCTCCTGCCTCTGAACCCATCGCCTTCGCCGCTAACCAGAGGGACGAGGTGCGGGATCTCCACAATGTGGCCGGTGCGCTGGGAGCGCAGCCGGGGATGAAACAGCAGACTTTCATCGCGCAGGACTGCCTCACTCCCTGGGATACCCAGCAGGCCCGCATCTTCACCCCGGAGAGCAAGGCCCCTACCCTGGCCAGCGCGGACGGAGGCGGCGGGCGGAATCCTGGCGGTCTGCTGTTTACCGCTGGCTTTTGCGCTGGAGCCAGTCCTGCCGCTGGCAGCATCGGCTATCAGGAAGAAGTATCTCCTACATTAAAAGCTGCCGCCAGCGGGAATATGATGCCCTCCATTCTCTGTCTCACCGATCATGGGGGGCAGAGAATGGACTTTACAACCGATATGACGCCCACGCTCCGGGCGCAGATGGGCGCCCATCTGCCGCTGATCTGCCTCAATGACCAAGGCGGCGGAGTCATGTCCTGCTCTGAAGATGTGGCTGGGACACTGCGGGCACAGGAGCATGGACATCAGCCGCTGGTTATGGGTACGCAGCAGGGCGGCGCTGAGATCATGGCCGGGATCTGCCCAACCATGACGGCCGCAACTGGGGTGAGCGGGAACAATCAGCCGGCCCTTTTTGAGAACCACGGCATTGATGCCCGCTACACCGGCCCACATCCAATATCACCTACCATCACCGCCCGTGCGGGAACTGGAGGCGGGAACCTCCCTCTCGCCCTGCAAGTGCGGGAACCAATCTGTATCTCCGGCAACGCCATTGACCGCCAGCCTCAGAACGGCGGCAGCGGTCTGGGCTGCCAGGAGGGGATCGCCTATACGCTGACCGCCACGGATCACCACGCCGTCTTTTCCCGCCAGCGGGTGGATGTATTCCGGCATAACAACGTAGCGTCTACCGAAAGCGCCCGTCAGCATAAGGACGCCACCGATCTTGTCTTACAAAATATAGGGGATGCAAGGCCATTGCTTATCCGGAGGCTGACGCCGCTGGAATGCGAGAGGCTTCAAGGCTTATGTTGCGCAAAAGAAAATGCAAAGCTATTCCAGGAAGCAGCCAAAACTGGCACAAATCCACAAAATAGCTTTGCATAATTCTATAGCAACGGATCATCTGTCAGTTAGCTGTTTAAGC
>CATKZW010000129.1 GCA_949841465.1 uncultured Oscillospiraceae bacterium
GGACAGCACCAGCAGGAACAGCGGTGATAAATCTCATAGAGGCCGTTCCAGTCAAAGCCCCGGTCATAGCATATTTTCAATGCCTGGGCCTCGGTGATGCCCCATTCAACAAGGGGGTAAATCTCATCCTTTATGCGGGCCGGTTCATCTGCCGCTATGCCAACATAGTGCAGGGAGTTCTTTTCCTTTTTCAGCCGGTTGACCTCTTTGGCGATCAGATGGGTCTTGAGCTGGCCGGTACACCAGCGCACACGAATACCCGGCCAGCCGTTCCCATAGGGCGGTACACCCAGCTTCGCCCGGTTTTCAAGTGTTTTCGGTTTTTCTTTCGGCTGGTCGAACATAAGCCATTCAAAACCCTTGGGGTGGCGCAGGATCGTCAGGTGGATGCCCCGCTCCTGATACAATACCTGGTCGATTTTGTCCCAATGGCGGTACATTTCGGGAAATTCCATGCCTGTGTCCGCCGTGAGAACGCAGTCAATGGGCATCCCGGCCTCCAGCATAAGCAGGAGCATGGCCGTCGAGTCCTTGCCCCCTGAGCAGGAGACGGCGTGGTAGTATTTGTCAGCTACGGGCCGTCACCTGCTTTCGGGCAGAAAAAAAGCGCCCCTTTGGGCGCACGTTGCGGGGACGATCCGGCTGCTGGTCGGGCTGATAATCACCGGGTCGGACCGCTTTTCTTGAAAATCGCCGCTTTCTGCTGCTCTTTCATCTGCCGCTGGCGGCGTTCCTCCAGCGCCGAGTACACGCTTTCCTCAATCTCACGGGGGGTCATGGACACATCGGGGAAATACTTGCGGAGGCGGTCCCCGGTCAAAATCACCTTGGTCACTTCGGGCCGCTCCTGCGTCCCCTTGAACGGGTCGTCATCCCTCTCCAGGGTGGGAGCATCATGGGCGGGCGGTTCAGCGCCCTGCTCCGGGGCGGGAGCTTTTTCCGGCTCCTCCCACGGGGGAATGTCTGCGGCGGGGGGCGTGTCCGGGGTCTGGGGAACATCGGGAGAGGCGGGAATGGGCGGCTGGGGGGCCGGTTCGCCAGCGGGTTCCGGGGCCGCGCCGGTGGTGGGGGCCTCCGGCTGCTGTACCGGCTCCGGCTGCTTGGGTGCGATGTCCTTATCGTCCAAAATCTTCCGCAATTCCATTTCGTCCAGCTTCTTGCCCTCGCCCTCGGCTTTCTTCATGCGGATAATGCGGTCAGTGGTGGTCTTATAGCCCAGGTCAAGCAGGTGCAGAACGGATTCCTGCGTCTTGGGCTTCAGCGCGGACATTTCGGCTGCGGTGGAAATGGAGAGCTTGCCCTCGTCAACCAGGTCGCACACGCCCTTGATTGCCTCCGACATACGGATCAGGCGGTTGAGCTTGGAGACGGTCATGCCCATTTCCTGCGCCAGCTTCGCGTCGCTTTGCAGCTCATTTGCGGAAAAGCCTTTCTTTCTGCGGCCCGCCTTCTGCTTCATGCCCTCCATCTTCATCCGCAGGGCGCGGGACAGGTCATAGCTGGAAATTTTGTCCCGGTGCAGGTTGCCGTCCGCCACGATGATCTTGGCGTCCGCGTCGCCAATTTTCTGGATAATGGTGGGGACGGCCTGGTTGAGCATGGTGGCGGCAATATGGCGGCGCTGGCCGGACAGGATTTCCAGCCCGCCCTTTTCGTTGAACCGGGCCAGCACCGGGTCTTTGATGCCCACCAATTCAATGGATTTCAAAAGCTCCTTGAAGTTCTCGCTTTCAACATCCACGGAAAAATTGTTGTAGCTGGATTTCTCCAGATAGGCCGGGTGGAGGGTGATAAAATAGGACTCGCCCTCTTTCGGGGTGGGCAGAGTTTTCCGCGCCGCCTCGTCAGGGGCCGTGAGGCGCTTCTCAAAAATCTGCGTGATAGCAGTCCCGGCAGGTCCCTCCTTGGCGGCGGTCAGGCCCTCGCCCTTATCCTGACTGGAAGGTTCTGCCTCTGCCGTACCGCCTTTTTGGGCCTCTCGCTCCGCTTTGTCAGCATTGGCGAGGTCTGTCAGGGAAATGGGCTGGCCGGACTTCGCTTGGGCTTCCAGCTCGGCAACGGTAGGTGTATCCTTTTCACTGGGGGCGGCAGGGGTCTTGTCCTCCTTGGGCGTATCGCCGGGGGCGGCGGGGGCCTTGTCCTCCTTGGGCATCTCGCCGGGAGCGGCAGGGGCCTTGTCCTCCTTG
>CATKZW010000130.1 GCA_949841465.1 uncultured Oscillospiraceae bacterium
CCCTGGATAGCGGTGAAGTCCCAGATAAACCGCCCTCGCTCCGGGTTCTCCCGTTCAAACTTGGTTACATGGTCGCGCAATCCCTTTTGCCGGTTCCACCATGCGGGGCAGGGGATTTCTTCATCTTCCAGCCTGCGGCGGATGCGGTTGGGGCCGCTGCCGTTCTTCGCCCACTCAAAAATCCTGCGGACGATCCAGGCCGTATCCTCGTCAATGAGAAGATGGTTTTTGTCCTCCGGGTCTTTGCGGTAGCCGAACGGGGCCAGACAGCCGGTAAACTTGCCGGACTTGGCTTTTGTCAGGTAGGACGAATGGACTTTCTTGCTCACATCCCGGCTATACATCTCGTTCAGCAGCGAGCGAAACGGGGTTATCTCATTCTCAACCTCGCTGTCTACGGCATCGTTCAAAGCGATATACCGTACCTTCTGCCGTGGGAAAAAATCTTCCAGCAGTTGGCCCACCTGCAAATAGTTCCGGCCCAGCCGGGAGAGGTCTTTCGTCAAGACCACATCGAACATTTTCCGCTCAACCGCCGCCAGCATCTTCTGAAAGTCGGGGCGCTCCATGTTCAGGCCGGTGTACCCGTCATCCTGGAAAATCCCTGCCACGCGCCAGCCCTGTTCCTCACAGTACCGGCACAACAATTCCCGCTGGTTCTGGATGCTTGCGCTGGGGCCGCTCAAATCATCGTCCTTGGACAAGCGGCAATAGATAGCTGCTCTCACCTCCTGGGGATAGGGTTCAGCATACACAGTGTCAGTCCTCATTTTTGACCTCCATCCCGCTGTGTATGCCGCGTTTTGGAGTAATTTCATTATACCCTGCCGCACGTCCGGCGTCAAGGGAAAGTTGTGATTTCACAATCTCATTTTTCTGTATGATTAAGTCAATAAAGGCTTGCCTGTCGGTCTGCCTCCCGGCGAACACGGTGCTGACAGTGATAACAGGCTCCTTTGCTTTTGCCATAGGCGGCTCCTTTCAGTCCATCAGATTTTTCAGACGTGCCAGTTTGTCCTGCGCCGTGGCCTTGCGGAAGTTATCTCCCGAAAAGCGGATGGGGGCGCACATTTCCAACAGCCGGTCATAGATGCGGGCATGGGCGGTGTCCTGGGGGTGCTGCAAATCCTGAAGGGACAAGTTCGTGGTGACGATCAGCGGCCTGCGGCTGCGGTAACGGCTGTCAATCACGTTGTAGACCTGTTCCAAACCGTACTCCGTCCCTCGCTCCATACCGAAGTCATCCAAAATCAGCAGCGGGGCGCGGCAGAGGCGGGCTATGTACTCGTTGCGGCCCTCGAAGCTGGCAGTCAAATCGTTCAGTATCAGGGCAAAGTTGGTCATGCGGACGGCTACCTCCTGCTCCATCAGGGCATTGGCGACGCAACCGGCGAAGTAGCTTTTGCCGGTTCCCACGCCTCCCCACAGCAGATAGCCAATGTTCTCCGCTTGCATGGTCAGCCAGTTCTCGACATAGAAACGGGCGTGTTTCATCTGCTGGCATTTGCCGTTGTCGTTGGCGAACGTCCACCCCCGCATAGCCGGGTCGGTAAAGCCCCGGCGTTTCAGATCGGCCACAGCCTGACGGTGACGGCGGGCCTCCTGCTCCGCCGCCTCCCGGTCAAGGCGCTCCTGCTCACAGCGGCAGGGGTGGGGCAGCAAACGGCCCTCCAGCGGCGGTGCGTCCATGCGAAACTGTTTCGGGGTACGGCACTTGCCGCAGTACAAAAGCCCGTCCTCGCCAGTGTAGTCCCCCGGTTCCAGCCGGGTCACGGTCATACGCTTGATAATGCTGTCAAAATCATTCATAGGCTCTCGCCCTCCTTGCACGAATAGTCGGATATGCCGCCCTTGCCCTTTCGCCTGTCCTCTTTCGCCCAGCGGCGGATGGTGGCGGCGTGGCTTTTGTAGGTCTTGCCGGTGGAGGCCATATATTCAGACAGCCGTTCAATGTACTCCTGCCAGACGGCGGGGAAGTCTGCTTGCAGTTCGGCAACCTCGGCCTCCGTCAGAAAGACGTTCCCATAGCGGCCCCGCGCTGGCGAGCGCTCACTCACTCCACTCAAGTTACTATTTCTCAAGTTATTATTACTCATGTTATTAGGGGACAGTTTTCTGTCCGTCATAGGGACAACTTTTTGTCCATCAGTGGGACAAGTTTCTTTCCCTCTA
>CATKZW010000131.1 GCA_949841465.1 uncultured Oscillospiraceae bacterium
TCGTCGCTGTCCTCCCTGGCCCCGCCGTTCTCGATCATATACATGACCATTTCAAAGTTTTGCTCCTCCGGGGGCGCTTCATGGAGCAGGTAGAGGATCAGGGCGGTGTCCAGGGCAATTTCGCTTTTCTCCCAAAACGGGTCATTGTTGCTGGCGTTCTTGGGGGTGGTGTTGCGGATCAGGTTATGCACCAGCTTCATGGCGTCCTTGTCGTCCCGGATATAGGGGAAGGGGTTAAAGGCGTCGGAGTTGGCCGGGTCGATCAGGTCAAACACTTTAATGATATAACCCTTTTGAATGAGCAGCGGAGCCACGGCCCGCAGCATTTCTCCCTTGGGATCAGTCACAAGAAAACTGCAATTCGCCTGCATGAGATTGGGCTTGCAAAAAAAGCGGGTCTTGCCCGCGCCGGAGCCGCCGATCACGATTTGCAGGAGATTTCGCCGGTGCTTTTTCCCGTTGAGCCCCATGCGGACATTCTGCGTGAGGATGGTATTTTTCATGGGGTCTTTATCCCGGTACTTGGCGCAGAGCTGCCGGGGGCTGCCCCAGCGGGCGGAGCCGTGCTCCTCGCCGGGGCGCCGGTTCTCCTTGGTGGAGAGGTACAGCGCGGCGGCCCCGCCATACAGGAACAGTCCGATCAACATGAATTTCGGGGTATGGGCCGTCCAGCCGATGGCAAAGGGGCGCTCCACCAAAACGGTGAAACGCCCCAGCAGGTCAAAGATGTTCATGCCGTCCTCGTAGGCGTAGGCCATAATTGCCGCCGCCCACAGGACCGGAACCGTCAGCAGCGCCCACGGGAGGATGCCGCTCTCTTGCTGTTTCTTCATAGGCCCGCCCTACCTTTCCGGCTGGCTCGGTTTTTCCTGCCGGGCAGGCCGGGGCCGCTGCCGGACCGGGAGTATGGGCACAGCCAGCTCATGGAACACAGACGCCCGCAGGCGCTCCGCCTCCTCCTGTGTTGCGCCGCCCTGGGTGATAGTGGCGCTGGGGAGATTTTGGATGCCGCTGGCGGCTACCCTGCCGTAGCTGCTGCCATCCAGCACAGCCCCCAGGAAGTCCACGCGGTCCAGCGTGCAGTCCAGCGTCAGGCAGGATTTCAGCCGGGCCTCCTGGAAGGAGACGGAGACAAGGGAGCTGTCCCGGAAATGGGAGTGTGCGATGCTGGCCCCGGTGAAGTTGACCATCCGGAGCAGTGCGGAGTGAAAATCGGTATCATCAAGGGTGGCGTTGTCAAAGACCGCGCCCCGGATGCCGCAGACGGAAAACTGGCAGCTCTGAAATTGTGAAAAAGAGCAGTCCACATTGTCGGGCATACAGTAGATGGTCACATGGTCAAAGTAGGACTCTGTGAAAAAGTCCGGGGGAAAACCATGCTCCGCCGCATGGTCGAACAGGGGCTGGCTGATGATCTTCAAGGGCCGCTTGGGGTCAAAGTCCCACATCTCATAGTGGTATTCCTGTGCGCCCGTCAGGGTATAACGCCGTGCGCGGTTTGATTTTTGAACACAGAACGCCTCCACATCCCGCCTGATTTTTTCTACCTGCCCGGCCTCTCCGCCGCACGTCTGCGCTAAAAGCGAATAGAGCATATCAAGGGATAATTCGGAACGGTCCTGTAAAATATCATTGGTCTCCCGGATGGTCTGTACCCGGTTCGCGCCGTTGTACTGCGTCGGGTCAGCCCGTTCCAGCATATCAGCGATACTCTGGCTGATTGCAAGGCCGCTGCGGACCGCTTGGAAATGAGCCATAAAATTTCCTCCTTTCTGGCATATTGGTTACTTTTTGCGAGAGTGCGAAAAATGTCGGGAAATGCGTCTCAAGTTGAGACGCATTTCCGACAAGGAAAAATTAGTAGCCGGTCTTGGGCAGGGGCGTGGGCTTTCCGTACACAGTCGTCACCCAGCGGGACACGGCCTGTACCCATACGCCGTCATGGGTTCCGCCCACGTCGGCCACATTCACAAAGCTGCTCCCTGCGGTCAGGCCGGACACGGCCTTGCAGTGGAGCA
>CATKZW010000132.1 GCA_949841465.1 uncultured Oscillospiraceae bacterium
CTCAATGGGAGCGCCCGCCACACTGTCCTCCTTAAAAATCGTCAGCTCCGGGGCCTTGTGGTCCTTAAAGGTGACGGTTTTCTCATCGCCGGGGTTCAGGCTGACCGTCTGCTCCCGGTCGGCGTTCCTGCTGGGGAGGTAGTAGGGCGCGGGCACAGACTTCTCCGTGATTTTATAGGAGCCGGGGGCCAGCCGCAGGGAAACCGTTCCGTCCGCGCCGGTGGTCACATCGTTGCGGTAGTCGCCGTCAATGGCCTCGATGGTGAACACAGTGCCGGGGATAATATCATTTGTGTCAGCGTCAAGTTTGGCGATGGTCAAAAGGGGCTGCTTCAAATTATCGAAAATCAGCTCCCGTTCCTCGCCGGGGCCGAGGTAGATGGTCTGCATGGGTTCATCCCCCACCACATAGGGGTCCGGGACGGACTTCTCAATGATTTCATAACTGTCCACGGGGATATTGGTCAGGTCGGCCTTTCCGTCCGGCCCGGTGGTCACGTCGTTGTGATAGCCGTAGTGGATGCCCTTGACCTCAAAGACGGTTCCGGGAATGACCTCCTTGGTCTGCGCGTCCCGCTTGAGGATGGACAGGCTGGGCAGCTTCTTATCCGCCGCCGTCACGGTGACAGTGCCGCCGCCGTTGATAGTGGCCTGATCCACATGGGCGATAACCGGCTCAGTCAGTGTGGCATAGGGGGCCGGGGCGCTCACCTCCACAAAAGCGTACATCCCCTCGGTCACGTCCGTTACGGTGATGGAGCCGTCCGCCTTGGTGGCCTCCGTGCCGATGATCTGGCCGTCCTTGATGATGTTGAACACCGCGCCGGGGAGGGGGTTATCGCTGTCGTCCAGCTTAATCAGCTTGACTTTCACTTTGGCGTCATTTTCAAAGACAAGGGCGATGTCGGTCTTGCCGTCCCAGCGGAAGGTCTGCTTGGTCTTATTCACATCGGGGCTTTTGGTGTAGCCCTCCGGGGGCGTGACTTCCTCGGCGGTGTAGCTGCCGAGGGGCATATCCTTCCAGGGTACGTCGGTCAGGTAGCCGCCGGTTCCGGTGACATATGTGCCGGTAAAATCATTGTCCACGCCCTCAATTTTAATAACCGCTCCGGCCAGCCCCTTGGTGGGATCGTCCGCGTCCACCTTGCGGATGCTGCCCTCGCCGGTAATGGTGGGGGTATCCGCAAAGGTGACGGTCACGGTGTTGTTGCCATTGCTGGGCAGGACAACGTACTGCGGTCCAGCGTTGTCGATCTCGTAGCCCTCCGGGGCCTCCAGCTCGGTTACGGCATAAGTGCCCGCATCCAGAGCGGTCAGGGTATATGTCCCGTCCTGCCCCGTCACAATTTCTTTGGAGAAGGCGCCATTTTCCGAACTCACTAAGAATCGCGCCCCGGCAAGACCCTTGTTGGGGTTGGTACTGTCCACCTTTTTGACGGTAAGCTCATATTTTTGGCGGGTGATGTTCAGTTCGCCCACCATAACGGCCTGCACGTCATTTGCGGGGTGATAGTTGGAGCCGGGGCCGGTGTAGGCGTACTCGTAGACGCTGCACTCGCCCCATACGCCCTGTGCGCCCAAATCCAGAATATATTGGGCGCGGTCGCGGAACGATCTGCCGTCCATGGTATCGTCAATGCTGGTATAGCTGGTATGCTCCAGATTGTTGTAAACGCACAGCAGTTCCTCGGCGCAGGCCACCACGGGGTCAGACAGCAGACCGGCCTTGTAGCGCCAGACGACAGCCTGGGTCCAGGAGTTCATGGTCCAGGTGTAGTTGCTGTCCCACACGTCGTCCACGCCGAGGGCTTTGGCCTGATCGGTAAAGACGCCGGTAGAATGTGCGTAGAAGTAGGCCATCATCGTTTTGACTGTGGGATCGGAG
>CATKZW010000133.1 GCA_949841465.1 uncultured Oscillospiraceae bacterium
GTGTAAAGGCCCACCGTCCGGCCCTCGTACTTTCTCACAGTGCCGCCTCCCTTCGCTGATCTCTTTCCGCGCCAGCAGCCACCGGCGCGGGTGGAACGTAGGAGCGCAGCGCCGCCCGGATGGACGGCTTATCACCGCTCAGCACGGTAAGGGCGGGCGGCTCCGGCGCGGGGGCCTCGCCGCCCTCCAAATCCGCTTCGTCCTCACCATCCTGGGACTGTTCCACCGTCTTTGTCCTGGGCTTTTCCAGCTCCCGGTTGAGCTGGGTCAGGCGGGCGGACTTCTCCGCCAGCTCATTTTCCTTGGGAAATGGCCGCTCAGATTCTTCCCTGGCGTTCACCAGCTCCTTTTCCAGTCTCTCCAGATGGTTCTCATGCCCCTTGATTTTTTCGGCCATACCCTCTAAGGCGTTGTTGATACGGGTAACATTGCCCACCGGATCATCGGCCAGCTCCGCCGTATAGGTCAAATGCTGCTTCATCGTGATCTTGAACTTGGAGCCGGTACAATGAAGCTGCATGGGAAAGCCCCGGTATTCGCCCAGGTCGAGGGGCTTCTCCGGGTCGGGCATGAGCAGACACGCCTTGATAATGGCCTCGCCCGCCTCCTTGCGCTCGGTGAAGGTCTGGCCCATGACAGTCATGGAAAAAGCGTCGTCTTTCGCCGGATGGGCCTGGACAATGGGCAAATCCTTCCCCAGCGCCTCAATAAACAGCTTCGTTTCCGCGATTTTCTGCGGATAGTATTTCAGCGTTTTGTTCTGCATTTCATACTGCATGGCGGTGTGGTTGGATTTCAGCATTTTCAGCTTCGCCACCTGCACATCCAGCTCCATCTTCTCCCGGATACGGTCGTCTCCGGTAGCCAGGGCCTTGACCTCGGCATAGGAGAGGGCGGTGGCGTCCACATCCTCAGCGGACCGGGCGGGGGATTTGCTGGTCATAATCTGACCGATGAATTTCTGCTTGTTCTCCACCAGCCCCCAGTTGTAGGCGTCAAAGGTGCCCTTGGTGACGTACTTGAACATTTTGACCGATTTGTTCATGTTGCCCTGGCGCAGCGACCGACCGGCTCTTTGCTCCAAATCAGCGGGCCTCCATGGGCAATCCAGGTCATGAGACGCCACAATGCGGTCCTGGACGTTGGTGCCAGCTCCCATTTTCTGGGTGCTGCCGATCAGTACCCGAACCTGCCCCCGGCGTACCTTGGCGAACAGCTCCGCCTTTTGCGCTTCGGTGTTGGCGTCGTGAATAAAAGCGATTTCCTCCTGTGGAATCCCCTGGGCGATCAGCTTCTCCTTAATATCGTTATAGACATTGAACTTACCATCGTTTTTGGGTGTGCTGAGATCACAGAAAATAAGCTGGGTCCCCCGAATGTCCGCGCTGTCCCGCCATTCAGCTAGGACGTTCTTGACACAGGCATTGACCTTGCTGTCCGGGTCGTCAGGCAGGAGGGGATTCTGCAAACGCTGGTCCAGAGCCAGCTTGCGGCCATCCGAGGTGATTTTCAGCATATTGTCCTCGTCCGGCTCCACTTCTCTGTTCCGCACGGCCTCCGCCCGTTCGCCCAGCTCCGCCACCATTTCCTGCTGAAAGCTGCTGGGTTCGGTGGTGACGGTGATGTACTCCGCCTCCGGGGTGGGGAGCTTCAGCATATCCGCCGTCTGAATGTCAGCGG
>CATKZW010000134.1 GCA_949841465.1 uncultured Oscillospiraceae bacterium
GATCTCCTCATTCTCGGCCTCCCGGTGCTTCTGCTCCAGCTCTTTCAGCCGGGCCTGCTGCTCGTTGATCTTGGCCTTGACTTTCTCCATCTCGGCCCAAATTTTCGCGCTCTTGCTGACTGCCATTCAAAACCTCCTTCATCATGGTAAACGCCCCCAGGCGTAAAAATGGGACTGCCAGTAGCTTGTATTCAGACTGGTAAATTGCACCGGGTCCCCACAGTGGAGCATCATCCCGTCCCCCACATAGAGGCCGCAGTGGGTCACGCCGTCCGGGTTGGGCGCGTCGTAGGTGTAGCGGAAGAATACCAAATCGCCGGGCCGTGGGGAGCTGACAGGGGTGCAGTAGTTATAAAGCCCCTGGGCCCCCAGGCGGCCCACGTCCCAGCCGCATTGGTTCAGCACATAGGACAGGAAGCCGGAACAGTCAAAGGACGTGGCCGGGGAGCTGCCGCCCCAAACGTAGGGATAGCCCAGGTACTTCTCCGCCTCGGTGAGCAAGGCGGAGAACACGGGATCGGAAAGATACTGCTCCGGCACGTCGTAGGGCTGGGGCGGGTTGGTGATGTACTTGTCCACATAGGCGGAACCGGGGAACAGGTCGGGCCGGTTGCCCAGGGCGGCCATGTAGAGGGCGTACCGGGATAACTGCTCCTCTCCCATCATGTAAATGGGCAGGTGGGACAGGTCCTCGTTTTTCAGCGTCACCGTGCAAATATAGTAATCGTAGTACACGCGGTAGCTGCTGGAATGGGTGTTGCCCTCGCCGTCGGTCCAGGTGTCCGTCTCGATGTAATACCGCCGCTCCGTCACCACGTCCTCCGTCAAAATATACTGACGGTCGAAAATGGCCTGGAGCGTCCCCCGCACCTCCTCCAGCGTCCACTCCCCCTCGTGGAGCGCGGAGAGCATGGAGATCAGCACATAGGGGTCATGCTCGATGGCGTCCAGGTCGAAGTGGTATTCGTCATAGTCGTGGGTGCTGGTGTAGGTGTCAAGGTAGTGTTGCAGCTCCGCCTCCAACGCGCAGTAGGCGGCCTCGGCCCCCAGCATATCCCCGTCCTGGGCGGGGTAGGTGCTGGCCCCGATCCCCCCGATGATCCCGTTGCCCAGCGTCACCAGGGAGGAGGCGCAGGACTGGACCGTGAACAGGAGGAGGACACAGCACAGGGCGATCACCACCCCAACCGGGTGACGCTTGACGAAGCCAGCCACTTTTTCCGCCAGCTTCTCCGCAGAGACGGCGGTTTTTTCGGCGGCCCTGGCCCCCTGCTTGGCGGCCTCCCGCGCCTGTTTCGCGTACTGCCGCTTTTGGCGCTGCTTCTGTGCGAACCGGGCCAGGGCGTTCTTGCCCAGGTCCGGGTGCTTCTCCAGCTCCACCTGGAAGCGGTGCTCCGCCGTGGCCTTGACATACCGGCTTTCCGCGCGGGCGGCGGCCCTGGCCGGGTGGTCCCGGATGGCCTGCCGCGCCGTCCGGGCCGTTTTCCGCCCCACGGCCTCGCCCACCAGCTCGGAGTGGTGGGCCCCCTCGGTCCCCACGTTCTCATGCTCCACCTCGTACACCTTGCCGTGGACGAAGCCGTGAACGCCCCAGCCCAGGGCCCCGGCCCCGC
>CATKZW010000135.1 GCA_949841465.1 uncultured Oscillospiraceae bacterium
GATCTCCTCATTCTCGGCCTCCCGGTGCTTCTGCTCCAGCTCTTTCAGCCGGGCCTGCTGCTCGTTGATCTTGGCCTTGACTTTCTCCATCTCGGCCCAAATTTTCGCGCTCTTGCTGACTGCCATTAAAAACCTCCTTGTTCATGGTAAACGCCCCCAGGCGTAAAAATGGGACTGCCAGTAGCTTGTATTCAGACTTGTAAATTGCACCGGGTCCCCACAGTGCAGCATCATTCCGTCTCCCACATAGAGCCCACAGTGGGTCACGCCGTCCGGGTTGGGCGCGTCGTAGGTGTAGCGGAAAAATACAAGGTCGCCGGGCCGTGGGGAGCTGACGGGGGTGCAGTAGTTATAGAGCCCCTGGGCCCCCAGGCGGCCCACGTCCCAGCCGCATTGGTTCAGCACATAGGACAGGAAGCCGGAACAGTCAAAGGACGTGGCCGGGGAGCTGCCGCCCCAGACGTAGGGGTAGCCCAGGTACTTCTCCGCCTCGGTGAGTAGGGCGGCAAAGTCGGGATCGGAAAGATACTGCTCCGGCACGTCGTAGGGCTGGGGTGGGTTGGTGATGTACTTGTCCACATAGCCGGAACCGGGGAACAGGTCGGGCCGGTTGCCCAGGGCGGCCATGTAGAGGGCGTACCGGGAAAACTGCTCCCCGCCCATGATATAAATGGGCAGGTGGGATAGGTCCTCGTTTTTCAGTGTCACGGTGCAGATGTAGTAATTGTAGGGGACCCGGACAGTATAGGGGCCGTCGGGCCCCGTCCGCGTCTCCGTTCGGTAGCGCACCTCCACCACAACATTTTCCGTGAGGATATACTGCCGGTCAAAAATGGTCTGGATCGTCCCCCGCACCTCCTCCAGCGTCCACTCCCCCTCATGGAGCGCGGAGAGCATGGAGATCAGCACATAGGGGTCATGCTCGATTGCGTCCAGGTCAAAATGATATTCGTCGTAGTCGTGGGTGCTGGTGTAGGTGTCCAGGTAGTGTTGCAGCTCCGCCTCCAACGCGCAGTAGGCGGCCTCGGCCCCCAGCATATCCTCGTCCTGGGCAGGGTAGGTGCTGGCCCCGATCCCCCCGATGATCCCGTTCCCCAGCGTCACCAGGGAGGAGGCGCAGGACTGGACCGTGAACAGGAGGAGGAGACAGGCCAGGGGGATCACCACCCCTCCAGGGTGACGCTTGACGAAGCCCGCCACTTTCTCCGCCAGCTTCTCCGCAGAGACGCCGGTTTTCTCGGCGGCCCTGGCCCCCTGCTTGGCGGCCTCCCGCGCCTGTTTCGCGTACTGCCGCTTTTGGCGCTGCTTTTGGGCAAACCGGGCCAGGGCGTTTTTGCCCAGGTCCGGGTGCTTCTCCAGCTCCGTTTGAAAGCGGTGCTCCGCCGTGGCCTTGACATACCGGCTTTCCGCGCGGGCGGCGGCCTTGGCCGGGTGGTCCCGGACGGCCTGCCGCACACGGCGGGTCCCCCAGCGCCCCACGGCCTCGCCCACCAGCTCGGAGTGGTGGGCCCCCTCGGTCCCCACGTTCTCATGCTCCACCTCGTACACCTTGCCGTGGACGAAGCCGTGAACGCCCCAGCCCAGGGCCCCGGCCCCGC
>CATKZW010000136.1 GCA_949841465.1 uncultured Oscillospiraceae bacterium
GTCAAAACCCCCAGGACTTCGCCATCTCGTCCTCCGCGCTGGTGTACTTCCGCTTGAAGTCCACCAAATGCCGGTTATTCCGGTACCACTCCCGGTCCTGCCTGTCCAGCGGCTTGCCCCTGGCCAGCCGGTCCCGGACGCGGACGATCTGGGCAAAGGTACAGTCCCCAACCTCGTAAAACGCCGCCAGGAAGGTCCACCAGTGCATGTACTCCACCGCCCGAACCTCCTGCCCCAGCAGCCGGTTAATGGGAGCTACGATGTGCTGGAAGTCCTGCTCCCAGTCCACCAGCTTGGGGACTTTGTGGGGCGCGTCTTCCCCGCCGCCGCTGACAAAGCGCATACACCGCTCCACCGCCTCCTGATAGTGCTCCGGCGGCATATCGGCAATGGCCGGGTAGAAGATCGTCAAGGCCACGATGGATCGCTCCCTGCCGTCCAGCTCCGGGTCGGAGAGGGCGGCGCAGATGTCCAGGACCGCCCGGTAGTCTGAGCGAATCTCGTACTCCGCGCCGCCCACCTCCACACGGGTGGGCAGCAACTCATTCCAGGGGGACGACATTTTTCCGCCCCCGATACTTGGCCGTGTACTTGGCGATCCGGTCATTCCGCTTGGCCAGGTTGTCCCGGACGCTCTCGTCCATCTCGTCCATGATGGCGAAGATAAAGTTCTCCAGCACCGTCAGGCCGTCGGCCAGGGCCGTCAGCCGGATGCCGGGAAAAACTTCCTCGCAGAAGCCCTCCCCAAAAACGGAATCCACCGCCTCCCGCATCCGCTTGTCGCTGCTGCGGGCATAGTCGAAGCGCTTGGCCAGATCGTCCGTCTTGGCCCGCTTCTTCTCCACCTCCGTCTCGATGGCCTCGATCTTGCCCAGCAGGGTGAACAGGGTGTCCATGAAGCCCACGTCAGCGGGGTTGAAACGGACGGTCCGCCCGCCGTTAACCGCCATCTCCACCAGGCCGGTCTCAAAGTTCAGCTCTTTCATCAGGGCTCAGACGCTCCTTTCGGGGTGAAGGTAATGGTGCCGTCCGCCGCGACGGACGCGGTACCGATCTCACGGGTGCCGCCGAAGGTGACGTCAATGGGCATAGTCAGGGAACCGCCGCCCTCGCCGCTCAGCCCGGAGGGCTTCACCATGGAGGAGGGATACCGCTCCGCGAAAACGTTCCCTTCCTCGTCCGCGGCATACAGGTGGATGCGCAGCAGGTCCTGATTGCACAGCGCCTGGGCGTTCTGGTCCACCGTGGCCAGATTCCACACGTGCTGCTGATACTCGTCGCCGGAGTCCAGCTCACAGGGGTCAAAGGCCTGGGACACCACCGGCGTTTTCATGGTGGTGTAGGTATCACCCAGAATATCCTGCTTGGTCTCCTCACTCCAGTCCATCTCGGCGGAGCTGTCCTCCACGCGCTTGCCCAGCTTGCCCCACTTGGGGGCGGCGTAGGTACCGCTGTTGCCGCAGCACAGGTACAGCTTGCGGTCCACGGTCTGGCCCGCGGGGGTGTTGAATTTG